>NZ_JBHXPI010000004.1:0-331084 GCF_042718575.1 Streptomyces sp. NPDC058579
GGGGGGGCCCCCCCCGATTCCCGCGGGGGGGGGCGGCGCGCCGCGGTGGTTGGGTCCGGCGGGGGCGGCCCCCGCCATATCCGACCCCGGACAGCTGCCGCTTCGACACCGGCCCTCCCTCCAGGCCGTGAAGGGTACTGAGCCCCGGACGGTGGACCTCACCGCCGAGGACGACACCCAGACGCTCCCCCGGCTCGACTCGCTGGAGCGCAAACTCAAGGACCTGGAGCAGCAGTTCGGCTGAGCCTGAGCCGCCGACGTGAACGGTGGGGCGGCGTGGGAACCCGACGGGTACTCACGCCGCCCCACCGTTCAGTTCGAACCACACCACCTTGCCCACGCCGTGATCCTCCACGCCCCAGGAGTCGGCCAGTTCCTGCACCAGGACCAGACCTCGGCCGTGCGTACCGTCGTCGGCGGGCGGTACGTGCGGCTCGGGGGGAGCGGGGAGTCCGGAGACGAAGTCGCGTACTTCCACGCGCAGGCTGTCGGGGACCACGGTCGCGGTGACCACCGCGCCGTGGTCGGTATGGATCAGAGCGTTGGTGACGAGTTCGCTGGTGAGCAGCTCCGCCACGTCGGAAGCGCCCGGTCCGCCCCAGGTCCGCAGCATGCTGCGCAGGGCGTGGCGCACCTCCGGCACCGCGGTCAGCTCCGCGCATCCCACCTTTCTGAGCAGTTGAGCCGGCTGTCGTGCCTCCCCGTTCATAACCCCCACCCACATGTCGGTACAGATCTCCTCGAACAGGCTCACGGAGATGCATGCCCCACCGACCGGCGCGCATTCATCGAGGGCATCAAGGGCAGCTGTTGCGGGTGTCCCCGGGGTCCGTGGTGCAGGAGTCGGTGCCCGTGCCGCCGAACGCCTGGTCGTTGCCGTTGACGCCGTCCCGGGTGTCGAGGGTGTCGTTGCCGGCGTCGCCGTTGAGGCGGTCGTTGCCGGTCTGGCCGATCAGCCGGTCGTTGCCCGCGCCGCCGTTGACCACGTCGTTGCCGGGGCCCGCGTAGACGGTGTCGTTGCCGCCGGCTCCGTTGACGGTGTCGTTGCCGCTGAGTGCGCAGATCACGTCGCTGAAGAAAGTGCCGTTGAGCGTCTCGCCGGTGCTCCTGCCGATGATCGTGCAGCCGCGGGCGTTGTTCACCGAGGTGGTCGCGGTGGCGGTGTTGTTGCCCGGCACCGGGTCGGTCTGGGCCGCCGTCGCCGTCACCCGGTCGGTCAGGGTGCCGGTGGCGCGGGGTTCGGCGACGACCGTGACGGTGGCGGTGGCGCCCGGGGCGAGGGTGCCGAGGCCGCAGCTCATGGTGGTGGCGTTCACGGTGCAGGGGCCGCCCTGACCGGGGGTGGCCGACAGGAGGGTGCCGGAGGCGCCGGTGAGGGTGTCGGAGACGGAGACCCCGGTGGCGGTCGTCGTGGTGCTGCGGTTGGTCACCCGGACCGTGTACGTGGCCTGGTCACCGATGCTGAGGGTGGCGGGCCCGGTCTTGGTGACCGCCAGGTCCGCGGTGGGCGGCTGGGGCGTGCCGCTGATCGAGTAGCGGGCCAGGGCGTGGTTGTCGCTGCCGTTGCCGGAGACGACGATCCTGCCGTCGGCCTGCAGGGCGACCGCGTGGCCCTCGTCCCAGTTGCCCTCGAAGTCGGTGGTCACCCGGCCGCCGGTGCCGAAGCCGGTGTCGAGGGTGCCGTCCGTGTTGTAGCGGGCGAGGGCGAAGTCGCCGGTGGCGTCGCCCACGACGACGACCTTGCCGTCCGTCTGCAGCGCCATGTCGTTGCCCGCGGTGGCGAAGGCGGGGAACGCGGTGGTCACCGTACCGTCCCCGCCGAAGGTCGGGTCCAGGGAGCCGTCGCCGTCGTAGCGGGCCACCGCGAACCGGGAGTTCCCCCCGGTCCCGTCCGACCCGGCGGCAACGATCTTGCCGCCGGCCGCGAGCGCGACGCCCTCGGCGGAGGTGCCGAACGGGGTGGCCACCTGGCCGTTGTCGCCGAAGGTGACGTCCCGGCCGCCGAACTCCATGTAGAGGCGGACGAGACCGAAGCCGGCGGGGCTCGAGCCGGCCCCGACGATCGTCCCGCCGCCGTACACGGCGAGGTCGTGGATCTCCGAGTCGCCGCCCTCGAAGGGGAAGACGGCCTTGCCGGAGTTGTCGTCGCCGAAGATGTCCAGGCCGCCGGAGGCGGTGAGGCGGGTGACCATGGCGTCGCCGCCGAAGGAACCGCCGATGAGGATGTTGTCGTCGGTCCCCATGAGCACGGCGTGGCCGATGGCGGGGACGTCCTCGCCGAAGCTGGTGACGACCTTGCCGTCGCCGTCGAAGGTGGTGTCCAGGGAGCCGTCCGCGTTGTAGCGGGCCGCCGCGAGCTGGGGCCGGCCGGTGTCGGGGGTGTCGCTCCGGCCCACCGCGACGATCTTGTCGGGGCCCGCCAGGGTCAGGGCGTGGGCCTCGTCGTTGGTGAATCCGCCGAAGTCGGTGGAGACGATGCCGTCGCCGCCGCCGAAGGTCGTGTCGAGGGTGCCGTCGGGGTTGTGGCGGATCACGTAGAAGTCGTTGGGGCCGTCGAAGTCGAAGCCGGTGGAGAGCGTGACGATCTTGCCGTCGGGCTGGATCACGACGTCCCGGTTGTTCTCGACCGCGGCCAGGTCGGAGATGACCTTGCCGTCGCCGCTGAAGGTGGGGTCGAGGTCACCGGGGGCCGCGGTCGCCGCTCCGGGGAGGCTCACGACGAGCGCGAGGGCCATGACGCCGGCCGCGGCGGCGATGCGCCCGGCCCTGCTCGATGGGGAATTTGGGGAGTACAGGGGCTTGAGTGACATTCCGTCCGCTCCGTCTGTCGGTACCCGGGGGCTCCGGGCTCCACAGCTCTCTGTGGTACCGGTGCCTTCCGGGTCACGGCCTGACGGGCTGCGCCCACTGGTCTCCGGGTTCCACTCCCAGGAGTGAGACCAGGGCACGGCGTAGTGCACCCCCTACGGCCGGGGGACGTTGCGCAAGTTGGAGCGGGCCATCTGGAGCATCCGGCCGACCCCGCCGTCCAGGACGATCTTGCTCGCAGAGAGGGCGAAGCCGGAGACCATCTCGCGGCTGATCTTCGGCGGGATCGACAGGGCGTTGGGGTCAGTGACGATGTCGATCAGGGCCGGGCCCTTGTGCTTGAAGGCGTCCTTGAGGGCGCCCGCGAGCTGCTTGGGCTTCTCGACTCGGACGCCGTAGGCGCCGGCCGCGCGGGCGACGGCGGCGAAGTCGGGGTTGTGGTTGGTCGTGCCGTACGACGGGAGACCGGACACCAGCATCTCCAACTCGACCATGCCGAGGGAGGAGTTGTTGAACAGGACGATCTTCACGGGGAGTTCGTACTGGACGAGCGTGAGGAAGTCGCCCATCAGCATGGAGAACCCGCCGTCGCCCGACATCGAGATCACCTGGCGGCGGCGGTCGGTGAACTGGGCGCCGATGGCCTGCGGCAGGGCGTTCGCCATCGAGCCGTGCGAGAACGAGCCGATGATGCGACGGCGGCCGTTGGGGGTGATGTAGCGCGCGGCCCACACGTTGCACATGCCGGTGTCGACGGTGAACACCGCGTCGTCGTCGGAGAGTTCGTCCAGGACAGAGGCGACGTACTCCGGGTGGATCGGGACGTGCTTCTCGACCTTGCGGGTGTACGCCTTGACGACCCCTTCGAGGGCGTCGGCGTGCTTCTTCAGCATCTTGTCGAGGAACCGGCGGTCCGACTTCGCCCGCACGCGCGGCGTGAGGCAGCTCAGCGTCTCCCGTACGTCGCCCCAGACCGCCAGGTCGAGCTTGGAGCGCCGCCCCAGACGCTCGGGCCTGACGTCCACCTGGACGATCTTGACGTCGTCCGGCAGGAAGGCGTTGTACGGGAAGTCCGTGCCGAGCAGGATCAGCAGATCGCACTCGTGGGTGGCCTCGTAGGCCGCTCCGTAGCCGAGCAGTCCGCTCATCCCGACGTCGAACGGGTTGTCGTACTGGATCCACTCCTTGCCGCGCAGCGCGTGGCCGACCGGCGCCTTGACGCGCTCGGCGAACTGCATGACCTCCGCGTGCGCCCCGGCCGTTCCGCTGCCGCAGAACAGCGTCACCCGATCGGCCTCGTCGACCATCCGCACCAGGGCGTCGATCTCGGCGTCACCCGGACGGACGGTGGGCCGGGACGTCACGAGGGCGGTCTGCAGGGCCGTGTCGGGGGCGGGCTCCGAGGCGATGTCGCCCGGGAGCGACACGACACTGACGCCGCTCTGTCCGACGGCGTGCTGAATGGCCGTCTGGAGGATCCTGGGCATCTGGCGCGGGTTGGAGATCAGCTCGCTGTAGTGGCTGCACTCGGCGAACAGCCGGTCCGGGTGCGTCTCCTGGAAGTAGCCGAGGCCGATCTCGCTGGAGGGGATGTGCGAGGCCAGCGCGAGGACCGGGGCCATCGAGCGGTGCGCGTCGTACAGGCCGTTGATCAGATGCAGATTGCCCGGGCCGCAGGAGCCGGCGCACGCCGTGAGACGGCCGGTGATCTGCGCCTCGGCCCCGGCCGCGAAGGCCGCGACCTCCTCGTGCCGGACCTGGATCCAGTCGATGTCGGGCGTACGGCGGATGGCGTCGACGACGGGGTTCAGGCTGTCGCCCACGACTCCGTACAGGCGCCGGACGCCCGCCCGGACGAGGATGTCGACGAGCTGTTCTGCGACGTTCTGCTTGGCCATGGGTCCATCAACACATGAGGCGGACCGTTACGCCTCCCAGACGGCCACCCCTGTGCGGTCGTCGGCGTACCCCTTCACCCGGAGCTGGGTGTCGGCGAGATAGGCCGCGAGCCCTGGCGGCTCGGCGGACGCCCAGCGCTCGGCCAGCTCCTTGGCGAGGGCCGGTTCGCCCCGGATCGGCTCGGCGAGACCGTTCGATGCGAGCAGGAGGGTGTCGCCGGGGCGGGCGACGGAGGCGCGGAAGCGGAACGGTTCGGCGGGCAGGGGCAGAGGGGCCTCGACGAAGGGGGCGCCTGGCGGACCGGGGACGCCGAGCCGCATGGTCTGGCGGTCGCCGTCGGCCGTCTCCGACGGCGGGGAGCCGAAGCCGACGACCGGGGCGCCGCTGAGCGCGGCGGGCTCCGGGAGCAGCGGCTCGATGTCCTGCCAGGCGCCCTCGCGGAGCCGGAAGAGGCCGCCGGTGCCGATGCCGAAGAACACCCGGGTGCGGCAGTCGGGGTCGGCGGAGAGCAGCAGGCAGCGCAGGGTCGCGGTGTACTCCTCGGGCTCCACGCCCAGTTCGGCGGCGCGGGCGCGCAGCTTGCCGTACGTACGGTCCGTGAGCCGGTGAAGCCCCGACTTCAGGTCGCCCCGGCGGCCGGAGCGGATGTCCTCGGAGAGCCGGGCGTGGCTGCGGCCGACGGCCTCGGCGATCCAGCGGCAGGCGTCGGCGGCGGCGAGGTGCCCGCCCTCGGCGGACCGGGCGCCGGTCGCCACGGCGACGAGGACGAGCGCGGCCTCCTCCTGCCCGAACCGGGCGGTGAGCAAGGAGTCCCTGCGGGGTTCGCCGCGGTAGCGGGCGGAGTCGCCGCGCTGTGAGGCGGCGCGCAGGGTGTACGAGCCGTAGCGGGCGCCGTCGAGGACGGTGTCGGCGACCAGTTCGCCGAGCTCGCCCGGCCGGGCCGCGGGCAGCGCGGTCGGCTCGGCCTCGTAGGTGGGCGGCCGGTTGCCGATGTGCGCGGTACGGGGGCGCGGCAGCGGCGGGGCGGGCTGCTCGGGCACTTCGGGATCGGGGAGGTCGACGACGAGCGTGGCGTCGGCCTCGGTGTGCGCGTCCGTGTGCGTGTTCGTGTCGGGGGGCTCCCAGGGAGCCCGGGGCGGGCGCCCCACGAGCGGCGCTCGGTGTATCACCGGCGGCGCCGGGTCACCTGGCGTCGTGCTCGTCGTCGCACGTGACGCGGAGTCGAAACGGTCGTCGAGCGTGTCGCCCGTGGCTGTCGGGGCCGTGTCCGGCACCGACTCGTCGTAGAGCTTGTCCCACCAGTTGTCCCCCTGCTGAGTCATGCCCTTATTGTCCACCGCGCGGGCCGCCAGAAAACGGGACATGCCGAAAAAGAGGTCCGCCGGGCGACCCCACCCCCCACGGGAAGGACGCCCGGCGGACCGGCGTGATCAGCGCACGTCGTAAGCGCGGACCACGGTCTGGGTGACGGAGTTGCCCTTGGCGTCCGTCAGTTCGGTCTTCAGCGTGACCGGTTTGCCCGCCGCGCCCGCGTGGTTCACGGTCGCGGTCCAGGTGCCGGCGCGCTGCGAGACCCGCGCCTCCGTCCAGGTCGTTCCTCCGTCGTAGGAGTACGAGAGCCTGGCCGAGGTGAGCGCGGCGGGCGTGTAGCCCGCGTGACCCGTCGCGGTGAGGCCGATCTGCTGGCCGTCCGTCGCGGCGAGGGTCTTCACTCCGTCCTCCGGCAGGTTGTACCGGGGGAAGAGAATCGGGATGCCTTGAGAGTAGACGCTCTCGTCACGCTCGGAGGTGAAATTCCATACCGAGTTGACGGATGTGGAGCGGTTCCACACCTTGCTGCCGATCTTCATGGTGTTCTGTTCGAGCGTGTACGTACCGCGCTCGGACGGGACTTCGAAGGCACCGAACGGCCATCCGGTCTCTCCGAGAACCTCGTCGTCCTTGCTGAGCCGGAGGTTGCCGATGTCCCCGAAGGATCCGGGCTGGGCGTAGTGGGTGTTGTCCCCCCACATGGAGTTGGCGAACCCTATGAGGTCCCCCTGGCGCTCGGCGACGAGGACCGGCTTGCCGGTGGCGTCCAGCGGGGCGGTCGGGGCGATGACGCCGTCGTACCAGCGCTCGGTGCGCTTCTCCCCCGCCTTGTAGGCGTGCTTGGCCCCGATCATGAACTCGCCGAACGGGAAGCTGGAGGAGAGGACCGTCTCCCACTGGGTGTCCCCGGTCGTGTAGTACTCCGTCCGGGTGCCCGGCGCAGGGACCGCCTCGATCGCGCCGAAGTAGACCGCGGTGCCGTTCGGCCGGTAGGCCGCCGGGCTGTCGATGAAGTCGGTGGCGACACCCATGGAGCCGTACGTGGACTCGGTACGGCCCAACTGTCCGTCCCGGACCCGGTAGGTCTTGTCGTCCCGGAGCTGACCGGACTCGGGGAAGGCCAGGTTGTAGAGGTACGGGCTCTTCGCGGTGGCCTTCCAGGAGAGGGTGACCTCGCCGGCGGAGAGCTTGGCCAGGAGCGCCGCGCTCTCGGCGGAGCCGACGGCGAGGACCGGGAACCCGGCTCCGGTGAAGCCGGCCGTCGGGTACCAGCGGGCGGTCGACGTGCGGTACGCGAGGACCGCGACGGCTCCGGCGGCCTTGGCGTTCCGGGCGACGGTGGCCGCGTTGGTGGAGGTGTCCGGGAAGCGGACCAGGGCGACACGGCCCTTGGCGCCGGCGGCCGTCAGTTCCTCGGGAGTGCCGGTGCCCGCGTCGACGAGACCGGCGGTTCCGGCGCCGTCGAGGTTGTCGGAGCCGAGGGAGGCGGTGACGGGGTGCAGGACGGTGCCGTCGGCCGTCTTCAGCTCCGCGATCTGCGGGGCCGCGGTGCGCCAGTAGCTGCCGAACTCGAAGTCGCCCTCGTCGGCGCGGCCTTCGACGGAGGCGTAGTAGCCGCGGATCGAGCGGGTGCCCGCGGCCGTTCCGGCGTGCTGCCAGGTGTCGTCCCAGGAGCGGGCGAACGCCAGGGTGGTGCCGCGCTGTTCACCGGGCTTGTCGGTCGCGACCGCCAGCTTGTGCGCCCTGCGGGCGTCGAGGACGACGGTGGTGTCCTTCTTCACCTCGATCTGCGGGCGGGCCAGGTAGCTGAGCGAGTCGTTCAGCGTGGCGCCCTCGCCCGCGTCGGGTGTGGTGACGAAGGAGGAGAGGAAGTAGCTGCCGGGCCGCACCTGGAAGACCTGGTCGGTGGCGCCCTCGTTGAAGCGGCGCTCGCCGCTGGCGTCGTCGGTGCCGATGAGGTCGACGGAGGACGCGCCGTCGGCGGGCTTGCCCTGACGGTCGATCAACTTGGCGCGCAGGGTGACCGTTTCGGGCTGGACGTAGAGGGAGAACGGCGTCGAGACGTGCAACCCGTCACGGCCGGTGGCCACGACGCGTCCGGTGACGTCGCCGTACTGCGCGCGCTCCAGGTGCGCGGACGGGTCCAGTTGGAGCGGGACCTCGACGGTCGCGCCGGCCGGGACGGTGACCGTGCGCTTGCCGAGCTTGGCTACGGAGGACCGGACGCGGGAGCCGTCGTTGCCGGTCACCTTCTCGACGTCGAGCGTCAGGGTGACGGCCTTGCCGGAGGTGTTGGTGTACGGGACGGAGACCGTGGTGCGGTCGCTGCTGTCCTGGGGCCAGTTGAAGGTGCCGCCCTGGACGGCGTCGGCGCCGAGGACCGTCTGGTCGATGGCGGCCTTGACGTCGAGCCGGCCGCCGCCGACCTCGCGCACGTCGCCGGGGACGTCGCTCTCGGCGGAGGAGACGAGCGCGGCCTTGATCTGCTGGGCCGTCCAGTCGGGGTGCCGCTGCTTGACGATGGCGGCCGCGCCCGCGACGTGCGGGGTGGCCATCGACGTACCGGACATGGGCTGGTAGGCGTACACGCCCCGGCCGCCGACGGCTGCGGCGGAGATGGAGACGCCGGGCGCGGCGATCTCCGGCTTGAGGGTGTGGTGGACGATCGTCGGGCCGCGGCTGGAGAAGTTCGCGGTGGAGTCGTCGCGGTCGGTGGCGCCGACGGTCAGCACGTCGGGGGCGCAGCCGGGAGAGGAGACGGTGTTGAGCGTCGGGCCCGAGTTGCCGGCGGCTATGACGAACAACGTGCCCTTGTTCTGGGCGAGTTCCTGCGCGGCGACGCTCATCGGGTCGGTGCAGTCGGTGGGCACGGAGCTGCCGAGGCTCATGGAGACGACGTCGGCGCCCTGGCCGACGGCCCACTCCATGCCCGCGATGATCCAGGAGGCGGCGCCGGAACCGGAGTCGTTGAGCACCTTGCCGTTGAGGAGGGCCGCGCCGGGCGCGACGCCCTTCTTCTTGCCGCCGCTCGCCGCGCCGGAGCCGCCGACGGTGGAGATGGTGTGGGTGCCGTGGCCCGCGCGGTCCTCGGCGGTGTCGGAGTCGGTGAAGTTCTCCGAGGCGACGATCCGGCCCTTGAGGTCGGGGTGCTCGGTGTCGGCGCCGGTGTCGAGGACGGCGACCTTGGTGCCGGTGCCGTCGAAGCCGGCGGCCCAGGCCTCGGGGGCGTGCACCTGCTTGGTCGAACGCTCCAGGGTGGCCTCGACCTTGCGGTCCAGCCAGAGCTTCTTCAGGCCGGTGGCGGAGCGGGCTGCGGGGGCGTTCACGTCGGCCCAGAAGGTGGCGGCCTGCTTCTTGTCGGCCTTGAGGGCGACGCCGTCGACGGCCTTGAGGACCTGGCCGCGCTGGGCTCCGCGCGGGGCGGCGGGGACGGAGCGGGCGAGGTCGGAGCCGTAGACCGCGATGAGGGGGAGCGTCTTGCTGCCGACGTCGTCGTAGCCCTGCCGGACCAGGCCGGTGACGTTGAAGAGTTCCTCGTCGACGCGGCCCGCGGCGAGGGCGGCGGTGGCGCCCTCGGGGTAGACGTACAGGTCCTGGCCCGAGCGGCGGGTCTGGACGAAGGGAACGGTCCCGTCCTCGCGGGGCAGCGCGGCGGCGGCCGGGTTCCCGGCGGCGTCGCGGGTGACCAGGATCCGGTCGCCGGTGACCAGCGTGACCGTGGCGGTCCGCTCCCCGGCGCGGGCCGTGTGGGCCTCGCTGCCGACCAGCGGTCGATTGCCGGTCGGGTCGTCCTGTGGCACGGCGGCCGTGGACGGCGCGACCGCGGTGACGGCCAGGACGGCGGCGGTCGCCGCCCCCAGGGCCGTACGCGAAATCGGGCGCATCGCTCTCCCCATCTGATTCCGGCACAGGGGCGGGCAAAGGTCCCCTGGCCGGGAGCTGTTGGTGCTGCGGTGGCGCCACATTGGCAGAGGTGAGGGTGGTGCAGGGATGATGTGCGCGGCGGGAATGCGCCGTGGCCGATTCCCGCCAGGGCACCAACGGAACGAATGCGTCCGGTGAACGTCCGGGGAATGTCCGGGACGTCCGAGGACGTCCGGTGAGGGGTGGGGCAGCGATGCTGGGAGCCATAGGGCTCGACGAACGGCAGGAGTCCGCGTACCGCGCGCTCGTCGCGCTGGGCGCGGCCGAGGTGACGGATCTGGCGCACCGGCTCGCGCTGCCGGAGACGGACACCGAGCGGGCGCTGCGGCGCCTGGAGTCGCAGGGGCTCGCCGCGCAGTCGTCGGCGCGGACGGGGCGGTGGGTGGCGGCGCCTCCGGGGGTGGCGCTCGGCGCGCTGCTGACCCAGCAGCGGCACGAGCTGGAGCAGGCGGAGCTGGCGGCGGCGCTGCTCGCGGAGGAGTACCGCGCCGAGGCGGCGGAGCCGGCCGTGCACGACCTGGTGGAGGTGGTGACGGGCGCGAGCGCGGTCACGCACCGCTTCCTCCAGCTCCAGCTCGGCGCGACGGAGGAGGTCTGCGCGCTGGTCACCGGGAAGCCGATCGCGGTGAGCGGCATGGAGAACGACGCGGAGGAGATGGCGGCCGGGCGGGGCGTGCACTACCGCGTGGTGGTCGAGCGGGAGGTCCTGACGCTGCCTTCGGGGATCGTCGAGCTGTCGGCCGCGCTCGGCCGGGACGAGGAGATCCGGGTGGTGGACCGGGTGCCCACGAAGTTGGTGGTCGCGGACCGGGCCCTCGCGATGGTCCCGCTGACCGGCCGGGGCGCGGAGCCGGCGGCGCTCGTGGTGCACGCGAGCGGGCTCCTGGAGTCCCTGATGGGCCTCTTCGAGGCGGTCTGGCGCGACGCGCTGCCGCTGCGGCTCGGCGCGGGCGCGCACGTCACGGAGACGGAGGCGCCGGGCCCCGACGCGACGGACCTGGAGGTCCTCTCCCTGCTCCTGGCCGGCATGACGGACGCGAGCGTGGCGAAACAGCTGGACCTGGGCCTGCGCACGGTGCAGCGCCGGGTGAAGGGCCTGATGGAGCTCTCGGGCGTGACGACCCGCCTCCAGCTGGGCTGGCACGCGTACGAGAAGGGGTGGGTGGCGCGGGGGTAGGCGCCGGGGCCGGAGGGCCGGTGCCCCGTCCGTACCCCGCGACCTGCGAGGAGATCATGGGTCCTGCACGCTGGGCAGATGGGTGTGTGGCAGCTGTTGCTCGTCGCGATGGTGATGCTGCTCGGCCTGTTCGGGGTACTGGCTCCCGGCGTGCCGGGGCCGTGGCTGGTGTGGGCGGCCATGCTCTGGTGGTCGCTGCACGAGCAGAGCGGGCTCGCCTGGATCCTGCTCGTCGCCTCGACCGCGCTGCTCCTGCTCACCCAGGTGGTCGTATGGCTGCTGCCGCAGCGCCGGATCCGGGGCGTCGGGATCACCCGGCGCATGGTGACGTACGCCGGGGTCGGCGCCTTCCTCGGCTTCTTCCTGGTCCCCGTGCTCGGCGCGATCCCCGGTTTCATCGGCGGGATCTACCTCTCCGAGCGGTTCCGCCTGGGCGGCCACGGCCAGGCCAGGGCCTCCACGCGCGCGGTGATGCGGGCGGCGGGTACGAGCATCCTGGTCGAGCTCTTCGCCTGCCTGCTGATCGTCGGCGCGTGGGTGGGGGCGCTCATCTGGGGCTGAGGGGGCTGACCAGGCTCTGGGGCTGAGGACCTAGGACCACGGCCCGCCCGGAATTCCTCCGGAGCGCCGATGCGCTCCCCACGACCGGCGCGTGATGCTGGCCGTATGAGGGATTTCGAGGGCTTCGGCGAGGCCGAACTCGCCTATCTCCGGACGCAGCGGCTCGCCCGGATGGCCACGGTCGACCCCACGGGCCAGCCCCAGGCCAACCCCGTCGGCTTCTTCCCGCAGCCGGACGGCACCGTCCTGGTCGGCGGGCTCGCCATGGGCCGCACGAAGAAGTGGCGCAACCTCGTCGCCAACCCCAAGGTGGCCCTGGTCGTCGACGACCTGGCGAGCGTACGGCCCTGGCGGGTGCGCGGGGTGGAGATCCGGGGCGTGGCCGAGCTCCTGGTCGGGCCGCACGAGCTCGGCCCGCACTTCAGCGAGGAGGTCATCCGGATCCACCCCCGCCGGATCCACAGCTGGGGTCTCGCGACCGAGGGGGCTACTTCGGAAGATCGATCTGGTACTTGATGAAGCCGGTGTCGCGGGCGACCTTGTCGTACAGGTGGCGCGCGGTGGTGTTGGACGCCTGCGTGTTCCAGTAGACCCGGTCGCAGCCCTGCTCCCGCGCCCACTCCGCCACGACGGCGATCAGCGCACGCGCGACGCCCCGGCCGCGCGCCTCGGGGTCGGTGAAGAGGTCCTGGAGGTAGCAGACGTCCGGCCCCGAGGTGCTGGGGTGGACGAGGAAGTGGGTGAAGCCGACGACCCGGCCCTCGTGCCGCGCCACGCGCGCGTGGACGCGGGTGCCGTCCTGGAAGGCCTTCCAGGCCCGCTCGTACAGGGCGTCGGGCTCACTGCGCCCGTAGAAGTCGATGTACGCGCGGAAGAGGCGCTCCCAGGCGTCGCGGTCCTCGGGGCGGAGCAGGTCTGTGCTGATCATGGGCTCATCATGCCGGTACGGGTGCGAGCTCCAGGTACCGGTACGCGTACGAGCGCCAGGGCCGCCACGCCTCGGAGCGGCCCCCTGGGTCCACATCCGGGTCGCCGAGGGCCCGCATCCGGATGAGCGCGGCGTGGCCCGCGGTGACGCCGGGGACGGCGCGCAATGCCTGCTCCGCCTCGTCGCGGTCGGCGCCCGGGTCGAGGCGTACGGCCCCGGTGGTGAGCGCGGCGGCGAGCGGGCCCGCCTCGGAGTGGTCGAGGAGCGCGCCGGGCTCGGGGAAGAGGTGGGTGAGCGTGCCGCAGGCGGTGTCCAGGCGCGTGCCGTGGGCCAGGACGAGGCGGGCCGACTCCTCGGGTCCCGCCACGGTCCGGAGCGCGAACTCCTCCGGGTCGGCCGCGCCCGGCGACCGGAGGCCGGGGCGAGCGGCGACCGCCTCGGCGAGCACGGGGTCGGGGGCGGCGCCGAGGTGCTCGGCGACGGCGTACGGGTCGGCGTCCAGGTCGAGGAGACGGCGCAGCCGCTGCACGGCTGTGGTCAGGTCGCGCA
This sequence comes from Streptomyces sp. NPDC058579, assembly GCF_042718575.1. Classification (NCBI taxonomy): domain Bacteria; kingdom Bacillati; phylum Actinomycetota; class Actinomycetes; order Kitasatosporales; family Streptomycetaceae; genus Streptomyces; species Streptomyces sp. NPDC058579. The sequence continues at coordinate 13,158 of NZ_JBHXPI010000004.1, forward strand.
GGTCCGTGAGGTGGATCCGGGCCTCGAGCCAGGGCCCGGCGGAGCGCTCGTCGACGGAGACGAGGCCGGTGCCGTACGGGAGGCGGAGCGTACGGCGGTAGGTACGGGCCCCGGGGGCGCCAAGCACCTCCTCGACGCCCGGCAGGGCCTCGGCGGCGAGGAGGTCGAAGACCTCGCGGGCGGCGTACGGGCCCCGGTGGGCGAGCCGCAGCGGCACCCCGGCGGCGAGCGCGGTACGGGGCCCGGCGCCGGTGCCGGACTCGGTGCGCAGCTCGGTGGGGGTGCGGGCGTAGATGCGGCGGATCGTGTCGTTGAACTGGCGCACGCTGGCGCTGCCGGACGCGAAGGCGATCTCGGTGACCGAGAGCCCGGTGGTCTGCAGGAGCAGCCGGGCGGTGTGGGCCCGCTGGGCACGGGCGAGGGCGACCGGGCCCGCGCCCAGCTCGGCGGTGAGCAGGCGCTGCACCTGGCGGGCGCTGTAACCGAGCCGCCCGGCGAGGCCGGGCACGCCCTCGCGGTCGACGACCCCGTCCCCGATCAGGCGTACGGCGCGGCCGACGACGTCGGCGCGGACGTTCCACTCGGCGGAGCCGGGCACGGCGTCCGGGCGGCAGCGCCGGCAGGCGCGGAAGCCGTGGCCCTGGGCGGCGGCGGCCGTCGGGAAGAACGTGACGTTCTTCCGCTTGGGCGTGACGGCGGGGCAGCTGGGCCGGCAGTAGATGCCGGTCGTCTCGACGGCGAAGAAGAACGCGCCGTCGAAGCGGGCGTCCCGGCTGCTGACGGCCTCGTACCGCCGGTCGATGTCTTGATCCTTCACGCTGTCCACGTGTTCCAGTGTGCGGGAGCCCAGGGGGCGCGGCTGGCGGTTTTCGGACACCGCACTGCACCGCGCTCCCCCGCGATCCCCGGGCTCTGTGGGCCCGCCCGCTAGCGGCCCGACTGCCGCCCGCGGCCGCCCGAGCCGCCGCGCTTGGCCTCCATCGCCGCGCGGCCCTCCGCGCCCTTGCGCTTCCAGTCCTTGAGGATCTCGGAGCGCAGGCGGGCGTCGGTCTTGGCGACGATCCGCTGGTTCTCGCGGAGGAGCTTGCGGTAGCTCTCCAGCCGGCGGACCGCGAGCGAACCGTCCTCGACCGCGGCCGTCACGGCGCAGCCGGGCTCCGCCTCGTGGGCGCAGTCGTGGAAGCGGCACTCCCCGGCCAGGCTCTCGATCTCCGAGAAGACCTGGCCGACGCCGGTCTCGGCGTCCCAGAGCCCGACCCCGCGCAGACCCGGTGTGTCGATGAGGACACCGCCTGCGGGCAGCACGAGCAGGTTGCGCGTGGTCGTGGTGTGACGGCCCTTGCCGTCCACGTCACGGGCGGCCTTGACGTCCATCACGTCCTCGCCGAGGAGCGTGTTGGCGAGCGTGGACTTCCCGGCGCCGGAGACGCCGAGCAGCACGCTCGTACCGCCCGCCACGAGCGAACGGAGGACGTCGAGCCCCTCGCCGGTCGTGGAGCTGACGGGCAGCACCTGGACGCCCGGCGCGACGGTCCGCACGTCCTCGACGAGGTACGAGAGTCCGACCGGGTCGGGCACCAGGTCGGCCTTGCTGAGCACGATCAGCGGCTGGGCACCGGACTCCCAGGCCAGGGCGAGAAAGCGCTCGATGCGGCCGAGGTCGAGCTCGACGGCGAGCGAGACGGTGATGATCGCGTGGTCGACGTTGGCGGCGAGGATCTGTCCCTCGGACCGCTTGGAGGACGTGGACCGCGCGAAGGCGGTACGGCGCGGGAGGAGGTGCCGTACGTAACGGGGATCGCCGTCCCGGTCGACGGTGGCCCAGTCGCCCGTGCAGACGACCTTCAGCGGGTCCCGGGGCACGACGAACTCGGTGTCGGCCCGTACGGTGCCAAGGGGGGTGATCAGATCGCACTGGCCTCGGTCGACCCGCAGGACGCGGCCGGGCAGCAGGTCCCACACGGCGTACGGAGCGAACGCGGCCTCCCAGCCCTCGTCCCAGCCGTACGGGATGAGGGCGTGCGAGTTCGAAACCTGAGAAGCGGAGAAAGACAAGGGGTGACCCTTCACAAGGGTGGCCCCGGCACGCGCGCCGCGTGGGCGCGTCGAGATGAAGAGGGAAGGTCAGCCGGAGACCACAGGGATGGAGTTGACGAGCTTCTGAGTGAGGGCAGCGCCCACCGTCATGACAGCCATCGGTCACACCTCCTGGATCTTTGTTCACCTACACGGCGACCCCTGCGGGCGGAAGGCCCCAGGAACGCCCTCACGATAGCTCCGCCGAAGCGCCCACGCGATCCATTTTCACGCGGCGCCGACACCCGCCCCGATGGGCCCGTCAAGAGCGCGCAAGTTCGGACGGCGAACCGTCCTCGCGGGCTCCGTCGCCGCTTAGATTCCCTCCACGGCCGCCGGACGACCTGAAAGTCAGCGGCATCGGTCGGGCCACCCCATCGGTCCGGCCTCCGAAGGGACGAGACTCGGCGGTGTCTCGTCCCTTCGTCCAGCCACGCAGGAGGCCCGGGCTCGTGAGGGGATCGTCCATCTACCGGAGCGCGGCGGGCGGCGAAGCCATCCGGCACTGGTGCCTCGACCAACTGGCCGCCTGGCACGTCCCGCACACCACCGAGGTGTTCACCGCCGCCGGTGCCGAGACCCGCGTGGTCCTCGCCGGCACCGGCGGACCGACCGTCGTACTCGTACCCGGTACGAACTTCAACGCGGCGGCCTGCCTGCCGCTGGCGACGGCGCTCGCCGCCCGGTACCGCACCGTCGTGGTGGACGTCCCCGGCCAGCCCGGCCTCAGCTCGCCCGATCGGGGCCGTGGCGACGGCCGACTCGCCTGGTACGGAACGTGGTTGGCGGACGTGATCGAGGCCTGCACCTCGGGCCCGGTGATCGTCCTTGGTCACTCCTTCGGCGCCGCGATAGCCCTGTCCACCACGTCGCCCCGCGTCGAGGGGCAGGTCCTCGTCTCCCCGGGCGGCCTGACCACACTACGACTGACCCCGGGCCTCCTCTGCGCCTCCGCCGCCTGGCTCGCGCTTCCCGGCCCCCGGCACAGCGCATGGCTCCTGCGCACCATGTCCGCCCCCGACGCCCCCGCGCCCCGCCCCGCGCTCGTGGACTGGATGACCCTGGTCGCCCGCCACGCCCGCTCCAGCGGCGCCCCGGACCTGGCCGACACACCCCACCAGACGGTCCCCCGCCGCGTGGTGACGGGAGACCAGGACGTCTTCCTCCCCCCACACCGCCTCGAAGGGCCCGTCCGCCGAAAACTCTCCGTCGCCCTCGAGGTCGTACCCCGGGCCGGCCACCTCGTCATCGAGGAACACCCGTCCCGCATCGCGGACCTGGTCGCCGAACTGGTCGGCCAGGGCCCGTAGATGGTGGCCGCGCCCCGTTGCGCTTGATACGGCGCGCTGTTGGGGCGACACCTGCGACTCCTCGCCTCAACGTGCGCACTTTTACACGCTCTTGACGCCGCGTTCGCATCCGCCCGCTCCACCATGACCGTCCTGAGGAGTGTCGAACCGCGCCCACGAGGGAGTGTGCTGCCATGGATGGCGTCGCTGTCGGAGCCGTCATCACCGTCGTCTGTGTCCTGCTGGTGTTGCGCAGCGGACTGCGGGTGATCAATCAGATCGAGCGAGGCGTGGTGTTCCGCTTCGGTAAGGCGCTGCCGGGGTACCGGCAGCCCGGCATCACCCTGCTCATCCCCGTCGCCGACCGGATGCGGAAGGTGAACGTACAGGTCGCGACCATGCCGATCCCGACCCAGGAGGGGATCACCCGGGACAACGTCTCGGTGAAGGTCGACGCCGTCGTCTACTACCGGGTCGTCGATCCCGCGCGGGCGGCGATCGAGGTGCAGGACTACGCCTTCGCCGTCGGGCAGGTCGCCCAGTCCTCCCTGCGGTCGATTATCGGCAAGAGCGATCTGGACGACCTGCTGTCCGACCGTGAGCGGCTCCACGAGGGGCTCGCGCTGATGATCGACAGTCCGGCGGCCGGGTGGGGCGTGCACATCGACCGGGTCGAGATCAAGGACGTACAGCTGCCGGAGTCCCTGAAGCGGTCGATGTCGCGGCAGGCCGAGGCGGAGCGTGAGCGGCGGGCCAGGGTCATCACCGCCGACGGCGAGTTCCAGGCGGCGCAGCAGCTCGCCAACGCGTCGCGGATCATGGCGGACACGCCGGAGGCGATGCAACTGCGGCTGCTGCAGACGGTGGTGGAGGTCGCCGCCGAGAAGAACTCCACGCTCGTCATGCCCTTCCCCGTGGAGCTGCTCCGCTACTTCGACCGGGCTGCCCGCCAGTTCGACCAGCCCCAGGGCCAGGGCCAGCCCCAAGGACAGGACCCTGCCGCCGGTACCCTCCCCGAGCAGCGCGCTCCCGGGGAGTAGGCGGCGCGGCCCGGAGCGTCAGACGACGACCACCTCCACCGAGGCCACCGGGTTGCAGCCGTAGCCCTGCGCGTTCCACGGGGCGCGGTCCGGCTGGGTGGCGCCGTGGGAGTCGGTCGCGCGGGCCAGCAGGCGGTACCGGCCTGGGCGGCGCGGGGTCCACGGGTACGACCAGCCGGTCCAGGCGTACGGGCCGGTGGGCGGCTCCAGTTGGGCGTCGTGCCACCCCGTGTCCGGGTCGTCCGGCCCCGGTCCGGTGCCGTCCTCGTCCTCGGCCCGCACCTCGACGCGGCCGACGGTCCGCCCGCCGCCGGACCAGGCCCTGCCGCGTACGACGGTCTCCGTCCCGCGCCGCAGGTCCTCGTCCGGTTCGGGCGCGGTGATGAGCGACTTGACGCGGATCGCCCCGACGGGCCCGTCGGGGGTGCCGTCCGAGGCGATGTAGACGTACTCCTCGGTCTGGAAGACGCCGGTGAAGGGTGTCGTGACGGCCCGCGCCCCGACGAGCCACTTCACGTCGGCGACCGCGTACCGGCCGGGCACCACGAGCCGGACCGGGGCGCCGTGCCGGGGCGGGAGCGGATCGCCGTTCAGGTGGGTCGCGAGGAGGGTGTCGGGGTGCAGGGCCTCGGCCAGCGGGAGGGCGCGTTCGAAAGCGACCGGTCGCCCGTGGACCGGGCCCTCGTCCGCTCCGGTGAAGACGAACTCGACGGCCTCCGGGGCGACCCCGGCCCGTTCGGCGACCAGGTGGAAGGGGACGCCCGCGAACCGGGCGCAGCCGACCGCCCCGCGCTCCCAGGGCAGGCCCGGCGGGCGCGGGTTCATCAGGGCGCGTCCGTTGCCCGCGCACTCCAGGACGACGTCGAGCTCACGCCGGCCTGCGCGGCCGAGGGCGATGAGGTGCTCGTAGTCGATGTCGAGCGGAGCCGCCACGGCGCCGTCGACGCGCAGCCGCCAGCGGGCGATCTCCGGGCGCGGGACGCCGAAGTGGTCCCGTACGAAGAGGGCGTCGGCGGGCGTCACCGGATCGGCGAGCGCGGCCATCGGGGTCTGGGCGTTGTACGGCTCCGTGGTCACCGTCTCGGGCGCCCAGACGGTGGCCCCCATCCCCTGGGGAACGGCTGCTGTGCTCATGCCGGCACCTCCGTCGGGCGCGGTCCCTCTCAGCGTACGTCGGGGCCCGCGACCCCACTCGTCGCGTCCGATTCGTACAAGACCCCGGCCCCGCGCCATGCCTACCGTTGTTCCATGAACACACCACGACTCGACGTCATCGGCCTCGTCGTCGCCGACATGGCCGCCTCGCTCGCCTTCTACCGGCGGCTCGGTCTCGACGTGCCCGCCGAGGCCGACACCCAGCCGCACGTGGAGGCCGCGCTGCCCGGGGGGATGCGGATCGCGTGGGACACCGAAGAAGTCATCCGGTCCTTCGATCCTGCCTGGTCCCGGCCCGAGGGCGGTGACCGGATCGGGCTCGCGTTCCTGTGCGACTCGCCCCAGGAGGTGGACGCCACGTTCGAGGCGCTCGTCGCGGCCGGGTACCAGGGGCATCTGAAGCCCTGGGACGCGGTGTGGGGGCAGCGCTACGCCGTCGTGCTCGACCCGGACGGCTGCGGGGTCTCCCTCTTCGCCCAGGCCGAGGCGTAGGCGGAGAGCGTCGTTCCGGCCAGCGCCCGGGTCTCGCGGGCCAGGTGGGCCTGGTCGGCGCAGCCGGCGCGCAGGGCCGCCTCGGCGTACGGGACGCCCGCCCTGACCAGGGCCAGGGCGCGCTGGAGCCGCAGGATCCTGGCCAGCGTCTTGGGCCCGTAGCCGAACGCGTCCAGCGAGCGCCGGTGCAGTTGCCGTGCGCCCAGGCCGACGGCCTCCGCGGTCTCGGCGACGGGCCGTCCGGCGGCCAGGCGGCGGGCGACGGCGCGGATCAGCGGGTCGGGGTCCGGGGCGTCCACAGCCCGGTCGACGGCGAGGGCCTCCAGGGCGGCGGCCGGGTCGGGCGCGGCGGACACCCGCTCGGCGAGCCGCCGGGCCCGTGCCTCGCCCCAGAGCGCGCCGAGCTCGACACGCCGGTCCAGCAGCGCGCTCGCCGGTACGCCGAGCAGGGCGGGCGCGTCCCCGGGCGCGAAGCGCAGCCCCGCGTACCGGCCCGGGCTGCCCTCGGGGACGTACGCGAAGGTGTCGGGGCCCGCGACGAACAGCCGGCCGTCGTGCCACAGCAGGTCCATGCAGCCGTCGGGCAGCACCGCCACCGGCTCCTCGCCCACGGGCGAAGGCCCGACGCTCCAGACGACCGCGCCGGCAAACCGCGCGGGGCGTTCCTCGTACACCCTTCCGAGCCTAAGTCGGGTACTAGTCCTTCTCCCACCCCGAGTGCAGCCGCGACTTGACGTCGTCCGGGGGCAGGAAGCGCGACCAGCGTTCGGGGAACTCCGAGGGCATGTCGGGGTCGTCCTCGTCCACCTCCTCCGCCTCCGCGCGCAGCCGGGCGACGAGGTCGGCGGCCTGGGCGGCGCGGGCGCGGTCGGAGGCCTCGCGGGCGGCGGCGGTGGCGACCGAGGGCCAGACGCGGTCGATCGCCGCGTTCACCGCCGCGCCGACGAGCACGGCGAAGGCGGAGATGCCGATCCAGAGGAGGACGGCGATGGGCGCGGCGAGGGAGCCGTAGATGGTCGGGCCCTCGACCTGGCTGGTGAGGTAGATCCGCAGCAGGAAGCTGCCGAGCACCCACATCCCGAGCGCCACGAGCGCGCCCGGAATGTCCTCGATCCATGGCGATCTGACGGGCACGGAGACGTGATAGAGGGTGGTGAGGAAGGCTACGGAGAGGAGGATGACGACCGGCCAGTAGAGGACGGAGACGACCTCCGTGCCCCAGGGGATCAGCTCCACCACCCGGTCGGGTCCGACGACGGCTAGCGGCAGCACGACCGCGCCGATGAGCAGCGCCACGATGTAGAGCAGGAAGGCCAGGAGCCGGGTCTTGACGATGCCCCGGTGGCCGTCGAGGCCGTACATGACGGTGATGGTGTCGATGAAGACGTTCACGGCGCGCGAGCCTGACCACAGGGCGATGGCGAAGCCGAGGGAGACGAGTTCGGGGCGGGTGCCCTGGGTGACGTCGTCCAGGAGGGGCCTGGCGATGTCGCGTACGCCGCGGTCGGAGAGGACCGTTCCGGCGGCGCGGAGGATGTTCTCCCGCATGCTCGCGACGGTGTCGGTGTTGGTCCAGTCGTCGGCGTAGCCGAGGAGGGCGATCAGACCGAGCAGCAGCGGGGGCAGGGACAGCAGGGTGAAGAACGCGGCTTCGGCCGCGAGGCCGAGGATGCGGTACTCGATGCACGAGTTGACGGTGTCCTTCAGGAGCAGCCAGACCATCTTCCGCTTCGAGACGTTGCGGTAGAGGACTCGCGCCCGGTGGAGTCGTGTCCCGGGCCGCCGCTCGGGTGTTTCGTTTGCTGCCTGCACCTCCTTACCGTATCGGCATGGCAGCCAGCACCCACACCGTGACCAATCAGCCTCCGCCCCTGGTGGGATACGACGTCTTCTCGGCGGACCGGGCGCTCGCGGAGGCCGTGGAGCGCCACCTCGACCCTCTCGGCCCGGAGGTCCTCGAGGTCGCGCGCGAGGAGCTGACGGAGTTCGGCCGGTCCGCCGGTTCGGAGCAGGCGCGGGAGTGGGGGGAGCTCGCGAACGCGTTTCCGCCGCGGCTGCGGACACACGACCGGTACGGGAACCGGATCGACGAGGTCGAGTTCCATCCGGCCTGGCACCGGCTCCTGGGCCGGGCGGTGGGCTCGGGGCTCACGGACGCGTGGGGCCGTCCGGGTGGTCATGTGCGGCGCGCGGCGGGTTTCTTCCTCGCGACGCAGACCGAGGCCGGGCACGGCTGCCCGCTGTCGATGACGCACGCCGCCGTGCCCGCGCTGCGGGCGGACCCGGACCCGGAGCTCGCCGCCGCGTGGGAGCCGCTGCTGACCTCGCGGGTGTACGAGCAGGGGCTGCGGCCGCCGGCCGAGAAGGCCGGGGTGCTCTTCGGGATGGGGCTGACGGAGAAGCAGGGCGGCAGCGACGTACGGGCGAACACGACGGAGGCCCGGCCGCTGGCCGAGGACGGGACGTACGTCCTCACCGGGCACAAGTGGTTCTGCTCGGCGCCGATGTCCGACGCGTTCCTGGTCCTGGGGCAGGCATCCCCCTCCGCGGGAGAGGGGGGCCTGAGCTGCTTCCTCGTCCCCCGGGTCCTGCCGGACGGGACGCGGAACGCGTTCGCGATCCAGCGGCTCAAGGACAAGCTCGGCAACCGGTCGAACGCCTCCGCCGAGGTCGAGTTCGACGGGACGACCTGGGCGCGCCGGGTCGGCGAGGAGGGGAGCGGGGTCCGCACGATCATCGGGATGGTGGCGGCGACGCGCCTCGACTGTGTGCTGGGCTCGGCGGCGCTGATGCGGCAGGCGGTGGCGCAGGCCGTGCACCACGCCGCGTACCGCAGGGCGTTCGGCGGGGTGCTGATCGAGAAGCCGCTGATGCGCAATGTGCTCGCGGATCTGGCGCTGGAGTCGGAGGCGGCGACGGTCCTCGGGATGCGGCTCGCGGCGGCGTACGACACGGACTCCGAGGCCGAGCGGGCGTTCCTGCGGATCGCGGTGCCGGTGGCGAAGTACTGGGTGACGAAGCGGTGTACGCCGACGGTGGCGGAGGCGCTGGAGTGCCTGGGCGGCAACGGCTACGTGGAGGAGTCGGGGATGCCCCGGCTGCTGCGCGAGTCGCCGCTCAACTCGATCTGGGAGGGCTCGGGGAACGTCCAGGCGCTGGATGTGCTGCGGGCGTTGCAGCGGGAGCCGATGGCGCTGAACGCGTTCCTGACGGAGGTCGGGAAGGCGCGGGGCGCGGATCACCGCCTGGACGGGGCGATCCGGGGGATGCTGACGGAACTGGCCGACCTGGACGGCATCGAGGGGCGGGCGCGCCGGCTCGTGGAGCGGATGGCACTGGTGTTGCAGGGGTCGCTCCTGGTGCGGTGGGCACCGTCCGAGGTGTCGGACGCTTTCTGTGCCTCGCGGCTCGGCGGCGACTGGGGCACGGCGTTCGGGACGCTGCCGTCGACGCTCGACCTGGGAGCGGTGGTGGAGCGGGCGCGGGCGGAGGTCTGACCGCCGAATCGGGCGGCTCATCCTCCGCGAAAAGCGGTGGGTGGTGCTGCGCCGACACGGCACCACCCTCCGCTCGAACCACCTTCACGCACGAGAGCGGTTGCTACCAGAGTTGCAAAGGGTTGCAGGATTACCGGAATCGCGCTCTACCGGCGAGCACCGGACGGCACGATGGGCACCGGACTCCGGAGTCCGGCAGAACCGATACAGCACCGACGCGGCAGTGAGGGTGGCTGGGAGAGACCCATGAAGAACACTCAGCTGAACAACACTCGGCTCGACATGCACCGGCTGGCCGCCATGGACGCCGCCCAGGCGACCCGGCTGCTGCACCGGGTACGGGACGAGACGCTCGCCGGCCGCACACCGCCGATCGCTCCCCGGCCGGTCATCGACGCCTCCTGGCAGCGGATGTTCCGGCTCGGTCTCGACCCGGACCGGGGCACCAGCAGTGTGCTGCTCCAGCCCGACGAGCTGGAGCAGCGGCGCCGCACGACCGTCCTCGGCGAGGTGATGCGCACCCTGAGCACGATGCTCGCCGGGATCGCGGACGCCTCGATGCAGATCATGGTGGTCACCGACGAGCAGGGCCGGGTGCTCTGGCGCCAGGGCAACCTCTCGGTGATGCGGCAGGCCAACGGCATCTGCCTGGAGGAGGGCGCGGCCTGGACCGAGCACACCACCGGGACGAACGCGGTGGGGACGGCGCTCGCGATGGGACGGGCCGTCCAGGTCCACTCGGCCGAGCACTACGTCCAGAGCCTGCACAGCTGGACGTGTGCCGCCGCCCCTGTCCACGATCCGCGCGACCAGCGGCTGTTGGGGATCGTGGACGTCAGCGGACCGGCGTCCGGCTTCCACCCGTCGACGCTCGCGCTCGTCGGCTCGGTGGCCCGGCTCGCCGAGGCGGAGATGCGCGACCGCCATCTGCGGTCGATCGAGCGGCTCCGCTCGGTGGCCGCGCCGATCCTGTGCCGGGTGGGCGGGCGCGCTGTCGCGGTGGACGCGCACGGCTGGACGGCGGCGGTCACCGGGCTCGCCCCGGTGGACCGGATCACGCTGCCGAAGTCCTTCCGGGCCGGGCGGGTGTGGCTGCCGTCGCTCGGGATGTGCGCGGTGGAGCCGCTGCCGGGCGGCTGGCTGCTCCGGATCGAGGAGGAGAAACACGCGGGCGCCATAACAACGGACGGTGCGGAGGCGGCCAGCCGCGTCGTGCTCGACCTGAGCCGGCCGCGCCGCTGGTCGGTGGCGGTGTCGGGGGCGGCGGGCAGCTGGTCCCAGGAGCTGAGCCCGCGCCACGCCGAGCTGCTGTACGTCCTGGCCCGGCACCGGGACGGGCGGACGGCGGCGGAGCTGGCCGAGGACGTGTTCGGCGACCGGACGAGGACGGTGACGGTACGCGCGGAGATGTCGCGGATCCGCCGGAACCTGGCGAGCGTGCTCGCCCACCGCCCGTACCGGTTCAGCGAGGAGGTCGAGGTCGAGATCGTCGCCCCGGCCGACCCGGTGGACCTGCTCCCCCACTCGACGGCCCCGGCGGTACGGTCCGGGCGACTGGGCCGGGCGTAGAGCGGGGCGGGGGTAGAGCGGGCCGGGCGTAGAGCGGGCCGGGCGTAGAGCGGGCCGGGCGGCCAGGCGTGCTCCGGGCGCGGGCCCGGCGTGGACCGGGAGCGCCGGCCCGGCGTGGACCGGCCGGGCAGGACCCGCCGAGGCAGCGGCTCGCCCCCGCGATCCCACCACTGTCCACCATGCGGACAACCGACCCACGGAGCCCCTTGGGAATCGTGGACTCCGCATGATGCGATGAACCCATGAGCATCACTCTCACCACCTGGTCCCTCGAACAGACCTCGCCGACCGACCTGCGCGCCTCGACCCCGCCGGAGCGGGACGACGTCGCGATCCGGCGTGCCGAGGTGCCCTCCCCCGAGTACAGCCGCTTCCTCTATACGGCGGTCGGTGGCGACATCCGCTGGAACGACCGGCTGTCGCTGACGTACAAGCAGTGGGAGGAGATCGTCGAGAAGCCCGGGGCGGAGATCTGGGTGGCGTACGACAAGGGGACGCCGGCCGGGTACGTGGAGCTGGACCCGCAGGACGACGGCGTCGTGGAGATCGTCTACTTCGGCCTCATCCCCGCCTTCCGGGGCCGCCGGATCGGCGGGCACCTCCTCTCGTACGGTGTCCAGCGCGCCTGGGACCTGGCCGAGCGGTGGCCGGAGCGCGAGGCGACCCGGCGGGTCTGGCTGCACACGTGCTCGCTGGACGGGCCGCACGCGATGGACAACTACCTGCGCCGGGGCTTCCGGCTCTTCGACACCAAGGTGGAGGAGGTCGAGGAGTCCGAGACCCCCGGCCCCTGGCCCGGCGCACACGGCTGAGCTCTGCCGAGCCCGCCGCACGACAGCCCGGGTCCGCGGGAGGGGCCCGGGCGTAACCCTCGAACGTGACCCACGCCACACCATCTCGCCCAGCGAGACACTCTTGTCCACATAGCGGACGAAGCTGGACTGGGTCCAAAGTCCCGTGACACGCTTCCGTCATGTCTGGAACTGGAATTGCCTTGGTGAGTCGGCGGCACGTCGACCTCGGCCGCATGTCCAGCGCCATGTGTTCGGCGCGCTGAGAGAACCAGCACCGCCGCGAGCACCTTTCAGACCCACCCTGCTGCGCACCGTCGCGCCATCCCCTGACCCACGTACGAGTGTGCAGGTCAGAGCCGCCCTCCCGCAGTCCCGAAGGACGAAACGCCATGGCCGCCACCCCGGAAAACCCCGCACCCGCAACGCCCCGCCGCAAGGTGAGCCGTCACCGTGGCGAGGGCCAGTGGGCCGTGGGGCACTTCACCCCGCTGAACGGCAATGAGCAGTTCAAGAAGGACGACGACGGTCTCAATGTGCGGACACGCATTGAGACGATCTATTCCAAGCGTGGATTCGACTCGATCGACCCCAACGACCTTCGGGGCCGCATGCGCTGGTGGGGTCTGTACACCCAGCGCAAGGAGGGCCTCGACGGCACCAAGACCGGTGTCCTGGAGCCGGAGGAGCTGGACGCGGAGTACTTCATGCTCCGGGTCCGCATCGACGGCGGCCGGCTGACGACCGAGCAGCTGCGGGTCATCGGCGAGATCTCACAGGAGTTCGCGCGCGGCACCGCCGACATCACGGACCGGCAGAACGTCCAGTACCACTGGATCCGGATCGAGGACGTCCCGGAGATCTGGAACCGTCTGGAGGCCGTCGGCCTGTCGACCACCGAGGCCTGCGGTGACACCCCGCGTGTCATCCTCGGCTCGCCGGTCGCCGGGATCGCCGAGGACGAGCTCATCGACGGCACCCCCGCCATCGACGAGATCTACCGCCGGATCGTGGGCAACAAGGACTTCTCCAACCTGCCCCGCAAGTTCAAGTCGGCGATCTCCGGCTCGCCGCTGCTCGACGTGGCGCACGAGATCAACGACATCGCCTTCGTCGGCGTGAACCACCCGGAGCACGGCCCCGGCTTCGACGTCTGGGTCGGCGGCGGCCTCTCCACCAACCCCAAGCTGGGCGTCCGCCTGGGCACCTGGGTCTCCCTTGAGGAGGTCCCGGACATCTACACGGGCGTCATCTCGATCTTCCGCGACTACGGCTACCGCCGGCTGCGCACCCGCGCCCGGCTGAAGTTCCTCGTCGCCGACTGGGGCCCGGAGAAGTTCCGCCAGATCCTGGAGGACGAGTACCTGAAGCGCAAGCTGACCGACGGCCCCGCGCCCGAGCAGCCGGCCGGCCAGTGGCGCGACCACGTGGGCGTCAACAAGCAGAAGGACGGCCGCTTCTACGTGGGCTTCGCCCCGCGCGTCGGCCGCGTCGACGGCACCACGCTCACCAAGATCGCGGAGATCGCCGAGGCGCACGGTTCGGGCCGGGTCCGTACCACCGCCGAGCAGAAGATGATCGTCCTGGACGTCGAGGAGGCGCAGGTCGAGTCGATCGTCTCCGCCCTGGAGTCCCTGGACCTGCAGGTCAACCCCTCGCCGTTCCGGCGCGGCACGATGGCCTGCACGGGCATCGAGTTCTGCAAGCTGGCGATCGTCGAGACCAAGGCGCGCGGCGCCTCCCTCATCGACGAACTCGAGCGCCGCATCCCCGAGTTCGACGAGCCGATCACCATCAACATCAACGGCTGCCCGAACGCCTGCGCCCGCATCCAGGTCGCGGACATCGGTCTCAAGGGCCAGCTGGTCCTGGACGACGACGGCAACCGCGTCGAGGGCTACCAGGTCCACCTGGGCGGCGCCCTCGGTCTGGAGGCCGGGTTCGGCCGCAAGGTCCGTGGCCTGAAGGTCACCTCGACCGAGCTGCCGGACTACGTCGAGCGGGTCCTCACGCGCTTCCAGGAGCAGCGCGAGGACGGCGAGCGCTTCGCCACCTGGGCGGCGCGCGCCTCCGAGGAGGCCCTGTCATGAGTGAGCGTGCCGCACCGTTCTACTGCCCGTACTGCGGCGACGAGGACCTGTTCCCGCACGAGAACGGGCACGGCGCCTGGGAATGCCGGGCATGCAGTCGAGCCTTCCAGCTGAAGTTCCTGGGGCTCCTCGCCCCGGGCACTTCGAGCAACCCAGCTGGAGGGGAAGAGATATGACGACGACTCAGGCCATCACCGAGGACACCCCGGACACCGACCTGAAGGCGCTCGCCGAGCAGGCAGGCCGCGACCTGGAGGACGCCTCCGCGCTGGAGATCCTCCAGTGGGCGGCCGACACCTTCGGCAAGCGGTTCTGCGTCACCTCCTCCATGGAGGACGCGGTGGTCGCCCACCTCGCCTCCCGTGCCAGGCCCGGGGTCGAGGTCGTCTTCCTCGACACCGGCTACCACTTCCCCGAGACGATCGGCACCCGCGACGCCGTCGACGCCGTGATGGACGTCCACGTCATCACCCTGACCCCGCGTCAGACGGTCGCCGAGCAGGACGCCGAGTACGGCCCGCGGCTGCACGACCGCGACCCCGACCTCTGCTGCGCGCTGCGCAAGGTCAAGCCGCTGGAGGACGGGCTCACCGCGTACCGCGCGTGGGCGACCGGCCTGCGCCGCGACGAGTCCCCGACCCGGGCGAACACCCCGGTCGTCGGCTGGGACGAGAAGCGGCGGAAGGTCAAGATCTCCCCCATCGCCCGCTGGACCCAGGACGACGTCGACGCCTACGTCGCCCAGCACGGCGTCCTCACCAACCCGCTCCTCATGGACGGTTACGCCTCCGTCGGCTGTGAGCCGTGCACGCGCCGCGTCGCGGAGGGCGAGGACGCCAGGGCCGGCCGCTGGGCCGGGCGCGGCAAGACCGAATGCGGGCTGCACGGCTGATGACCACCACAGAGACGTCCCAGGAGAATCACGTGACCGGTGCCACCATCTGGCTCACGGGCCTGCCCAGCGCCGGCAAGACCACCATCGCGTACGAGCTCGCCGGCACGCTGCGCGGCGAGGGCCACCAGGTCGAGGTGCTCGACGGCGACGAGATCCGCGAGTTCCTCTCCGCGGGCCTCGGCTTCAACCGCGAGGACCGGCACACCAATGTGCAGCGGATCGGCTTCGTCGCCGAGCTGCTCGCCTCGAACGGCGTGAAGGTGCTGGTCCCGGTCATCGCCCCGTACGAGGACAGCCGCGAGGCCGTCCGCAAGCGCCACCAGACCGAGGGCACCGCGTACGTCGAGGTGCACGTCGCGACGCCGGTGGACGTGTGCTCCGTACGCGATGTGAAGGGGCTCTACGCCAAGCAGGCCGCGGGCGAGCTCAGCGGTCTGACCGGGGTCGACGACCCGTACGACGAGCCGCGCAACCCCGATCTGCGGATCGAGTCCCAGAACCAGACCGTGCAGGAGTCCGCGGCGCAGCTACACGCGCTGCTCACCGAGAGGGGCCTGGCGTGACCACCGTTGCCCATGTTCATGAGGAGACCGACAGCCCGTTCGCGCTGTCGCACCTGGACTCGCTCGAGTCCGAGGCCGTCCACATCTTCCGTGAGGTGGCGGGCGAGTTCGAGCGGCCGGTGATCCTCTTCTCCGGCGGCAAGGACTCCATCGTCATGCTGCACCTGGCGCTGAAGGCGTTCGCGCCGGCGCCGGTGCCGTTCACGCTGCTGCACGTCGACACGGGGCACAACTTCCCCGAGGTCATCGAGTACCGCGACCGGGCCGTCGCCCAGCACGGGCTGCGGCTGCACGTCGCCTCGGTGCAGGAGTACATCGACGCCGGGAAGCTGCGCGAGCGCCCCGACGGGACGCGCAACCCGCTGCAGACGGTGCCGCTGACCGAGGCGATCCAGCAGCACCGTTTCGACGCCGTCTTCGGCGGCGGGCGGCGCGACGAGGAGAAAGCCCGCGCGAAGGAGCGGGTGTTCTCGCTGCGCGACGAGTTCTCGCAGTGGGACCCGCGCCGCCAGCGCCCGGAGCTGTGGCAGCTGTACAACGGCCGGCACGCCCCGGGTGAGCACGTCCGGGTCTTCCCGCTCTCCAACTGGACCGAGCTGGACGTCTGGCAGTACATCCAGCGGGAGAAGATCGACCTCCCCGACATCTACTTCGCCCACGAGCGCGATGTGTTCGCCCGCAACGGCATGTGGCTGACGGCCGGCGAGTGGGGCGGCCCGAAGGACTCCGAGACGGTGGAGAAGCGGCTGATCCGCTACCGCACCGTCGGTGACATGTCCTGCACCGGCGCCGTCGACTCCGACGCCACCACGCTGGACGCCGTCATCGCCGAGATCGCCGCCTCCCGGCTCACCGAGCGGGGTGCGACCCGCGCCGACGACAAGCTGTCCGAGGCCGCGATGGAAGACCGCAAGCGCGAAGGGTACTTCTAATGAGCACCACCACCGAGCAGCTCTCCGACGAGCAGCTGGCCGCCACCACCCTGCTGCGTTTCGCCACCGCCGGGTCCGTCGACGACGGCAAGTCCACGCTGGTGGGCCGGCTGCTGCACGACTCCAAGTCGGTCCTCGCCGACCAGCTGGAGGCCGTGGAGCACGCCTCCCGTTCGCGCGGTCAGGAGGCGCCCGACCTGGCGCTGCTGACCGACGGCCTGCGGGCCGAGCGGGAGCAGGGCATCACGATCGACGTGGCGTACCGTTACTTCGCGACCCCGCGCCGCCGCTTCATCCTGGCCGACACCCCCGGGCACGTGCAGTACACCCGGAACATGGTCACCGGTGCCTCGACGGCGGAGCTGGCCGTGGTCCTGGTCGACGCGCGCAACGGCGTGGTCGAGCAGACCCGCCGCCACGCGGCCGTCGCGGCGCTGCTGCGGGTGCCGCACGTGGTCCTCGCGGTCAACAAGATGGACCTCGTGGAGTTCGCGGAGCCCGTCTTCGCCGCGATCGCCGAGGAGTTCACGACGTACGCCTCCGAGCTCGGCGTCCCGGAGATCACCGCGATCCCGATCTCGGCGCTGACCGGCGACAACGTGGTGGAGCCCTCGGCCAACATGGACTGGTACGGCGGCCCGACGGTCCTGGAGCACCTGGAGACCGTCCCGGTCAGCCACGACCTGACGGCCTGCCACGCGCGGTTCCCCGTGCAGTACGTGATCCGTCCGCAGACCGCCGAGCACCCGGACTACCGGGGCTACGCGGGCCAGATCGCCGCCGGTGCCTTCCGGGTCGGCGAGCAGGTCGCCGTGCTGCCCTCGGGGAAGACGTCCACGATCACCGCGATCGACGCGCTCGGCGAGTCCGTGGACATCGCCTGGGCGCCGCAGTCGGTCACGATCCGGCTCGCCGACGACATCGACATCTCGCGCGGCGACCTCCTCGCCCCGAGCGGTGACGCCCCGGCGACCAGCCAGGACGTCGAGGCGACGGTCTGCCACGTGGCGGACCAGCCGCTGAAGGTGGGCCAGCGGGTGCTGCTCAAGCACACCACCCGCACGGTCAAGGCGATCGTCAAGGAGATCCCGTCCCGGCTGACCCTGGACGACCTCTCCCAGCACCCCGAGCCGGGGCAGCTCGTCGCCAACGACATCGGCCGGGTCAGGGTCCGTACGGCCGAGCCGCTCGCGCTCGACTCGTACGCCGACTCGCGCCGTACCGGTTCGTTCCTGCTGATCGACCCGGCGGACGGCACCACGCTCGCGGCCGGCATGGCGGGCGAGTCCTTCGCCGACGCCAAGGCCGTGAAGGTCGGTTCGGACGTCGCGGACGCGGCGGACGACGAGGGCTGGGACTTCTGAGATGACGTACGACGACGTCTACGGCACCTTCGCCAAGGAGGGCGGCCGCGTGGGTTCCGGCGCCCTCGGCGCGGGCAGCGGGGGTGTCGCGCGATGTGCGTGCTGATTCCGATGCGGTGCGTACGCGCCGCGATGCCGCTCCACCCGTACCACGAACGACATAGCCGAAGAAGCCTTCGAAGACCCTGAGGGGACCACCTCCGTGCCTGCCTTCCGCACCACCCCGCGCCGCTCGATCGCCGCTCTCGCGGCTCTTCCGCTGCTGATCGGCGCGCTCGCCTCGTGCGGGTACGGATCCCAGGCGAAGGGCGACGAGCAGAAGGTGGCCGCCGAGGGCGCGAAGCTCTCCGCGGACACGGTCCGGGTCGGCTACTTCCCGAACCTGACGCACGCGACGGCGCTGGTGGGCGACCAGGAAGGCATCTTCCAGAAGGAGTTGGGCGGCACCCAGCTGAAGGTCTCGACCTTCAACGCCGGTCCGTCGGAGATCGAGGCGCTCAACGCCGACTCGATCGACATCGGCTTCATCGGCCCCTCCCCCGCCATCAACGGCTACACCAAGTCGCAGGGCAAGAACCTCCGCATCGTCGCCGGTTCGGCGTCGGGCGGTGTGAAGCTGGTCGTCAACCCGGCCAAGATCAAGACCCTGGACGACGTCAAGGGCAAGCGGATCGCCACTCCGCAGCTCGGCAACACCCAGGACGTCGCCTTCCTCAACTGGGTCTCGGAGAAGGGCTGGAAGGTCGACGCCCAGAGCGGCAAGGGTGACGTCTCTGTCCTCCGTACGGACAACAAGGTGACCCCGGACGCCTACAAGTCCGGCTCCATCGACGGCGCCTGGGTCCCCGAGCCGACGGCCTCGAAGCTGGTCAGCGAGGGCGGGAAGGTGCTGCTCGACGAGGCGTCGCTGTGGCCCGACAAGAAGTTCGTGATCACGAACATCATCGTGTCGCAGAAGTTCCTGGCCGAGCACCCCGACGTCGTCGAGGCGGTGCTGCGCGGTTCGTCGAAGACGAACGCGTGGATCAACGCCAACCCGGACAAGGCCAAGGCGTCGGCCAACGCCAAGCTGAAGGAACTGACGGGCAAGCCGCTCGGCGCGAAGGTCATCGACGCCGCCTGGCCGTCCATCCAGTTCACCGACGACCCGCTCGCGGCCACCCTCCGCGCCCAGGCGGACCACGCGGTGAAGGCCGGACTCCTCAAGCAGCCCGATCTGAACGGCATCTACGACCTGGGACCTCTCAACAAGGTCCTGAAGGCAGCGGGCAGGTCCGCCGCATCCGACGCCGGCCTCGGCGCCAAGTAACCGAACCCACAGGAGGTGACGACCATGGCAACGACCGCGACGCTCGCCAAGGCCGAGGACCGTGCGCAGGTGACGCACGCCGCCCGGCTCGACCACGTCTCGAAGTCCTTCGGCGGCCCCAACGGGGGCCAGCTCGTCCTCGACGACATCTCGCTCGACGTCGCCCCGGGTGAGTTCGTCACCCTGCTCGGCGCCTCGGGCTGCGGAAAGTCCACCCTGCTCAACCTGGTCGCCGGGCTCGACCGGCCCTCCGCCGGGTCCATCGAGACCCCCGGCGGCCGGCCGGCCCTGATGTTCCAGGAGCACGCCCTCTTCCCGTGGCTGACCGCGGGCAAGAACATCGAACTCGCCCTGCGGCTGCGCGGGGTGCCGAAGTCCGAGCGGCGCCCGGAGGCGGAGCGCCTGCTCGAACTGGTGCGGCTCTCGGGCTCGTACCGCAAGCGGGTGCACGAGCTGTCCGGCGGCATGCGCCAGCGCGTCGCGCTGGCCCGGGCGCTCGCCCAGGACAGCGACCTGCTGCTGATGGACGAGCCGTTCGCGGCGCTCGACGCCATCACCCGGGACGTGCTGCACGACGAACTGACCCGGATCTGGCGCGAGACGAACGTCTCGGTGCTGTTCGTGACCCACAACGTGCGCGAGGCCGTGCGGCTCGCCGAGCGCGTGGTGCTGCTCTCGTCCCGCCCCGGGCGGATCGCCCGGGAGTGGACCATCGACATCCCGCAGCCGCGCCGCATCGAGGACGCCGCCGTGGCGGAACTGTCCATCGAGATCACCGAAGAACTGCGTGGGGAGATCCGCCGCCATGGCCAGCACTGACACGACCACCACGAAGGCCGCCAAGGCCGACGACCTGGCCGGTCTGGAAGCCGGACTCGACGCGCTGGACGCGGTGCAGCTGCGCCGTACGCCGGTGCGCGAGGTCCTGGTGAAGAAGGTCCTGCCGCCGGTGCTCGCCGTGGTCCTCGTCCTCGCGGTGTGGCAGCTTCTCGTCAACCTCGAAGTCACCGACGAGTCGAAGCTGCCCGCGCCCCTCGCGGTCTGGGACAGCCTGAAGACCATGTGGCTGGAGGGCACGCTCCTCGAAGTCCTCTGGACGAGCGTGTCGCGCGCCCTGCTCGGCTTCCTGATGGCGCTCGCCATCGGTACGCCGCTCGGCCTGCTGGTCGCCCGCGTGAAGTTCGTGCGCGCGGCGATCGGTCCGGTGCTCGCGGGCCTGCAGTCGCTGCCTTCGGTCGCCTGGGTGGCCCCGGCGGTGCTGTGGATCGGCCTCAACGACTCGATGATGTACGCGGTGATCCTGCTGGGCGCCGTGCCGTCGATCGCCAACGGCCTGGTGGCCGGCGTCGACCAGGTCCCGCCGCTCTTCCTGCGGGCCGGGCGCACGCTCGGCGCGACGGGCCTGAGGGGCGCCTGGCACATCGTGATGCCGGCCGCGCTGCCCGGCTACCTCGCGGGCCTGAAGCAGGGCTGGGCGTTCTCCTGGCGGTCCCTGATGGCGGCGGAGATCATCGCGTCCTCGCCCGACCTGGGGCTCGGCCTCGGCCAGCTCCTGGAGAACGGCCGCAACAACTTCGACATGCCGGGCATCTTCCTCGCGATCATCCTGATCCTGCTGGTGGGTGTCGCGATCGACCTGCTGATCTTCAGCCCGCTGGAGCGCGCGGTGCTGCGCAGCCGCGGTCTGCTGGTGAAGAGCTGACCATGAGCGCTCCCGTCCTCCTCCTCGTCGCCCACGGCAGCCGCGATCCGCGGCACGCCGCGACCGTGCACGCCCTGGTGCGGCGGGTCCGGTCGCTGCGGCCGGGGCTGCGGGTGGAGACGGCGTTCCTGGACTTCAACCTGCCGTCCGTCCCGGGCACCCTCGACCTCCTCGCGGCCGAGGGCGTACGGGACGTGGTGGCCCTGCCCCTGCTCCTGACCCGAGCCTTCCACGCGAAGGCCGACATCCCGGCGGTCCTCCGCCAGGCCCCGCCGGCCCTGCGGATCCGCCAGGCGGAGGTCCTCGGACCGTCCCCGCTGCTGGTGGCGGCGGTGGAACAGCGCCTGTACGAGGCCGGCCTGACGCCCGCCGACAAGAGCGCGACCGGGGTCGTCCTGGCCTCGGCGGGCTCCACAGACCCGGAGGCGATCGCAGCGATCGCATCAACGGCGCGGGAGCTGCGGCGCACCGGTTGGTGCTCCGTGCGGCCTGCGTTCGCCTCCGCATCTCTTCCGAGGACCGAGGACGCGGTCCGGGCGATGCGCGCCGACGGCGTGCGCCGGGTGGCGGTGGCCCCCTACGTCATCGCCCCCGGCCGCCTCCCGGACCGCATCGCGGCGGGCGCCGCCGAGGCCGACGTCCTGGCGGCCGTCCTGGGCCCGTCGGAGGAGCTGGCCCGACTGCTGGTGCAGCGCTACGACCAGTCCCGTACGACGGAGCGCGTGGCCGTCGCCTAGCGTCCCAGGATCAGTCGGCTTCGCGGATGGTGTTGCGGGCGGCGAGGCGGAAGTCCTTGACTGCTTCGTAGAGGGTCCGCTCTCGTTCGGCGGCAAGGGCGATGTCTTCGGTCTTGTGGGTGGTGTTGCCCGCGTGGGCGTTCTCGGCCATCCGTCGCATGACGTGTGAGAGGTCCCTGGAGGCGACTGTGACGCGTTCCGCGACTTCCGCGACGCGTACCGGCCCTTCGAGGATGACGATTTCGCAGGCGCGGTGGACCTCGCGGGCCAGGGTGATGAAACGGCCTATCTTCTCGTCGATGTCGGGCAGGTCGGGTTGGTCTGCACGCAGCGCGTCGAGGACGGCGTCCATCGCGATGTCGCGGTCATGGAGTGCGCTCAGGTAGCCGGCGTATGCGTCGCGGCGGTGCTGGCGGCTCCATTGGGCCTGCTGGGACCGTGCCTGAGCACGGCCGTTGACGATTGCGGCCGCGAGTGTGGTGGCGGAACCAACGGCGGCGCCCAGCAGCGCGGCGAGTCCTGAGTCCATGGGCCAAGTCTGCCGTTCTCGCGGTTCATCCAGTTCGCCGGGGCTTCGTCCCTGGATCCGGTCCGACTGCTGTGACCGCCCTCACACGCGCGGAGTTGTCACGTCCGCTGCCGCTCCGGTGTCTTCTCTGCAGAAGCGAGGGAAGGGACCGTGAGGATGAAGACCGTCATCGTGTGCGTCTCCTTGTCGCACGGCAATACGCGTCGGGTCGCCGACAGCATGGCCCAGGTGCTGGGCGCGAAGGTCGTCTCCCCCGAACAGGCCGACCCGGCGGAGCTGGCCGCGGCCGACCTGGTGGGGTTCGGCTCGGGAGTCTTCTACAGCAGGCTCCACCGAGACCTGGTCGACTTCGTGAAGGCGCTTCCCGCCGGGCGGGGCCGGGCGTTCGTGTTCGCCACGAGCGGGCTCCCGGAGCTACCGCCGGCGCCCTTCACCCGCCCCCTGGCCCGGCTCCTCGAAGGCAAGGGCTTCGAGGTGGAGGGGAGCTTCTTGTGCCGGGCGTTCGACACCTGGGCTCCCTTCAAACTCGTCGGCGGTCTCAACAAGCAGCGGCCGAACGCCGGAGACCTGGACGCCGCGCGGGCGTTCGCCGAGCGGCTGCGGGACGGGCGGGCGTCGCGCTCCTGAGTGGTCGCGGCATCACCGCTCCGCGCCGCTCTCCCTGTTACGGCGTCCCGCGCAAGGCCGTTCGTAGCGTGACCGTCGCCGCGAGCCCCGCCGTCAGACCGACCGTCAGGGCCGCCGGGACGCCGTTGCCGAGGGCGGCGGAGAGCTGGATCAGGCCCCAGCGCATGCCCGCCTCGTTCGTCGCCATGCCGAGCAACTGGCTCGCGAGCAGCCCGAGGACCGTCGCGCAGACGGTGCCGATCGCCATGGCCGGGAGCGTGGCCCGGGTGAGGAGGCCGGGGAGGCAGCGCAGGGACCACCACACCACCGCGAGCAGCAGCACGTCGCCCGCGCGGTAGAGGAGCCAGTCGCCGACCGAGCCGCCGGCCGGACCCGCCCACCCGCCGAGCAGCAGCCACTGGCGCAGCAGGTCGCCCGGTGCGGCGAGCAGCCCGCCGTCCGGCGAGATCGTCTGGATCTCCGCGGCGACCGGCTGGTACGAGAGGACGACCAGGGACAGGGCCACGACCGCCGTACCGACCGTGGCCGCGAGGCGGGCGGCGCGCGCCGCGACCGGCTGCCGAGGCAGTGGATCGGCGCCCTTGACCGCGACCCGCGCGACGAGCACCGTCACGGCCGCCGTCACCAGCGCGGTCACCACGAGCGCCTGCCGCCCCGAGGCGATCACGCTCGCCAGGTTCGGCAGGAAGCGGTAGCTGCCGCGCCCGTTCGCGGCGATGAGCCACGGCGCGGAGACCGCCACCGCCAGCGTTCCGGCCGCCATGCCCCAGGCCCACACCGCGAGCAGCGTCGCCGGCAACCGGCCCTGGACCGGCGGCAGCCTGCGGAGCAGCAGCAGCGCCCCGGGCACGAAGAAGGCGAAGACCGCCGCGAACCGGATCTGCATCCCGGTCGTGTAGAGCGAGAGGTAGCGGCTGTTGTCGATCGAGGCGGTGTCGCCGATCCCGCCGTACACCTCGGCACCGAGGCGGTACGAGGCCGGCGGGTCGTACGCCCACGGAACCAGCCAGTGCTCCAGCTCGGCGGCGGCCCGGCCGCCGAGCACGCTCGTGCTGCCCTGCAGCTGCAGCGCCTGCGCGCTCGCCCCCGCCCACCACAGCAGCGCGATGAGCAGAAGCCCGCCCGCCAGTGCCGGTATCGCCGCTCTCCGGTATGTCATGTCCCGCCCCGTGTTGGCCCACGTGCACGTACTGCACCTGATCACAAGGAGGCTACGGCGCGCCGATCACGTACATGTCACGCCCTCCCCCACCCGTACGCTCCAGGATCATGACGACGTACCAGGAAGACGAAGCGGGCACGGATCGCCCCACGCCCCGACGTCGGCCGGTGCGCCTGGCGATCGCCGCGCTCGTGCTCGCGGTCCCGGTCGGCGGGCTCGTCTGGCTGTTCCAGGACGAGCTGTTCAGCCCGTTCGGCGACGCCCGTGCCTGCGAAGGGAGCGAAGCGCCGCTGCCCGCGTCGATCGCCCCCGGCAGCGTGGCCCTGCCCGCCGACGCCTCCGAGGTCCACTACGTCGTCCGGAAGGGCCGCGCCCAGGTCTCCTTCCTGAGCAAGGGGATTCCGGACTACCTCGTGCGCGCGGGCCTGCTCACCCCGGGCGAACCGCTCATCGACGAGCGGAACGACACCAAGTACGCGCTCGGTGACGGCGAACCCGAGCTGCCCCAGGGGCTGTGCGGCTCCCCCCTGTACGGCCCCGTCTGGTTCTACGGGAACGGCTCGGTCGAGGTCATGGTCGAGCGCTCACCGGTCACCCCCGACCGCTTCCCGAGCCCGGCGCGGGCCGTCCTCACGTACAGCGTCCGCTGACGCCCGATCAGGCGCGCGGATCGCGGCCGCTGGCTGCGAGGGCCCGCTCGAAGTCGGAGGCGTTCTCCGGCACTTCGAGGGGCGCGACGAAGCCCTCGTACTGGCGGTAGAGATCGGCGTGCTCGTCGACGACCGCGAGGACGAACGTCCCCGTGTCGTCGGGGAGCGTGAGGCGTTCGCCGGTGGAACGGGCCAGGTCCCAGCCGTGCAGGGCGAGTTCCATGACGATCAGCGAGGCGATCTCCGGCGCGGGCAGGACCGAGTGGCCGGTGTCGACGTCGCCCTCCCAGACGTCCGGCTTCTCCCAGGCGGCGAGCGCCCGGTCCAGCTGGGCCGCGTACCGCTCCGCCCAGTCGGCGTCGGTGGTGAAGTCCCGCTGGACGGTGGCCTCGGGGAGCTGCTCGCGCAGCGCCCGGCGCTCCAGGCCGTGGGCGGAGTACAGGACGAGGTGGTTGACGAGTTCGCGCACCGTCCAGTCGGTGGCGACGGACGGCTGGGCGAGCTGGTCGGCGGTGACGCCGCGGGCGACCCGGGCGGCCTCGGCGGCGCAGACGGTGAGGTGGGTGTGGATGGCGTTCATACGGCCGACGCTACGGAGCGCCCCGGCGCCCGGTCTTGAAGAATCGCGACAGGGGTGATTGATGTAGCGTCCATCCATGATCGCAGACACCTTCGCCATAGGCGGCGGCCTCCCCGTACGGCGGCTCGGTTACGGCACCGCCCAGCTGACCGGCCCGGGCTACTGGGGGCCTCGCGGTGAACGGGCGGACGCCGTCGCCGTCCTGCGGCGGGCCGTGGAGCGCGGGGTCACCCTGATCGACACGGCCGACAACTACGGCCCCGGCCTCGCCGAGGAGCTGGTCGCCGAGGCCCTCCACCCGTACCGGGACGGCCTGGTGATCGCCACGAAGGGCGGGGTCGTACGGACGAGCGACAGCGCCTGGCACATCGAGGGGCGGCCGGAGCGGCTGCGCGCGATGTGCGAGGCGAGCCTGCGGCGGCTGCGGACCGACCGCGTCGACCTCTACCAGCTCCACCGCCTCGACCCGGAGGTCCCGATGGCGGAGCAGCTCGGGGCGCTGGACGAGCTTCGCGCCGAGGGGAAGATCCGGTACGTCGGCCTGGACTCGGTCACCGCCGCCCAGCTCACGGAGGCGCTGCGCCTGACGTCCTCGATCGTGTCCGTGCAGAACCGTTTCAACCTGCTCGACCGGGAGTCGGCGGAGGTCCTGGCGCTCTGCGCCGCGCACGACCTGGCGTTCCTGCCGTGGTTCCCGCTGGCCAACGGCGCCCTGACCGACAGCGCGGCGGACACCCTCGACGCGGTGGCGGCGCGGCACGGGGCGAGCCGGGGCCAGGTCGCTCTGGCCTGGCTGCTCCACCACTCCCCCGTCCTGCTCCCCACCCCCGGCACCGGCTCCCTCACACACCTGGAGGAGAACCTGAAGGCGGCGGAGCTGCGCCTCGACGCCTCCGACGTCTCCCTCCTGGACGCCCTGGCCAAGGCCTAGCTCTTCAGCACCACCAGCCGCTGCGTCGCCCGGGTCATCGCGACGTAGCGGTCGACCGCGCCTTCGACGCCCTCGCCGAAGGCGTCCGGGTCGACGACCACGACCAGGTCGAACTCCAGGCCCTTCGACAGGCTGGGCGTGAGCGACCGCACGCGTGCGGTCTCCTCGAACGTGGGGTCGCCGATGACGCAGGCGACGCCGTCGGCGTGGTCGGCCAGCCAGCCGTCGAGGATGGCGTCCCGGTCCGCGACGGAGCCGTGGAGGACGGGAATGCCGTTGGCGCGGATGGAGGTCGGCACGTTGGCGTCCGGGATCGCGGCCAGGATGGCCGGCGCGGCCTCCGCCATGACCTCTTCCGGGGTCCGGTAGTTGATGGAGAGCGAGGCCACCTCGACCCGGTCGAGCCCGATCCGCTTGAGCCGCTCCTCCCACGACTCGGTGAACCCGTCCCGGGCCTGGGCCCGGTCGCCGACGATGGTGAAGCTCCGGGACGGGCAGCGGAGCAGCAGCATCTGCCACTCGGCGTCGGTCAGCTCCTGCGCCTCGTCGACGACGACGTGCGCGAACGGGCCGTCGAGCAGCGCGCGTTCCGTGCCGGGCAGCGCGTCCTCGTCGATCAGGCTGTCCTGGAGGTCCCGCCCGCGCAGCATCGTCACCGCGCCCTCGCCGTCGGCGTCGGCCGCGATGACGTTCTCGATGACACCGGCCATGCGCTCGCGCTCGGCGGCCACGGAGGCCTCGTGCCGGCGCTTGCGCTGGGACGCCTTCGGGTCGCCTAGCCGCTGCCGGGCCGCGTCCAGAAGGGGCAGGTCGGAGACCGTCCAGGCCTGCGGGGCGTGCTTGCGCAGCAGCGTGCGTACGTCGTCGGGGCCGAGCCAGGGTGCGCACATCCGCAGGTAGGCGGGGACGGACCAGAGGTCGCCGACGAGGTCGGCGGCGTCGATCATCGGCCACGCGCGGTCGAGGGTCTCGACCAGCTCCTCGTCGTGGAGCAGCGACTTCCGGAACTGCTGCTCGGACGGGACGTCGCCGCTGTGCTTGTCCAGCAGGATCGTGACCAGTTCCTCCCAGATCTCCTCGCGGGCCTCGTTGTGCGGCGTGCTCGGCCCGGGCGCACGGAACGCCTCGGCCCAGTCGTCGGCGGTCAGCCGGACCTCGGACCACGGGGTGGTGACGGTCATGCCCTGGGTGGGCGGCTCCTCGTAGAAGCGGACGGCCTTCTCGATCGCCCGCACCATGTCGGCGGACGACTTCAGGCGGGCCACCTCCGGGTCGGTCTCGGCCGGGGCGCCGGCCCCCTCGGGCAGCAGGTCGCGCAGGGTGCAGGTCCGTACGCCCTCCTCGCCGAGGCTGGGCAGGACGTCCTCGACGTAGTTCAGGTACGGCTGGTGCGGACCGACGAACAGCACGCCCCCGCGGCGGTGGCCGAGGCGCGGGTCGGAGTAGAGCAGGTACGCGGAACGGTGCAGCGCCACGACGGTCTTGCCGGTGCCGGGGCCGCCGTCGACGACGAGGGCACCCTTGGAGCCCGCACGGATGATGGCGTCCTGGTCGGACTGGATGGTGGCGAGCACGTCACGCATCCGGGACGAGCGCTCGCCGCCCAGGCTGGCGATGAACGCGGAGTGGTCGTCGAGCGCCGCGTGCCCCTCGCGGCCGTCGGCGGTGAACACCTCGTCCCAGTAGTCGCTGATCCGGCCGCGGGTCCAGCGGTACCGGCGGCGGCTGGCCAGGCCCATGGGCTGGGCGTGGGTCGCCGCGAAGAACGGCTCGGCGGCCGGGGAGCGCCAGTCGAGCAGCAGCCGGCGGCCCGTGCTGTCGGTGAGGCCGAGGCGGCCGATGTACACGGGCTCGGGGCTGCCGGCGAGGACGACGTGCCCGAGGCACAGGTCCATGCCGAACCGGCGCAGGGTGCGCAGGCGGGCGGTGAGGCGGTGGATCTCCGTGTCCCGCTCCAGGGCCTCCCGGCCGGCGCCGCCGGGCGCCTTCCGCGCAACGTCGAGCTGCTCGGACAGCTCGGCGATCGTCCGGTCGAGGCAGTCCGCGATGGCCGCGAAGTGCTGCTCGTCGCCGGCGATGAGCGCCGGGTCGGCCTTGGAGGACAGTCGGTCGGAAAGGTCGAACGCGTTGCTGGTCAGGGGGTTCATCTCCTCGGTACGGGCACGGAATCGGGCCAAGGCCTGAGATTCTGCGTCACCACCGGGGCCTTGCCGCAAGCCCCCCCATGCGCTATAAGTTGAGAGTGGAAAGGAGTGGGTACACCTCCTTCCCCTCACCGAGAGACCTGAAGCGGCTCAGCCCCGGGTCATCTCCACCAGCTTCACCACGGTGTTCCAGTTGCGTGTCGTCGCCACGATGCCCTTGACCAGGGCGGGCTTCGAGAGCACCTCACCCAGTTTCGACCGGCCGAGGCCCTCGGGCGCGTAGAGGTAGAGCACGCGGTCGCCGAGCCTGAACTCCTCGGGCAGGAAGGCCTTCTGGTCGATCGAGGCGAACCGCTCGGGGCCGACCTGCTCGGAGAAGTACGTGACGTGGAGCTGCTTGCCCTCCAGCTCGGCGGCCGGGAACGGGCAGGCGTCGGCGACGGCCGCGAGATAGGCGGCGTCCCTGACCAGGCAGTCGACTCGGAAGCCGAAGTGACTCTCGATGGCGTCCTGGAGCGCGGTGGTCAGCTCATCCGTGCTCGCACCGTCGGCGTCGGCGTCGGCGTCGGCGTCGGTCGTGAAGACGGCGTTGCCGCTCTGCAGATACGTCCGGACGTCCCGGTGCCCGAGCTCTTCCAGTACGGAACGGAGTTCCGCCATCGGGACTTTGCGGTGGCCGCCCACGTTGATCCCGCGCAGCAGCGCGGCGTACGTCGTCGTCATGGGCACACGATAAGGCGGCCGCCGTGCCCCGTGGGGGAGGGCACGGCGGCCGCCGGTTCAGCGGGCCTCGGCTACTCGACGATCTTCAGGAGCTTGTTGGCGGTGCCCCCGGTCGGGTTGCTGATCTTGTCCGGGGTGGCCCCGGAGACCAGCGCCTCGGCGACCTGGTCCGGCGTGGCGTCCTGGTGCGCCGCGAGGTAGACGGCGGCGGCGCCGACCACGTGCGGGGTGGCCATGGACGTACCGGAGATGGTCTTGGTGCCCTCGTCGCTGTCGTTCCACGTCGAGGTGATCTCCGAGCCCGGGGCGTAGAGGTCCACCACGGAGCCGAAGTTGGAGAAGCTGGACTGCTGGTCGTCCTCGGTCGAGGAGGCGACGGTGATCGCCTCCTGGACGCGGGAGGGGGAGCCCTCGCCGGCGTCGGAGGACTCGTTGCCTGCGGCGACACCGAAGGTGACACCGGAGGCGATGGCCTTCTTGACGGCCTCGTCGAGGGCCGGGTCGGCGCCCCCGCCCAGGCTCATATTGGCGACGGACGGGCCCTGGTGGTTCGTGGTGACCCAGTCGATGCCCGCGACGACCTGCTCGGTGGTGCCGGAGCCGTTGTCGTCGAGCACGCGGACGGCGACGATCTTCGCCTTCTTGGCGACACCGTGCGAGGCGCCTGCGATGGTGCCGGCGACGTGGGTGCCGTGGCCGTTGCCGTCCGAGGCGTCGTCGTCGTTGTCGACGGCGTCGAAGCCGGAGGCGGCGCGGCCCTCGAAGTCCTTGTGCGTGGTGCGGACTCCGGTGTCGATGACGTAGGCGGTGACGCCCTCGCCGCCGTTGTCCGGGTAGGTGTACTTCTTGTCGCCCGCGGTCTCGGTCTGGTCGACCCGGTCCAGGCCCCAGGACGGCGGGTCCTCCTGGGTCGCGTTGATGGTGAACTTCTTGTTCTGGACGACCTTGGCGACGGCCGGGTCGGCGGCGAGACGCTTGGCGTCCGTCTCCGAAAGGCCGTTCACCGAGAAGCCGTTGACGGCGGAGTCGTAGCTGCGGCGCAGGGTGCCGCCGTACTCCTTCGCCAGTTCGCCCTTGTCGGCCTTCTCGTCCAGCAGAACGATGTAGCTGCCTGCGACGGCACCTTCGACGCCGAGTCCGTGCACGGTCCCGAGGGCGGGCGGCGTGGGGGCCGCACCGGCGAACGGGCTCGTGAGAACGGTGACTCCGGCCGCGGCCGCGATCGCGGTCGAGACGGCGACGATGAGCTTGGTCTTGCGGGCACGCTTGTGTATTGCCATGAAGAGGGGTCTCCTCGCCAGGATTTGTGGGGGGTCGAGCCTCCGAAAGGAAACCCTCCGGCGGCTGCTTCGAAACCCTTGCTCATTGACGAGTGCAAATCAAGACCTTCATGCAGCTGTGACTTAAGCAACAAGGCTTCGTAATAATAAAGTCACGCATCCCTCCCAACTCCGGCACAACATAAGGCCCCCGGGTTCACCCGGGGGCCATGTGCATGCGGAATTACGGCAGTTCGGACCCGATGCGTTCGCTTTCGCCGATTTCGGCTTCGATGAGGTCGGCTTCGATGAGGTCGGCCGCCCGGCGCGTGCCGCCCTCGCGCGCCATCCGCTCCTGGACCTCCTTGGCGCGGACGGCCACGTCGGGGTCGTCGACGAGAGCGAACACGGAGGCGCGCAGCAGCTCGGCGGTGACGTCCGCCATCTCGAGCCGACGGGCCACACCGAGGGACCGGAGCATGTCGGCGTTGCCGAACTGGTCGGTCGCGAGGGGGACCGCGACCATCGGGGTCGCGGTGGCGAGCCCCTCCTGACTGCCGCCGGCGCCCGCGTGGGTGATGAAGGCGTCGGCCTGCTTCAGGATGGCCAACTGGGGTACCCAGGACCGCACTTCGACATTGTCCGGAATCTCGCCCAGCTCGGAGGGGTCGACGAAGGCGCCGATCTGGAGCACCACGTGCCAGCCGGGCAGGTCACCGAAGGCGGCCAGGCACGTGCGGTAGAAGTCCGGCAGCTTGGTGAAGGCCGAGCCCATGGAGACGAGCAGCACCTTCTCGGCGCCCTCGGGGCGGTGCCACTCCCCCTGGTCCGCGCGCTCGCCCTGACAGGCGCCGACGAAGGTGAAGACGGAGCCGTCGACCCGGTCGGCGTGCGGCTGGAGGGCGCTCGGGATGAGCGCGAGGGCGCGTCGGGGACGGGCGACAAGGCGGTCGGGGTGGGTGGCCACACCGTGCTCGGTGAGCCAGTTCTCGAAGCGGGCGTAGTACGCCTTGCCCCGCTCGGAGGCCTTCAGCTCCGCGAACATGGGCTCGGCGACCTCCTCCTCGTACCCCTCCCAGGGGACGAGATTCGGCCAGAGTCCCACGGTGGGGACACCCCAGCGGTGGGCGAGGACCGGCGCCGGGTAGGAGGTGATGTCGTGCAGGACGAGGTCCGGCCGGTCGGCGTCGAAGGCCTCGGCCAGCTGGGGCAGGGCCTGGATCGCGTCGGCGAGGAACGGTTCGACGTGGTCGATCAGTTCGGTGCCCCAGGCGTCCGGATCGTCGTCGGTGGGGAGCGTGGAGCGGTAGACGACGGGCGTGGCGCCGGTCGCGGCGACCTTCTCCGCGAAGGCGGCGGGGATGGCGTAGCTGACGCGGTGGCCCCGGTCGACGAGCTCGCGGATCACTTCGAGGCTCGGGTTCACGTGGCCGTGGGCGGCGATGGAGAACATGGCGATATGGGCGCGGCGCGGCGTGGTGGTCATGCGCCCACAGTAAGCGAGACGAGACGTCTCGTCCAGCCAGTAAGAGGTGAGGGCTCCCCCAGGGGTCGGGTACGGGTCAGTCGCGCTGGTAGCGGGCGAGGACGAGGTTGCCGTCCTCCTGCAGGCGTTTGCGCAGCTCCGCCGCGTCGATCGCCCCGCTGTAGTACTCCTGGTAGGCCGGGGTGGCCACCTTGTCCTTCCACTCGGGGTAGCCCCGGACGGACTGCGCGGGCGCGGAGCGCAGGTGCTCGGCGACGGCGGCGCCGGTCGCCCAGCCGTCCTTCGCGGTGTGCAGGGACGGGTCCGCGAGCGCCGCGGTGCCGGTCGGCAGCATCCAGTCGCCGCGCGCGAGGCGGACCATGCCGGCCGGCTGGAGGAAGAAGTCGAGGAAGGCCGCGGCCTCCTTCTTGTACCGGCTGTCCTCGGCGATGGAGAGCGTCTGCGGGCTGACGCCCTGCGCGAGCCCGTCCTGCCCCGCGGGCGCGGGCAGCACGATCCACTCGAAGCCCTTCGGCGCCTGCTGCGTGATCTGCTGGCGGTACGAGAAGCCCAGCGGGACCATCGCGTACTTGCCGCCGAAGAACCCGGGCAGGGCGTCCGAGCCGCCACTACCGAGCGTGGAACGCGAGGCGCTGTGGTCGGTGTTGACCTGGTCGTGGATGGTTCCGGGCACGACGCCGTCCTGCTCGGTGAAGCGGATCGTCACCTTCCCGTCGGGTTCCCTGTGGAAGAGCTGCCCGCCGGCCGAGAGCCCCAGGTTGAGGCTGACCGAAACCGGCTCCTTCAGCGGCCAGGCGATCGCGTACTTCCCCTCGCCCATCGCGGCCGTCAGCTCCTTGGTGATCTGCCGGAACTCCGCCCAGCTCCACGGCTTCTCGGGGGTCGGCAGGCGGACGCCGGACGACTCCAGGATCTGCTTGTTGGCCATGATCACGCGCGGTTCCTGGAGGAACGGCACGCCGTAGACCCCGCCGCCGAAGGTCGTGGTCTCCCAGCTGCGCGCCGGGATGTCGGCCTTGAGCCGCTCGGGCAGAAGGCCGGTCAGATCGACGAGGTAGCCGCCGTAGGCGAAGTCGGCCAGGTCGTCGGAGGCGTCGTGGATGATGTCGGGCGCCTCGCCGCCCTCGAAGGAGGTGAGGAGCTGGTCGTGGACGGAGTCCCAGCTGCCCTGGACGTAGTCGACCTGGATGTCGGGGTGGGCCGCGTTCCACTCGGCGACCAGTTCCTTGTTGGCGTCGACGGACTCCTTCTGCCAGGCCAGGGACTGGAAGCGGAGCCGTACCGGGCCGTCGCCGGGCTCGTCCCCCGCCGAGCAGCCGGTGAGGAGCAGCGCGAGCGCGGCGGCGGCCGCGAACGTCCGTACCCGCATCAGGACTTCACCGCCCCGGCCAGCATGCCGCCCGTGATGCGCTTCTGGATGATCGCGAAGATGACCAGCGAGGGGATCGTGGCCAGGAACGCGGCGGCGGCCAGCGGTCCGAGGTCGGCGACGCCCTCAGCGCCGAGGAAGTGGGTGAGGACGACCGGCAAGGTCTGCTTCTCCGGGGTCTTGAGCAGGACGAGCGCGAAGAAGAACTCGTTCCACGCGGTGATGAAGGCGAAGAGCGCCGTGGCGACGATGCCGGGGGCGAGCAGCGGGGCGGTGACCGAGACGAGCGTACGGAGCTTCCCGGCGCCGTCGACGGCCGCGGCCTCCTCCAACTCGGCCGGGACGGCCCGTACGTACCCCACCAGCATCCAGAGCGCGAACGGCAGCGACCAGACGACGTAGACCATGACGAGGCCCAAGAGGCTGTTGATCAGGTGCAGGTTCTTGAGGACGAGGAAGAGCGGGATGATCACGAGCACGAAGGGGAACGCCTGGCTGATCACGACCCAGCCGGTGGCGGCGGTGGAGAGCCGGCTGCGGTGGCGGGCCATCACATAGGCCATGGGCGTGGCGATGACGACGGCGATCAGGGCCGCCGACAGGGCGGCGATCAGGCTGTTCCCGGCGGCCTGGAGCAGCGGCTGTTCGTCGAAGGCCTGCCGGAAGTTGGCGAGGGTCGGGTCCTTCGGGATCCAGGTCGGGTGGAGCGAGCCGAGTTCGGTCGCCGGCTTGAAGGCGGTGGAGATCAGCCAGAGGAACGGGAAGGCGAGGAAGACCAGATAGGCGAGGAGCGCGAGGTACTGGCCGATTCGCGCGGGTCTGCTTGCGCGGAGGGTGCTCACCGGTCCTGGTCCCCCTTCAGCCGTCCGACGAGGTAGAGGGCGAGGAGTACGGAGATGACGGCGACCATGACGCAGCCCATGGCGGCGGCGTAGCCGAACTGCCCGTAGCGGAAGGCTTCCTCGTACGCGAAGAGCATGGGCAGCCGGGTGCGGCCGCCGGGTCCGCCGTTGGTCAGGACGTAGACCAGGGCGAAGGAGTTGAAGTTCCAAATAAAGTTGAGCGCTGTGATGGCGAGGGCCACCGGTCTGAGGGCGGGCCAGGTGACGGTACGGAAGCGGCGCCAGGCGCCCGCGCCGTCGAGGGCGGCGGCCTCGTGGAGTTCGTGCGGGGTGTTCTGGAGGCCGGCGAGCAGGGCGACCGTGGTCTGGGGCATGCCGGCCCAGATGCCGACGACGACCACGGCGGGCAGGGCGGTGGCGAGCCCGGTGAGCCAGTCGCGCCCGTCGCCGAGGCCCAGATCGCGGATGGTCTCGTTGAGGATGCCCGCGTCCGGGTTGTAGACGAGACGCCACATGATGCCGACGACGACCTCGGGCATGGCCCACGGGATGATCGCGAGCGCCCGGGCCAGCCAGCGGAAGCGGAGCTTCTCGTTGAGCAGCAGCGCGAGGCCGAGGGCCAGGAGGAACTGCGGCACGGTGACACCGACGGCCCAGAGCAGACCGATCCGGAAGGAGTCCCAGAAGAGGGTGTCGTGCAGCAGGTCCTGGAAGTTGAGGGTGCCGACCCACTGGGTGGGCTGAGTGCGGCCGGACTGGGAGTCGGTGAAGGCGAGCGCGATGCCGTAGAGGAGGGGGCCGACGCTCAGAACCAGGATGGGGATGAGCGCGGGCAGCACCAGGAACCAGGCGCCGTGGTCCCGCACCGGACCGGGCCCGGGTCTCCGGCCGGCGGCCGTCGCCCCGCCGGACCGCTTCGTTGCGGTCGCCACTCCCACAGATCGACCCCTTATGCACCTTTTGCGAATGCGACTCGACCTCCGTCATGGTCCTGACGGGCCGTCGGTTCGTCAAGGCAGCCTGCATGGATGCGAGACTTTGGCTGATTCGCACACGCATCGGGGCAGCTGGGAGAGACGGATGGACGAGGCGCGCGCACGGGAGATCCTGGCCGCCGCGGGGCTGCCGACGGATCGGGAAGCGCGTGAGCCGGAGGCGCGGCTGCTCGCGCTCGGCGAGAACGCGGTCTTCGCCGTCGGCGAGCTCGTGGTGAAGATCGGCCGGGACCCGGAGCTGCTCCCCCGCGCCGAGCGCGAACTCGCGCTCGCGGCCTGGCTGGCGGAGACGGACATCCCGGCCGTGCGCGCCGCGGAGCCGAAGCCCCGTCTGGTCGACGGCCACCCGGTCACCCTCTGGCACCGGCTGCCCGAGGCCGTGCGCCCCGCCGAGCCCCGCGACCTGGCGCCGCTGCTTCGTCGGATCCACGCCCTGCCGGAGCCGACGGGCTTCACGCTGCCGCGCCGCGAACTCCTGGGCGGGGTCGAGCGGTGGCTGCGGCTCGCGGGCGACGCCATCGACCCGGCCGACGCGGCCTTCCTGCGCGAGCGGCGGGACGCCTTCGCCCCGGCGGCGGCCGCGCTCACCCCGCGCCTCGCCCCCGGCCCGATCCACGGCGACGCCCTCCCCCGTAACGTCCATGTCGGTCCCGAGGGTCCGGTCCTGGTCGATCTGGAGACCTTCTCCTCCGATCTGCGCGAACACGATCTGGTGGTCCTCGCACTCTCCCGCGACCGGTACGGACTCGATCCCGCCGCCTACGACGCCTTCACCGAGGCGTACGGCTGGGACGTCCGGGAGTGGGACGGATGCGCGGTGCTGCGCGGGGCGCGGGAGACCGCGAGCTGCGCCTGGGTGGCCCAGCACGCGCCGACGAACCCCAAGGCGCTGGCCGAATTCGAGCGCCGGGTGGCCTCGCTGCGGGAAGGTGATGCCACCGTGAGGTGGTACCCCTTCTGACATCAAGACGGGGGGTCTCGTGCGAATTCCCACTCATGAACGGGGTGTTGTGATGCGCGTGGAACTGTCCGAGGTGACGCTCGACGTCGAGGTGAGCGGCGAAGGGCCGACCGTCCTGCTGGTGCACGGCTTCCCCGACAGCAAGGATCTCTGGCGCCACCAGGTGCCGGCCCTGACCGCGGCCGGATACCAGTGCGTCGTTCCGACCCTGCGGGGCTTCGGCTCCTCCGGCCGCCCGGCGGAGGGGGACGGCGGCGGCTTCGAGGGGTACCACCCGGCCAAGCACGTCGGCGACCTGCTGGAACTTCTGGCCCACCTTGAGATCGACGGCCGCGTCCATCTCGTCGGGCACGACTGGGGCTCGGGCATCGTCCAGGGCTTCGCCCAGATCGCGCCCGAGCGGGTGGCGTCGCTGAGCATCCTGTCGGTGGGGCACATGGCGGCCATCAAGGACGCGGGCTTCGAGCAGAAGCAGCGGTCCTGGTACATGATCCTGTTCCAGTTCCCCGGGGTCGCCGAGGACTGGCTCTCCCGGGACGACTTCGCCAACCTCCGGGAGATGGCGACCGAGCACCCCGACGCGGAGGCGATCGTCGAGACCCTGCGGGCGCCGGGCGCCCTGACGGCGGCGCTGAACATCTACCGGGCGGGCGTCCCCGTCGAGGTCCAGTTCGGCCCCGCCCTGCCGCTCCCGCCGCTGCCGGGCCCGGTCCTGGGCGTCTGGTCCACCGGCGACCGCTTCATGACCGAACAGTCCATGACCGGCACCGGCAAGCACGTGGACGGCACCTGGCGCTACGAGCGCGTGGAGAACGCGGGCCACTGGCTCCAGCTGGACCAGCCCGAGCGGATCAACACGCTGGTCCTGGACTTTCTCGCGGAGAACCCGATCGGCTGACGCCGCCGCGCGGCGCGCCCGCCCCACGCTCCGTCAGCGCGCCACCGGTGCGAGTTCCCGCAGGGGCCATGACGGGTCGACGAAGGCGTCGGGGGTGCCCTTGCGGCGCAGGAAGTCCTGGAAGTCCTCGGCCCACGTGCGGTACCAGTCGATCTGACGGCCGTGCAGCTCGGCCGGGGTCAGTGCGGCGACCGTCGGGTGTCGCTCGGCTATCGCGATGGCCACCCGCACGGCGGCCTCCGCGTCGGCGGACGCCTGGTGCGCGGCTTCGAGGACGACTCCGTACTCGGCGCAGACCGCCTCCAGGGTCCGCTTCCCCCTGCGGTACCGGTCGACGGCCCGGTCGATGGTGTACGGGTCAACGACCGGGCCTATCGGGGCGCCGCCGCGCCGCTCGCTCAACGAGGGGAGCCCGTGGCGGCGCAGCTCGGCGGAGAGCAGCGTGAGGTCGAACGAGGCGTTGTACGCCACGATCGGGACGCCCTGGTTCCAGTACCCCGTCAGGGTCTCGGCGATCTCGTCGGCCACCTCGGCCACCGGCCGCCCCTCGGCGGCCGCCTGCTCGCTGCTGATGCCGTGGATCGCGGACGCCTGCTCCGGGATGCGGATGCCCGGGTCGGCGAGCCAGTCCCGGTGCCGCGTCACCCGTCCGCCCGATACGCCGACGATCGCGGCGGTCACGATCCGCGCCTCCAGCGGTTCCGTACCGGTCGTCTCCAGGTCGAATCCGACCAGCGGTTCCCCGTGCCAAGCCATCGGGCCTCCTTACGTGATCTCCCCCGTGGTGCTGAACACCCTCGCACGAGCCACTGACAACGGGCCCCGGCGGGCTGTCCCCCGGCCATCCCCCAGCCGTGAGCCGGCCTTCCCTCAGCCTTCCGTCGGACTCAGGAGACCGGGCGCGAGTCGAGCCAGACCGACTCGAACTCCTCGCGATATGTGGAGAAAAGTCCGTATTCGCCGTCTCGCCCCTGTTGTCCGGAACGCACCAGGTTCCGCCCGCCCCCGCGCAGCACGAGCACCGGCGCCTCCATGCCCCGCGCCTTCCGCAGGTACGACTGGATCACGGCGACCCCGTCCGGTCCGTCCCCGTCGACCAGGTACGCCGTGAAGCGCGGGGTCTCGTCGAAGACATGGATCTGGAAGGCGTCCGGGTCGCGCAGCCGGGACCGCACCCGCCGCATGTGGAGGATGTTCATCTCCACCGAGCGGCTCAGCTCGCCCTTCTTCAGCCCCAGTTCCCGCTCGCGCCGCTTCACCGCGCTGCTCGCCGGGTTCAGGAAGAGCAGGCGTATCCGGCAGCCGGACTCGGCGAGCCGCACGAGGCGCCGCCCGGAGAAGTTCTGCACGAGCAGGTTCAGGCCTATGCCCGTGGCGTCGAGGCGGCGGGCGCCCCCGAAGAGGTCCTCGGCCGGCAGCTGGCGCTGCAGCCGCACCCGGTCGGGGTGGACGGAGACCACGTCCGCGTACCGGTCGCCGACCAGGTCCTCGACCGCGTCGACGGGCAGCCGGTCGGCGGACGGCACGCCCGCCCCGCTGCCGAGGATCTCCAGGAGCCGGGCGGACGCCCGTTCGGATTGGGCGAGCACGGTGAGCGAGAGGGCGCGATTGCGGGAGACGACGTTCCGCGTCACCTCCAGCTCGTCGAGGGCGAGTTCGACCTCGCGCCGGTCGTCGAAGTACGGCTCGAAGCACGGCCAGTGCTGGACCATCAGCTCGCGCAGCTGCGGGAGCGTCAGGAAGCTGAGGACGTTGTCGTCGGCCGGGTCCAGGAGGTAGCCCTTGCGCCGCGAGACCTCGCGGACGGCGACGGCCCGCTGCACCCACTCCTGCCCGGCGGGCCCGGCCGCGGCCACCACCCACTCCTCGCCGTGCACCGGCTCGTACACCGGGCGCAGTACGGCGGCCACCACCGCGCGCAGCCGCTGCTCGACGAGATTCAGCCAGATATAGGCCCGTCCGGCGCGCTGGGCGCGGGTGCGCACCTCGCTCCAGGCCTCGGCGCCCCAGTCGAGCTCTGCCCCGATCTCCATCGGCCTGGCGACGGAGACCGCTCCGGGCGGTACCTCCACGGGGTCGGGCGAGCCCCCCTCGTGACCCGCGTCCCCTGGGGGCAGCTCCAGACCTCCCGAGCTCACCCGCGCACCGCCTTCTGCTCCTGGACGCCCGATCCGACCGTCTGTCAACGATCAAGGAAGGGTACTCCGCGAGCGGGAGCCGGTGCAGCCGGATCGACAGGCTGCTCGGTCAACTCCCCTGATTCGGAGTGCCGTTCCGTCCGGCGAGATCGCCCGGAGTGAGCGGATTCATAGCGGAAGCGTCCCTGGCCGCGGGCAGGAAGCCCACCCGGTCGGCGAGGGGCGGCCGAGGTCCCGGTCCCGCCGCGGAAGGGAACACGATGTCGACCCGTACGACCGGGGTCGGCGGGCGCCGTGCCGTTGACGCGGTCGCCCCCGGCCGTCCGTGACGGCGCGCCCGGCGTGTCGGGTGGCCCGCCCTCGGCTCCCTTTCGGGCAATCTGGCCGGAGTGCACCCCAACACCCGGATCAGAATGGAAGAGTCGTATCTATGCAGGTCTGGCCGGGACAAGCGTATCCCCTGGGCGCCACGTACGACGGCGCCGGAACCAACTTCGCGGTCTTCTCCGAGGCCGCCCACAGGATCGAGCTGTGTCTGCTCCATGACGACGGCTCGGAGACAGCGGTGGAGCTGCGCGAGACGGACGCCTTCGTCCGGCACGCCTATCTGCCGGGAGTGATGCCGGGTCAGCGGTACGGATTCCGGGTCCACGGTCCGTACGCTCCGGAGCGCGGGCAGCGCTGCAACGCGGCGAAGCTGCTCCTGGACCCCTACGCCCGAGCGGTCTCGGGCTCGGTCCAGTGGGGCGAGGCGGTGTACGGCTACCACTTCGGGCGGCCGGACTCGCGCAACGACCTCGACTCGGCGCCGCACACGATGAGCTCGGTCGTGGTCAACCCGTACTTCGACTGGGGCGACGACCGGCGGCCGCGCACCGACTACCACCGCACGGTGATCTACGAGGCCCATGTGAAGGGCCTGACCATGCTCCACCCGGAGCTTCCGGAGGAGCTGCGCGGGACGTACGCGGGGCTCGCGCATCCGGCGGTGATCGGGCACCTGAAGGAACTGGGCGTGACGGCGCTCGAATTGATGCCGGTGCACCAGTTCGTGAACGACCACCGCCTGGTGGACGCGGGGCTCGCCAACTACTGGGGCTACAACACGATCGGCTTCTTCGCCCCGCACAACGCGTACGCCTCCTGGGGCGACCGGGGCCAGCAGGTCCTGGAGTTCAAGTCGGCGGTACGGGCCCTGCACCAGGCGGGGATCGAGGTCATCCTCGACGTGGTCTACAACCACACGGCGGAGGGCAACCACCTGGGCCCCACGCTCTCCTTCCGGGGCCTGGACAATCCCTCGTACTACCGGCTCTCGAACGACCGCCGGTACTACACGGACACCACCGGCACCGGGAACTCGCTGCTCATGCGGTCCCCGCACGTGCTGCAGCTGATCATGGACAGCCTGCGGTACTGGGTGACGGAGATGCACGTCGACGGCTTCCGCTTCGACCTGGCGGCGACGCTCGCACGGCAGTTCCACGAGGTGGACCGGCTCTCGTCCTTCTTCGACCTGGTGCAGCAGGACCCGGTGGTCAGCCAGGTGAAGCTGATCGCCGAGCCGTGGGACGTCGGCGAGGGCGGCTACCAGGTGGGCAACTTCCCGCCGCTGTGGACCGAGTGGAACGGCAAGTACCGGGACTGCGTACGGGACTTGTGGCGCGGCGAGCCGCGCACGCTGGCCGAGTTCGCGTCCCGGCTCACCGGCTCGTCCGACCTGTACCAGGACGACGGCCGCCGGCCGCTGGCCTCGGTCAACTTCGTGACCTGCCACGACGGTTTCACGCTGCGCGACCTCGTCTCGTACGACGGGAAGCACAACGAGGCGAACGGGGAGGGCAACCGGGACGGCGAGAGCTACAACCGGTCTTGGAACTGCGGGGCCGAGGGCGACACGGACGACATCGGGATCCGGGAGCTGCGGGCCCGCCAGATGCGGAACTTCCTCGCGACGCTGATGCTCTCGCAGGGCGTGCCGATGCTGAGCCACGGCGACGAGTTCGGCCGGACGCAGGGCGGCAACAACAACGCGTACTGCCAGGACAACGAGGTGTCGTGGGTGCGCTGGCCGGAGCCGGGCGCGTCGGAGGAGGGCACGCTCCTGGAGTTCACCCGGGCCATGGTGCGGCTGCGGCGGGACCACCCGGTCTTCCGGCGCCGCCGCTTCTTCCACGGGCGTCCGGTGGAGGGGACCCACGACGAGCTGACGGACATCGCCTGGTTCACGCCGGAGGGCGAGGAGATGACGGCGCGGGACTGGCAGGCGGCGCACGCGCAGGCCCTGTCGGTCTTCCTCAACGGCAACGCGATCTCGGAACCGGGACTTCAAGGGGAACGGATCGGGGACGACTCGTTCCTGCTGATGTTCAACGCGTCGTCTCAGGAGCTGGAGTTCGAGGTCCCGATCAACCACGGCGAGAGCTGGCGGGTGGTCGTGGACACCTCCCACCCGGAGGGCATCCCTCCCCAGGAGGGCCCGAAGGTCGCAGCGGGCGAACGGGTGTCACTGGCACCGCTGAGCCTGACGGTGCTGAAGCGGCCGGCGTAGGGGGCGGGCGGCGGGGCCGGCACCCGGTGACGGTGGAGACCGGCCTCGTTCGGCGGCGGCCGAACGGGTGTCGCGATAACTGCTGGGCACCGGCTGAACATCACACAATGCACCCGAACGGACGCATGCGGCGATGACACAGAAGGCCTCGCGCCGGGTACGTACGTTCGCATGACGCCCTCGCTCCCGGCCTCGCCGGCCGCCCGGACCGTGCCC
This sequence comes from Streptomyces sp. NPDC058579, assembly GCF_042718575.1. NCBI lineage: Bacteria > Bacillati > Actinomycetota > Actinomycetes > Kitasatosporales > Streptomycetaceae > Streptomyces > Streptomyces sp. NPDC058579. The sequence goes on from NZ_JBHXPI010000004.1 coordinate 54,720, forward strand.
ACCGCCACCTATCGGCTCCAACTCCAGCCGGATTTCCCCTTCTCGGCCGCCGAACGGGCCGTCCCGTACCTCGCCGGGCTCGGGGTGTCGCATCTGCACCTCTCCCCCGTCCTGGAGGCGGTGCCCGGGTCGACGCACGGGTACGACGTGACCGACCACCGTGCGGTCCGGGCCGAGCTGGGCGGGGAGGCGGGGCTGCGGGCGCTCGCGGCGACCGCGCGGGCGCACGGTCTGGGCCTGGTCGTGGACCTGGTCCCGAACCACATGGCGGCCTCGCCCACGCACAACCACGCGCTGCGCGCGGTGCTCCGGGAGGGGCTGGAGTCGCCCTACGCCCGCTGGTTCGACGTCGACTGGGCGGCGGGGGACGGCCGGATCCTGCTGCCGGTGCTGCCGGCCCGGCTGCCGGAGGTACGGGAGCGGATGCGGGTCGCCGACGGCCAGTTGCACCTCGACGACCTGTCCTTCCCGCTCCGCGCGGGCACGGAGGGGCTGCCGCTGCCGGAGCTGCTCGACGCCCAGTGGTACCGGCTCGGTTGGTGGCGCCTTGCCCGTACGGAGCTCAACTACCGGCGGTTCTTCACCATTTCGGAGCTGATCGGGGTTCGGGTGGAGGACCCCGAGGTCTTCGACGCGACGCACGGCACGATCGTGGAGCTGGTACGGGACGGGGTGATCGAGGGGCTGCGGATCGACCACCCGGACGGACTCGCCGACCCCGAGGGGTACTTGGAGCGGTTGCGGGAGGCGACGGGTGGCCGGTGCTGGACGGTCGTGGAGAAGATCCTCACCGGGGCGGAGCCGCTGCCGCCGACCTGGCCCGTCGCGGGGACCACCGGCTACGACGCCCTGCGGCATGTGGACGGTCTCTTCGTGGACGGGGCCGGTGCCGATGAAATGGCCGATCTTTATCGGGAGTTCGTCGGACGGGCCGGGGACAGGGGCGGCTCCTGGGAGGCGACCGCGCGCCGCGCCGCGTACGAGGTCGTGACGCACGACCTCGCCGCGGAGACCGGCGTTCTCACCCGGCTCGCGGAGCGGATCTGTGCGGCCGACCCGGAACTGCGCGACCACGCCCCCTGGGCGTTGCGGACGGCTGTGCGCGAACTCCTCGTCCGCGTACCGGTCTACCGCTACTACCGCACCGGCGACGAGTCCGTGCTGACGCCCGAGGCGGCGCGCGGCGCGAAGGCGGCCTTCGCCGTGGAGGAGGAGGCCTCGGCGGTCGACACCGTGCGCGACATGGCGCTGGGGCGGCTCGGCGACGGCCTCGAACACCGGGCGTTCCGGGCCCGGTTCGCGCAGACCTCGTCCGCGCTGCGCGCCAAGTCCGTCGAGGACACCGCCTTCTACCGCTACACCCCGCTCCTCTCGGCGAACGAGGTCGGCGGAGACCCCGGGCGTCCGGGCATCGGGCCCGAGGAGTTCCACGCGTACTGCCTGCGGCTGGCCCGGGACTGGCCGGCCACCGGGACGGTGCTGTCCACGCACGACACCAAGCGCAGCGCGGACGTCCGGGCGGGGATCGCCGTGCTCTCCCAATGCCCGCAGGTGTGGCGGGAGTTGCTCGACGAGGTGGCGGGCGTCCACGCGCCGGATCCGCATCTGGCGTGGACGGCGTGGCAGACGGCGTTCGGCTTCGGCACCCCGGACGCGGAGCGGATCGGCCCGGCGGTCCTCAAGTCCGTACGGGAGGCGGGGCTGCACACGAGCTGGACCGAGCCCGACCCGGCGTACGAGCGGGCGGTGACCGACTTCGTGGCCGCCGGGCCCGGCCGGATCCCGCTGCGGGCGGCCTCGGAGGCGGCGTTCGCCCTGGAGCCGCACATCCGGGCACACATGCTGGGCGCGACCCTGGTCCAGCTGACGATGCCGGGGGTGCCGGAGCTGTACCAGGGGACGGAGCGGGAGTACCGGGCGCTGGTCGACCCGGACAACCGGCGGCCGTTCACGGTCGGCGAGGACGACGACAGGACGGCGCTGGTACGGGCGGCGCTCACCGTGCGGCGGCTGCGGCCCGAGGCGTTCGCCGCACCGGACTCGTACGCCCCGCTGACGGTGACCGGGGCCGCCGCACCGCACTGTCTGGCCTTCGCGCGCGGAGGCCCGGGCGCCGCGCCCGAGGTGGTCACGGCGGTCACGCGGCTGCCGCTGCGCCTGGTGGAGGCGGGCGGCTGGCAGGACACCGAGCTGGTCCTTCCGCCGGGTCGCTGGGTCGATCTCCTGGACGGGGAGCGGGAGTTCGCGGGCGGGGCGGTGAAGCCGGTCGATCTGTTCGACGCGCGTCCGGTGGCGCTGCTCAGCCGCCGGGCCTGACGAGCAGGCTCCGCGGGGCGCGGGTGATCAGGCCGGTCCGCTCGGGCCGGAAGCCGTCGGCGAGCCGGAGGCGGGGCATGGCGTCGAGGAGCGCCCGCAGGGCGTACTCGGCTTCGAACCCGGCGAGGAGAACGGCCGGGCAGGCGCCGGTGCCGTACGTGAGCTGCCCGGGGTCGTCGCGGAGCGGGTCGTAGCGGTCGGGTTCGCGGAAGCGTTCCGGGTCACGGCAGGCGGAGCCGATCAGCAGGGCGACGGGCTCCCCCGCCGGGATCGTGCCGCCGCTGACCCGCACCTCGGCGGCGGTGCGGCGCACGGCGATCTGGACGGGCGGGTCGCGGCGCAGCGACTCCGTCCAGGCGCGGGCGAGCTGTCCGGAGGGCGCGGCGTGGAGTTCCCGCGCGTGGTCCGGGTCGGCGAGCACGTTGGCGAGGAAGGAGGCGAGGGCCTTCTCCCGTACGGCGATCTGGCCCGTGCACTGGCCCGCGAGCGCGGCTGCGGCGCGGCCCCTGACCAGGCGCATCATGTCCCGGTACGGCACGCCGACGGCGGCGGCGACGGTGCCGGAGGGCAGCCAGTGGCAGAAGTCGGCGACCAGATCGGCGTGGGGCCGGTCGGCGATCCGGCGGGCGAGGACGTGGGCGGTGCGCGCGGCGACGCTGCGCAGCTCGGCCTCATCGACGTCGACGTGACTGCGGGCGCAGGGCGGGTCGCCGGGGCGGTGGCCGTGGGTGAACCGGGCATCGGTGAGGGCGGTGGCCACGTCGGCGTACCGGCTCAGGACCCAGGCGCGCAGCAGCGGGTCGTAGGTGAGCGGGAACTCCTCGCGCAGGACGCGGTGGACCCGGTGCGGGTACCGCGTGCCGCCGGGGTCGAGGGGGCTGGGGGCCACGGTCCGGCCGGTAGCGGCCGTCCCACCGGTCGCCGTGGACCCGCCGGCCGCTGCGGACCCGCCGGGCGTCGCGGACCGCCCGGCGGCGGAGGGCGCGGCGGTCCGGAACCGCCCGGCGGCCGTCGCGGCGGCGAGCGTCGCGCGGGCAGGAGCGGCCGGGGGCGGCCCGGGGTCCATGGGCGGCAGGTCGGCCCAGCGGTCGGGGGGCGTCCCCGGCTTCGACTCGTCGCTCATCGCGCCCCCCTGTCGGGTCCGGCATGCGGGTGTCCCCCCACCTGACCACCGCCGGGGGCGGGGCGCAGCCGGCGTACCGCCGAACGGGTGAAAGGACTCCGCCCCGGCGGGGCTGGCTCAGACGAGGAGCTTCCGGTCGGCCGGCGAGGACGTCTGGCCCTGCGCCTGGGCCCCCGCCTGAAGGGGTGTAGGACCGGCCTCCGACGGGCGGTGCGGCCACCAGGCGCGTTCGCCGAGGAGGGCCAGCGCCGAGGGGAGGATCACCGCGCGCAGCACGATCGCGTCGAAGAGGACCGCGACCGTCAGGCCCACCGCGAGCTGCTTCATCTCGATGCGGTCGATGAAGAGGAAGCTCACGAAGACCGACACCATGATCACCGCCGCGCTCGTCACCACGCTCGCCGAGCCCGCGATCCCGTCGACCACCGCCTCCCGGGTCGGCACCCCACGCCGTACGGCCTCGCGGATGCGGCTGACCACGAAGATCTGGTAGTCGGTGGAGAGCCCCACCAGGATCGCGAAGACCATCAGCGGCATGCGGGAGCCGACGAAGCCCAGGGACTCGAAGCCCAGCAGGCCCTCCGCCCACGTTCCCTGGAAGACCAGGGTGAGCACGCCCCAGGCCACCATGACCGCGGCCAGGTTGAGGACCGTGCCGAGCGCCGCGAGGACCACCGAGCGGAACGCCGCGTACATGATCGCCAGGCTCGCCAGCGAGACGAAGAGGACCACCCAGGGCAGCCGCCGCTCCTGGTGCGCCGCGTAGTCCGCGCCGTACGCGATCTCGCCCGAGACCGCCCCGTCCAGACCCCGCGCGCCCGCGACGGCCGCGGGCAGCAGAACCTCGCGGACCCGGTCGAGGGAGCGCGCGGCCTCCGGCGAGTTCGCCGCGTACGGGACGGGCAGCGCGAGCAGAGCCGTACGCCCGTCCTCGGCGACCCGCACCACCGGCGCCGTGTCCTGCGCGAACAGCGCGTCGCCCCGGGTCGCCGCCGCCACCTTCCGCAGCGGCGCGGCCGGGTCCTCGCCCCGTACGAGTACGAGATGCGCGGGCCCCTCCGAAGGGAAGGCGGCCACGAGCCGGTCGTACGCCGCCACGGCCGGGACGCTGTCGGGGAACGTCTCCTTGCCCTCGGTACCGAGCCGCATCCCGAGCGCGGGCGCGGCCAGCGCGGCCGTCGCCGCGACCCCGGCGAGCAGCGCCACGAGCGGCCGGCGCACGACCGGCCCGAGCAGCGCCGCCCACACGCGCCCCTCGCCGCCCCCGCCCCCACGCCGGGCGGCGCGTCGACGGGCGAGCCGGCCGCCGTCCATCCGGTGGCCCGACTTCGCGAGCAGGGCGGGCAGGACGGTCAGGGAGCCGCCGACCGCCACCAGCGTGACCAGGATCGCGCCCGTGGCGATCGACGAGAAGATGACGTCCCCGACGAGGTAGAGACCGGCGAGAGAGAGGGCGACGGCGAGCCCGGAGTCGACGACCGCCCGGCCCGACGTCGCGGCGGCCAGTTCGACGGCGCGGGCGTGCGAGATCGTGCCGCCGGACCGCTCGCGCTCCTCACGGGCCCGCTTGAGGTAGAAGAGCGAGTAGTCGACGCCGACCGCCATGCCCATCATGAAGATGACGCTGAGCGCCGCGCCGCCCGCGTCCGGGAAGACCCAGGAGGCGATCCCGTACAGGCCGACCGCGCCGCCGAAGGCGAACAGGGCGAGGAGCACGGGGATTCCGGCGGCGAGCACCGCGCCGAAGACCACCAGGAGGATGAGGAAGGTGACCGGGAGGCTGATCATCTCGGTCCGCTGGAGTTCCTGCCCCTGCTTGTCGTTGACCGCGACGGAGACGGAGGCGCTGCCGGTCTGCTCGATCGTCAGGTCCGGGTGCGCCCGCTGGACGCCGGCCGTCTCGGCGAGGAGCGTCTCGACGTCCTTCTTCGCCGTCTCCCGGTCCCCGCGCAGCGTGACCGCGACCCGCACCGTGTCCGGGCGCCCGGCGGAGGCGACGGGTGCGCCGACCTCCTCGACGGCGGGCAGCGCCGCCATCCGCCGCCGGATCTCCTCCGCGGCGGTAGTGGCTCCCGCCTCTGTCTTCCCCTCGATCAGCACCTGCTCCACCGGCGGAGGCGTCAGGCCGCTCCCGGAGGCCATCGCCTCCGCCCGTCCCGCCTCACCGATCCAGAAGTCGGCGAAGGTCCCCTTGTTCGTGCCGACGGCCGCCCCCGCGCCGACGCACAGGCCGATCAGCAGCACCCAGCCCGCGATGGCCTTCCACGGGTGGGTCGCGCACCACTGCGCCGTGCGGACCGTGACCGGAACGTCTGTTCTTCTCATGGTGAGAAGCCTCCCGGCGGAGGCGGTACGCGGTCACTGGTGGACTCCCGCGTACGGAAGGGGGGTTACCCCCACCCTCAAGGGAAGTCCCGGTACTTCACTGGGCGTTGGGGAGTCGCTCAGCGCAGCGACAGCCTGAACGTCATCTGCCCGAAGCCGACCGCGTCCCCCACCCGGACCGCCACCGCGCCCGTGACCCGGCGTCCGTTGACCGTCGTGCCGTTGGTCGAGCCGAGGTCGCGCAGGACCCAGAGCCCGCCCTGGAGGGAGAGTTCGGCGTGCAGCCGGGAGACCGTCTCGTGGCTGAGCCGCAGCCCGTTCACCGGGTCGCGGCCGATCCGCAGCGGGTGCGGCCCCGGCTCCGGCATCAGCAGCTTCGGCAGCCGCTCGGTGTGCCAGGCGCGGCCGAGCTTCGCCGTGAACGCGGACACCTTCTCCACCGCCCCGACCAGCCGCCGCGTCCAGCCGGACTCGGTGCGCAGGTCGGCGGTGAGAAGGGCGAGTTCGTCCGGCTGCCGGGCGGCGAGGGCCCGCTCCATCCGGAACAGGAAGGTGTCGTGCGAGAGCCTGCCCTGCGCGGCACCCTCACGGAGGAGCTCCAGCGCGCGGTCCCGCTCGGCGTCGGAGAGCCGAGCGGGGTGCGTGGAGAACTCGAAAGGGGTGGTCACACGGTGATTGTCCGTCCGAGGGGCCCGAGGTGTCCAGAACGGGTGCGAAGGGGGCCGCACGACGCCCCGTCGGTGGTTCGGGGCAGGCCGCATCGCCCCGTAATCCCGTACCGGCCGCGTCAAGATCGCTGGTAGCTTCTGCGGACTCGACTCCCTGGGGGATATGACGTGACCGCGTCCTCGACCGCCACGCCCGACGGCGTGATACTCCGCCCGCTCGCCGGACCGGAGGAGCTGGAGCTGTTCCAGCGGCTCAGCTACGTCCTCGACCACGAACTCGAGGACGACCTCGCCACCGGCCGCCGCGTGCCGGCCTGGATGTGGGTCGCCCTGCGCGGCGACCGGGTCCTCGCCAGGATCTCCTGGTGGACCAAGAAGGCGGGCGGCGAACCGCTCGCCCTCGACTTCTTCGACCTCGACCCCGAACTGCCCGAGGAGGAGCGCGCCGAGATCGGCCTCCGCCTTCTGGAGACGGCGACCGCCGCGGTCGTACCGGCGGGCACGGACCGTCCCGAGTTCAACCGGTTCCTGCCGGCGGACTGGCGCGAGGTGCCGGGGACGCGGGCCGAACTGGAGACGCTGTTCCGTGTCCTGGAGACCTCGGGCGCGCGCCCGCTGGTCGAGCGGCTGCGCCTGGAGTGGCTGCCCGGCACCCCCGTGCCGGAGCCGACGGGCCGGCTCGACTTCCGCCCGGTGCGCGACCGCGAGGACCTGGTCGCGCTGATGGCCCCGGTCCTTGAGGGCACCCTCGACGCGCACGGGCAGGCCGACCTGGCGTCCGGGTTGACGCCCCGCGAGGCCGCGGAGCAGCACTACGACGAGGAGTTCGCGCAGTACGCCTCGCCCCGCGCGTGGTGGCGGGTCGCGCGGCTGGCGGAGACCGGCGAGCCGGTGGGCTTCGTCGTGCCCGCGCGCAACAACTACAACCACACGATCGCCTACATCGGTGTGCTCCCCGCCCACCGGGGCAAGGGCTACATCGACGACATCCTCGCCGAGGGCACCCGCGTCCTGGCCGGAGAGAACGTGCCCCGCATCCGGGCGGCGACCGACCTGGGCAACGTACCGATGGCCAAGGCCTTCGCCCGGACGGGGTACGCGACCTTCCAACGGGCGATCGACTTCGTGTGGGACACGCCGGGCGCGGCCGGGTCCTGACTGCCAGGATGGTCGCCGTATCCGCAGTTCCTGGCGGAAGCAGCCGTGGTTCCTGGCGGGGCTGCTGTGCGCGAGGACCATCGACGAGGGGATCGGCCGGTGCTGTTCGAGGTGTGGGCCCCGCAGGCCCGTGACCGGGTGACGCTGGAGCTCGACGGCACCGGGCACCCGCTGGAGCGGGACGCCGAGCGGGCCGGCTGGTGGACCGGCGTCGTGCCGGCCGAGGACGGCGACCGGTACGGCTACTCCCTGGACGGCGGCCCCGTCCTGCCCGACCCCCGGTCCCGCCGCCAGCCGGACGGCCCGGACGGGCTGAGCGCGGTCGTCGACCACTCCGCGTACGTCTGGTTCAACGAGGCCCCGCGGCTGCGGCTGCGCGCCGCCGTCCTGTACGAGCTGCACGTCGGGACCTTCACCCCGGACGGGACCCTGGACGCGGCGGCGGAGCGGCTCGGGGAGCTCGCGGGGCTCGGCATCACCCATGTGGAGCTGATGCCGCTCTGCCCCTTCCCGGGCACCCGCGGCTGGGGGTACGACGGCGTGGCGCCGTGGGCGGTCCACGAGCCGTACGGCGGCCCGACGGCGCTCAAGCGCTTCGTCGACACCGCCCACGGGCTCGGGATGGGCGTGGTCCTGGACGTCGTCCACAACCACCTGGGCCCGGACGGGAACCACCTGCCGTCCTTCGGCCCGTACTTCACCGACACCCACCACACGCCGTGGGGCGCGGCGGTGAACCTGGACGCGCCGGGCTCGGACGAGGTCCGCCGCTATCTGCGGGACAGCGCGCTCGCCTGGCTCCAGGACTACCGGATCGACGGGCTCCGCCTCGACGCCGTGCACGCCCTGGTGGACGACCGGGCGCTGACGTTCCTGGAGGAGCTGAGCGAGGCGGTGGACGAGCTGGCGCGGGAGCAGGGCCGCCAGCACTTCCTGATCGCCGAGTCGGACCTCGCCGACCCGCGCACCACGACCCCGCGCGTCTCGGGCGGCCTCGGCCTGCACGCCCAGTGGAACGACGACTTCCACCACGCCCTGCACACGGCGCTCACCGGCGAGGACCAGGGCTACTACGCCGACTTCGCGAGCGCCCCGCTGGCCGCGCTCGCCAAGACGCTGACCCATGTCTTCTTCCACGACGGCACGTACTCGAGCTTCCGGGCCCGCCACCACGGGCGCCCTGTGGACCGGGTCCGTACGCCCGCGCACCGCTTCCTCGGCTACGCCCAGACGCACGACCAGATCGGCAACCGGGCGCTGGGCGACCGGCTTTCGGCGACCCTCTCCCCCGGGCTGCTCGCCTGCGCGGCGACGCTCGTCCTGACGGGGCCCTCGGTGCCGATGCTGTTCATGGGTGAGGAGTGGGGGGCGACCACGCCCTGGATGTACTTCACCGACCACACCGACGAAGAGCTCGCGGAGGCGGTACGGCGGGGCAGGCGGCGGGAGTTCGCCGAGCACGGCTGGGCGGAGGAGGACATTCCGGACCCGCAGGACCCGTCCACCAGGGACCGTTCCGTCCTGGACCGCACGGAGCGCGAGCGCGCCCCGCACAACCGGCTGGCGGCCTGGCACCGGGAGCTGATCGCGCTGCGCCGCACCCTGCCGGACCTCACCGACCCGGACCTGGCGGCGGTCCGGGTCGCCTTCGACGAGGAGGCCCGCTGGCTGGCGTTCCGGCGCGGGGTGCTGCGGATCGCGGTCAACCTGGGCAAGGAGCCGGTGGCGATCCCGCTGGGCACCAACGGCCGCGACCGGGTCCTCGCGGCCTGGGAGCCGGTCGAGGCCCCGGGCGCCGACGGCCTGCTGCGGCTGCCCGCGGAGTGCGCGGTGGTCCTGACGGACGGGTGAGCCCAGGGGGTGTCTCGGGGCTGGGCTACTCGACGATCGCCATCTCGTGCGGGGTGTTGTTGAAGCGGTGGCCGGAGCCGGTACCGTCCGGGCCGCCGTCCTCCGTCGCCGTCACGATGTCCTCGATACGGACCCCGAAGCGGCCCGGCAGATAGACGCCCGGCTCGATGGAGAAGCACATGCCCGGCACGATCGGGCGCTCCTCGCCCTCGATCATGTACGGCGGCTCGTGGGTCGTGACGCCGATGCCGTGGCCGGTGCGGTGGATGAAGTACTCGCCGTAGCCCGCGTCCGTGATCACCTTGCGGGCCGCGCGGTCGACGTCCTGGCAGGCCGCGCCGGGCCGTACGGCCTCGAAGCCGGCCTGCTGCGCCTCCCGTACGAGGTCGTGGACGCGCCGCTCCTCGCCGGTCGGTTCGCCGACGTGGACGGTACGGGTGGTGTCGGAGCCGTACCCGTGCTTGAGGCCGCCGAAGTCCAGGACGACCATGTCTCCGCGCTCGATGACCCGCTCGCCCGCCTCGTGGTGCGGGTTGGCGCCGTTGGGTCCGGAGCCGACGACGGTGAAGTCGACCTGGGAGTGGCCGAACCTCATGAGCAGCGCGGCGAGGTCGGCGGCCACCTCGGTCTCCCGACGGCCGGCGAAGGCGACCTCGATGATCTCCCCGTACGCCCGGTCGGCGGCGGCGCCCGCCGCCGCGATCCGCTCCAGCTCGTGGGCGTCCTTGACGGCCCGCAGCATCGGCAGCGCCTCGGTGAGGGAGACGTACGACGTGTCGGGGAGCCGCTTCTGGAGGCCGAGCAGGTGCATGGCCCAGGCGTTGTCGCTGACCCCGAACCGGCCGTCGACGTCGAGGAGCGGCGCGGTGACGGCGTACGGGTCCTTGCCGTCGGTCCAGTCGCGCAGCGCGAGCGCGGCGGCGCCGGGGGCCTTCTGGGCGTCCGGGGCCTCCAGGGTCGGCACGACGAGCACCGGGTCCTGTCCTGCGGCGAGGACGAGGACGGTGAGGCGTTCGGTGATCGCGGTCGGCTGGTAGCCGGTCAGGTAGACGAGGTCGGGGCCGGGGGCGACGAGGACACCGGCGAGTCCGGCGTCGGCGGCGGACTCGGCGGCGCGGGTCATCCGGGCGCGGTAGTCCTCGGCGGTGAAGGGCGCGGGAGCGGACTCGGTGGTACGGGCTTCGGACGTACGGGACTCGGACGTACGGGACTCGGGGGTACGGGACTCTGGCGTACGGGACTTGGGCGTACGTGACTCGTGCGTACTCGGCATCTCGGGCGTACTCGGCATGGGGTCATCCTGCCCGCCGGGGACGGGGGACGCGACTGGTCAGCGTGTGTCGGGGCCGGGCCCGGTCAGCGTTCGGGGCCGGGCCCGGGGCCCTGGGAGATGAGGCGTTCGAGCAGGTCGTGGAAGTCCTCGCCGACGACGATCCGCAGCTCTCCGCCGTCCTCGTCGTGGTCGCTGAGCTGGGTGAGCGTGCCGCCGCGCCACCAGAAGACGTACGGGCTGATGGCGCCGGGGGTGTCCTCGTAGCCGGAGGCGGCGAACGAGGCCATCGCGCCGAGCGCGGGGACGATCGTCGTGTCGCGGATCGGGTGGAAGGCCAGCTGGTGCCGGAACGGCATGGCGACCAGGGCCCCGTGCTCGCCGAGCGGCCGCCCGGTGACGCGCCGTACGACGGCGTCCAGGTCGAGGACGCGGCTCGCGGTGTAGAAGGAGTCGCCGAGGACGACCTCGAAGCACATGCCGTCGGCGTCCCGGACGGTCTCGTGCCCCTCGACGGGCAGCCCGCGCAGGTTGGCGAGCGCGCGGTCGCGCAGGTCGTCGAGGTCGCCGAGGGGTTCGAGCGCCTCGTCGGTGAGCATCATGACGCTCTCGGGGAGGTCGAGGGCGAGGATCTCGTACAACCCCGGCGCGACGCTGCGGGCGTAGCCGAAGGCGCCGGGGTCGATGCCCTCGCCGCTGACGACGCGGGGGTAAAGCTGGGCGCGGATCTGCTCGGGCCGGAGGGTGTCGAGGGCCGAGGGGCCGTCCATGGTCCGCAGCACGAGGCCGACGTGGCGGCGGATCAGCGCGGGCCAGACGCGCGGTCCGCGCCGGTCGTTGTGGCAGACGGCGGCGAGGTTGCCGAGGCCGAAGGCGCGTCCGTCGGCGTCGCGCACCAGGTCGGCGTAGACGGTGACTTCGAGGCCGAGTTCGGCGAAGGCCTCGCGGACACGGCTGCGGAAGAGAGCGGCCTCGCGGACGGAGAAGTACGAGAACTCGGGGTCCCTGGGCGCGTCGTCACCGTCACGCCGTGGCCCTCGCCGGAACAACCCCACGTCAGCCCCCGCCTTCCCTCATGCCCTCACCCTGGGAACAGCCTAGGGGGTGTCTCCGCTCAGGCGGCGAGCTGTCCGGCCAACTTCGTTGCCGGGCCGCCGGGTTCGGTGCCGGTGTGGAGGAGTTCGACGCGGTGGACGAGGCGCGGGGAGGTCAGGGGTACGGCGACGGCTCCCGGGACCGTGGCGGCGAGGGAGACGGGCAGCAGGGTGAGCCCGTGCCCGGCTGCGGCCAGGGCTCCGAGGAGGCGGCTGTCGGTGCCCTCGTGGCGCAGTGCGGTACGGAAGCCCTGACCGGCCGGGCCGCCGTGTGCGGAGCGGAGCCGGTCGAGCGGGATGCCGGCGTCGGGGGCGTCGAGCCAGCGGGCGTCGACGAGGTCGGCGAGGCGCAGGCCGGGGCGCCCGGCGAGCGGATGGCCGACGGGCAGGACGACGGCGAGCGGCTCCTCGGTGATCCGGGTGGCCGTGAGCGGGGCGACGTCGGGCAGCCTCAACGGGTCGCTGGGGGCGGCAAGTCCGTCGACGAGGCCGAGGTCGGCCGCTCCGGTCGCGACGGCCGCGGGCACCTCGTCGCGGGGCAGGGTCCGCAGGGTCACGCCGACGGCGGGAAGAGCGGCGAGGGTACGCGGGTGCAGGGCGAGCGGGGAGGCCGCGAGGGTCAGCGTCTCGGGCGGCGCGGCCGCGAACCGGGCGAGGTCGGCGCGAGCGGCGTCGAGCCGCAGCAGCAGCGAACCGGCGTGCTCGAGCAGCCGCTCGCCTGCGGGGGTGAGCACGACGGGCCGCCGACGGAGGAGCGGCAGACCGAGGTCGCCCTCCAGGGCGGCGATGTGCTGGGAGACGGCGGACTGGGTGTATCCGAGCTCGCGCGCGGCCTCGGAGAAGGACGCGAGCCGGGCGACGGTGGCGAAGGTACGGAGGTGGTGCGGGTCCATGGGGTTGGTGCGGGTCCTTGAGGTGGTCGGGTCGGGTCGGGTCGGGTCCTCGGATCAGAAATCCGGCAGGTCCAGGCGGCTCAGGAAGCGTCCGGGCCACGAGTAGAGCGCGCCGCTGAACGACAGATTGCGGGTGTAGGCGCCCTCCAGCAGGATCGCGAGGCCGATGTCCAGGCCGTCGCAGTCGCCCTGCCCGGACCCGGAGATGCGCTCCGGGTACCGCCAACTCGCCCGCGCCATGGTGAGAACGGCTCCCGTTCGCCGCAGCTCATGCCGGTTCTTGCTGCCAAGGACCTGGTAGCGGTACGAACGCCCGGCGATGTCGATCCGCAGCGCCCGCCCGCGCGGGGTGACCGCCAGGTGGCGGCGCTTGAGCTTCCCGCTCCACCCGTCGACGGTCAGGGTCATGTCCGCCATGCGCGGCCGGTCACGGAAGCCGACGCCGAGGAACGACATGTGCGGTATCCCCCGCCCGGACACCCACGCGCCGACGAGATCCCGGGACAACTGCTCCTCCGCGGGCGTCGACAGCTCGACGGTCCCGAAGCCGGCCACCGTTCCCGCCCACGAGTGCGTGGAGCGCTTCCTCAGCCCTCCGTGATGCGGGCCCTGGTACGGCAGCTCGAACTGGATCGGATTCATGTGCGACGACTCCCCGGCGAACGTGTGCGCTCGCGAGGCTACCTGGTCAGCGCGGGTCGACGTCATAAGCATTCGCGATCGGGAGTGCAGGAATCATCGTTGGACGTGAACGAGCCCGTCCGACCAGCATGGTCGGCATGAACCAGGCATCGACCGCACCCACGCACACCCCCCGCGTCGCCCTCGTCGGCGACCGCTCCCCGCACGTGAAGTCCCATGTCCGTATCCCCTCCCTCTTCGACGCGCTGACCGAGCGCGACGGCCTCGTCCTCGACGCGTACTGGATCCCGACCGGCGACGCGGAGGCCCCGGGCGCGGTGAAGGGGTTCGACGCCGTGTGGGTGCTGCCGGGGAGCCCGTACGAGAGCGAGGAGGGCGCGCTGGCCGCGATCCGTACCGCCCGCGAGGACGGCATCCCCTTCCTCGGCACCTGCGGCGGCTTCCAGCACGCGCTGCTGGAGTTCGCGCGCGACGTCTGCGGCCTGACCGCCGCCGCGCACGCCGAGAACGACCCGTCGGCGGCCGACGACGACCTGCTGATCGCGCCGCTCGCCTGCTCGCTGGTCGGCCACGAGGGCGCGGTACGGGTCACGCCGGGCTCGCTCGCCGAGTCGGTGCTCGGCGCCGAGCGGACGACGGAGCGGTACCACTGCGACTACGGCCCCGACAGCCGCCACCTGGACACGCTGCGGGCGCACGGCCTGCGGTTCACGGGCGAGGACGAGGACGGCCAGGTCAGGATCGCGGAACTGCCGAGCCACCCCTTCTTCCTGACCACGCTCTTCCAGCCGGAACTCGCGGGCGACGGCTCACGCCCCCACCCGATCGTCCGGGCACTGGCGCAAGCGGCGACGGACCACGCCCGCCGGCCCCGCTAACTCATTCTCACGACGAGGTGGGCACGGTCCTTGCCCCGGGCGACGAGCCGGGCGTTGGACTCGTCGGAGTCGCGGACCCACCGCTCGGCGTGGGCGCGGTCCTTGCCGAACCGGACATGGCGTTCGACGAGCCGGGGCACCCGGCGGTTGTCGTCGAGCTCCAGGAACCACGCCTCGTCGAGCAGCGGCAGGACCCCGGCCCACGGACCCTCGTCGTGGAGCAGGTAGTTCCCCTCGGTGACGACGAGCGGGACCTCCGGCGCGACCGGCACCGCCCCGGCGACGGGCTCCTCCAGGGCGCGGTCGAACGCGGGGGCGTAGACGGTCGTACCCGGCTCGGGGGCACGGAGGCGGGCGAGCAGGGCGGCGTACCCGGCGGCGTCGAAGGTGTCCGGCGCCCCCTTGCGCCCCGCACGGCCGAGCCGCTCCAGCTCTCCCTGCGCGAGGTGGAAGCCGTCCATCGGTACGAGGACGGCTCGGCCGTCGAGCCGGGCGACGAGCCGCGCCGCGAGGGTGGACTTCCCGGCCCCTGGCGCCCCGGCCAGCCCGAGGATGCGCCGCCGGCCGGGGACGGCGAGGAGCCGGGCGCGGTCGGTGAGCTCGGCGAGCAGCTGGGCGTCCATGCGGTGCATTGTCGCACCGCGTGGCGCTCCACCGGTCATACGTATAACCTCGTGGTATGTCCTTCATCGCTCTCGTCACTCTCGTCGTCCGTGACTACGACGAGGCCGTCGCCTTCTACACCGACGCGCTCGGCTTCGACCTCGTCGAGGACACCGACCGCGGCGACGGCACCCGCTGGGTCGTCGTCCGCCCGCCGGGCGTCCCCTCCGGCACGGCCCTGGTCCTGGCCCGGGCGAAGAACCCGGCGGAGGAATCCGCCGTCGGCGCCCAGACGGGCGGCCGGGTCGGCTTCTTCCTCCACACCGACGACTTCACCCGCGACCACACCCGCATGACCACGGCTGGCGTCCGCTTCCTGGAGGCCCCACGCCACGAGCCGTACGGCACGGTCGCAGTCTTCGAAGACCTCTACGGCAACCGCTGGGACCTGCTGGAGCCGAAGGGCTGAGAGGCCGAAGGTCCGAGGAGTCGAGGAGTCGAGGAGTCCGAGGTACGGTCAGCGCTTCCCTCTCCGTAGCCAGCCCTGGGCCTTGCTTATGTCGGTCACGGGTGCGGGCCGGCCGTCGACCGGCGTGCGGCTGTGGGGTTGCAGGTGCTTCAGCCGCCCTCGCCACGGGCCGTCGGCCATCTCCATGTGCACGATGACCGGGCCCTCCGGCAGCGGAACGGTCTCCCGGCGCTTGCCGATCTCGTTGACCACGTTCTCGTAGCTGGGCAGCGTCGTGGGGTCGTCGTGGCCCTCCAGTTCGTAGAGGTGGACGATGAGGTTGTCGTCGCCCCGGTAGTGCAGGGCCAGATCGGCCGTGCCGCCCGTGTGGAGGAAGACGTCCGGGCCGCGGTTCTCCACCTCCTGCTCCGTCAGGCGCGTCGCGGCGGCCAGCGGCAGCACCTGGAACTGCCAGGGGCCCTCCGCCCGCAGCTTCAGGCGCAGTCGACCGTTTCCGGGGACCTGGACGAGCGTGCGGCCCCGGAAGTTCTCCTCGGTGCTGTTGACGAGGTTCTCCCCCTCCTTGTTCAGCCGCGTGAGGGTCCAGAGGCCCGTGTATCCGTCTCCCCGTATCTCGAGATCGACCACGACCGGCCCCGGCGGAAGGCCGTCCACCGTGAGGACTTCGTTGTCCCGGCCGCTCTGCGTGTACGGCGGGAAGACCCCACCGAACGTCCAGTCCGGCGCGCTCGGCGGGGGAGCCGGAACCACCACCGTGGGCGCGGGCCCGGGAACCTTGACCTGCGCCGGCGACGGAACCTGGAAAGCCGGGCCCGGAGCCGGAGTTGGGGTCGCGGTCGGGGGCGGGGGCGGAGTCGGCCCCTTAACCGGGCCCGCACCCGCACCCGGCCCCAGCCCCGGCCCCGCACCCGCACCCGGCTCCTCCGCCACGTCCACGCCGTAGTCGCTCGCCAGGCCCGCCAGGCCGTTCAGCCAGCCCTGGCCCACCGCGCGGAACTTCCAGCCTCCCGCCCGCCGGTACAGCTCCGCGAGGACCATAGCCGTCTCGCCGCCCGCGTCCGTCGCCTCGTACCGAGCGACCGACGTCCCGTCCGGCGCGAACGCCTCCGCGGACAGCCCCCGCGCGTCCCGCAGCGCGCCGTTCTCCGTCGATCCGACCACGAGGACCCGGGCGATGTCCGCCTCGATCGCCGTGAGGCCCGTCTCCAGCCAGACCGTGCCGTGCTCCTCCCCCAACAGGCGCACCGCGCCCGAGGGATGGACCGGCGCCCCGTGGAACACGATGTCCCCGTCCCCCCGGACCCGGCCCGCCTCCGTCAGCAGCAGAGCCGCGACGTCCACGCCGCCCCGCACCGCGATCCGCAGCGGCACCGTCGGCACGAAGGCATTGCTCCCCTTGATCATTTTCCCCTCCCCAAAATGGATCACTCCTGGATCTTGCGGCCATCCAGGCCCCCTCGACAAGGCCTGTGGAAAACCCCTCGGGCGCCCGTGACTCGGTGTGCCAGGATGCCCAGGCCATGGCTTTCATACGACATATTCGATCCGCCGCGCCGACCACCGCCGTCTCCGCCGGATTCCTCGCCGTGCTCATCGGCGTCACCAGCTCCGTGGCCGTCGTCTTCACGGCCGCCAAGGCCGCGGGGGCCACCTCCGCCGAGCTCACCTCGTGGGTCTTCGCCCTCGGCATCGGGATGGGGGTCACCTGCATCGGCCTCTCGCTGCGCTACCGCGCCCCCGTGGTCACGGCCTGGTCGACGCCCGGCGCCGCGCTCCTCGCCACCGGTCTGCAAGGTGTGACGATGGCTCAGGCGGTCGGGGCGTTCCTGCTGTCCGCCGTGCTCATCGTGATCAGCGGGGTCACCGGCTGGTTCGAACGGATCATGAACCGGATCCCGGTCCCGCTCGCCTCGGCGCTGCTCGCCGGTGTCCTGCTCCAGTTCGGTACCGAACTCTTCACGCAGATGGAGCGGAACGGCGTCATCGCGGTCCCCATGTTCCTCGCGTATCTCGTCGGCCGGCGCTGGTTCCCCCGGTACGCGGTCGTCGCGGCGCTCGCCGTCGGTGTCGCCGCGACGGCGTGGCAGGGCTCGTGGAAGCTGGACGGCTTCGAGCTCACCCTGGCCGAACCGTCCTTCGTACGCCCCGAGTTCGACTGGCAGGTCCTGATCGGCGTCGGCCTGCCGCTCTTCGCCGTGACCATGGCCTCGCAGAACCTTCCCGGAGTGGCCGTGCTCCGCAACGCCGGATACTCCACGCCGATCTCACCCATCCTGACCTGGACGGGCACGGTCAACGCCGTCCTCGCGCCCTTCGGTTGCTTCGGCCTGAACCTGGCCGCCATCACCGCCGCCATCTGCAGTGGCGAGGCTGCCCACCCCGACCCCAGGAAGCGGTACATCGCCGGTGTCTGGACCGGTGTCTTCTACCTGCTGGTCGGCCTCTTCGGCGGAACGGTCGGCTGGCTGCTGACGGCGATGCCGCCGGCCCTCGTCCTGGGCATCGCGGGCATCGGGCTGCTCGGCACGATCGGCGGCTCCCTCACCTCGGCCCTCCGCGACGACCGCCTGCGCGAACCGGCCGTGGTCACCCTGCTCGCGACCGCCTCCGGTTTCACGCTCTTCGGCATCGGCTCGACCTTCTGGGGCCTGCTCGCGGGCGTCCTGACCCTCGCCGTCGGCGACTTCGCCCGGCGGCGCGAGGGCCGCCCCGACGAGCAGTCGCAGACCACCGCCCCCGAGACCGAGGCGGCGAAGAGCCGCTGAACCGCTGAGCATCGGAATCAGATCGAACGCGCAAGCGCCGCTGCCCTGGCCAGGTGCTCCCCCTTGAGCACCTGCCAGCCGCTCGCACTCGCGCCCGCCGATCCGCCGAGGACGACGAACTCGCTCGTCCTCGCCCGCTCGCCGATCCGGTCGGTCAGCATGACGGTCCTCATCGCCCGGTAGCAGCCTGAGGCTTCGAGCTCGGCGATGTCGTAGCCGGCCGTGCAGAGGACCAGGGCCTTCTCGGCCACCGTACGGCGCAGACCGGTGGTCGTGGCCCCCCGGGCGAACCCCACCGTCCAGACGCGGTCGAACCAGCCCTTGAGCCGGGCCGGGCAGTCCGCCCACCACACCGGGTAGACGAACACCCACGTGTCGGCTGCGGCGAGCCTGGCCTGCTCGGCGGCGACGTCCTCGGGAACGGGCGCGTCGGCGTCGTACCCGGACTCGCGCTCGTACTCGGCCCGCGTGAGTTCCGAGCGGAAGTCCATCGCGTAGAGGTCCGAGACCGTGTGCGGACGACCGGCGTCGGCCAGGCCGCCGAGGAACGCGTCGAGCACCTCGCGCGTGAAGCTCCGCTCACTGGGGTGCGCGTAGACGACGTGTACGGCGGCGGTCACGCGTCCACCTCAGGACGAAGGAAAGAGCATGAAGGAATCAGCCAGGAGAGTCGGGCGGCGGCAAGGGCAGGATTCGAACCTACGTCCACCCGGAATGCGAGCCGGGCGCTCCTCCGCAGAGCTTCCTCGCCGCCGCGCTCATCTCATCGGACCGCGCCTCACGGGTCAACCGATTTCCGCGCCGCCCGCGCCCTCCCGCAACCGCCCGGCCCGCCAACCCCGGACCACCACCCGGCCGGGCGACCCGGCCCGCCACCCCCGTCCGCCACGCCGACCCGCCGCGTCCTCACAGCCACTCCCCCGCCGCCGCCCGCTGCCCCTTGCCCGAGAAGACGCCGGCGGACCGCATGGCGCTCGCCATCAGCGGATCGGCGACCTGGACTCCGTGCACAAGCTCGGGCGTACGCCGGAACCGCACCGGTTCGGCGGCCGGCCGGGGCGCGGTCCAGCCACCGGCCACCGGGTCCACGCCGTGGCGCGCGCAGACCCGCTCGACCAGCGAGCGCGGGCACTCCGTCTCGCCGCGCAGCACCTCCCAGGGCAGCGGAAGGTCCGCCCACACGTACGTGTCGGGGTGCAGGCCGCCCTTGGTCTTCCGGTGCCAGTAGGCGACGTCGGCGGCCATCAGCCGGGGCACCTTGCCCGGGCAGACGCGGTCGAGGAAGTCCTCCCGCCCCAGTTCGGTGAGGAGCGCGAGCCAGTGCGCCCGGGCCGTGCTCCAGGCCTGCGCCGCCTGGTTCCACGTCGAGGAGTCGTTGCCCGGGCGGACGATCATGGTGTCGCGCTCCAGGGCGCACCGGTTCCAGGCGTCCTCGAGGAGTCCTGCGACCTCGCGCAGGAAGCGGCTCCAGTGCGCCAGGAGCTCCGAGAGTTCCCGGTCGGAGAGGTGCCCGAGCACCTCCTCGGTCGGGTCGGCGTGCGCCACGACGTACCAGTCGGTCCGCTCCGGCTCCGCGCGCAGTCGCCGGAACAGGGCGTCGGCCACCTTGTCGTACGGGCGGCGCTGCTTGCCGTTGGTGAAGATGCTCCGCATGTACCCGCGGGAGGTGAGGTACGCGACGAAGGCGGCGGTTCCGGGGTCGGTGGCGAACCGTTCGTACGGCAGGGTGTGCGCGATCGCCCCCTTGCCGGTCAACGTGACCTCGCGGCGCCGCTGTTCGTGGACGACCCGGGCGAGCTTGGCCTCCATCCGGCGCAACAGCCGGAAACGCTTGTTGTACTGACGCTTCGACAGCTCGCCGAGGCCCGCCCCGGCCCGTTCCTCCCGGTTGAGCCGGTCCATGCCGAAGTCGTTCTCGCCGTACGCGCGCCCGATCTCCTCGCCCGCCCGGCGGATCACCGCCTCGATACGCGCGGGATCGTCGCCGGCCTCCGCGGGAAGCTCCGGAACGTTCGTGAACAGGGCGGCCGCACGCCCGAGTTGGCGCTGCGCGCCGACGGGACGGGCGAAGTCCTCGCGCATGGAGGTGTAGCCGTGCCAGAGGCTGCGCAGGGAGTTCACGGTGGCCGTGTCGAGGGCCTTCGCGGTGGCCGGGTCGAGGTCGACCCCTTGGGCGGTGAAGAGATCGAGAACGAGCTGGGCCACGTCCTCAGGCCGTTTGCGCAGTCCCAGCGAGGCATGCAGCTCCGTCAGGAGCCGCTCTGCGTGGTGCGACGTCATGCGCCACACCCTGACAGTGCCCCGCCGGGACCTCCACCGAATATCCGAGCGACCGGTCAGCCGTCATGCCCGCGCGGCCCGTCAGCCGGCGTCATGTCCGCGCGGCCCGTCAGCCCTCGTCAGCCCTCGTCCGGCGTCAGACGCAGCGAGATGCTGTTGATGCAGTACCGCTGGTCCGTCGGGGTCGCGTACCCCTCGCCCTCGAAGACATGGCCCAGGTGCGAGCCGCAGCGCGCGCACCGGACCTCGGTACGCATCATCCCGTGCGAGCGGTCCTCGATCAGCTCGACCGCCTCGCTCTCCTTCGGGTCGTAGAAGGACGGCCAGCCGCAGTGCGACTCGAACTTCTCCGTCGACGTGAACAGCTCGGAGCCGCACGCCCGGCAGGAGTAGACGCCCTTCGTCTTCGTGTCCGTGTACTCACCCCGGAACGCCGGCTCGGTGCCCGCCTCGCGCAGGACCTGGTACTCCTGCGGGGTCAGCTCCGCACGCCACTGCTCGTCCGGCTTCTCGACCTCGTACGACGCCATCACATGCTCCTCAGCTCGACAGGCGGGCGAGGATCTCCGGACCGAGGTCCGTGACGTCGCCCGCGCCCATCGTCAGAACGAGATCACCGGGCCTCGCCATTCCCGCCACGACGTCCGGGACCGTGCCCTTGTCGTGCACCGCCGTCACGTCCGCGCCGGCCGCGCGGGCCGCCGCGATGATCAGCTCGCTGGTGATGCCGGGGATCGGGTCCTCGCGGGCCGGGTAGATGTCCAGGACCACGGAGGCGTCGGCGAGGCCCAAGGCGTCGCCCATCTCCTTGCCGAGCTCCTGGGTGCGGGAGAAGAGGTGGGGCTGGAAGACGACCAGGAGGCGGGCGGCCCCGGCGGCGCCGCGCATGGCCTCCAGGTCGGCGGTCATCTCGGTGGGGTGGTGCGCGTACGAGTCGATGACCTGCACGCCGGCCGCCTCGCCCTTGAGCTGGAGGCGGCGGCCGACTCCGGTGTACGCGGTGAGGGCCTGGGCCAGCTCCGCCGGGTCGATGCCCACGCGGGAGCCGGCGGCGAGGGCCGCGGCGGCGTTGTGCGCGTAGTGGCGGCCGGGGACGGAGACGGTGAAGGCGTGCTCGACGCCGTCGAGCAGGACGACGACCTCGCTGGTCATGCCCTTCGGCGTGATCGAGAGGATCCGGGCGTCGGAGTCCGCGGACTCGCCGACGGTGAGGATCCGGAGGTCCTGCCGGCCCGCGACGCGGCGCGCCAGCTCGCGCGCGCCCGCGTGCTCGCCGACGACGAGGGTGCCGCCGGGGCGGATCTTGGCGCTGAAGGCCTCGAAGGACTCGTAGATCTCGTCCATGGAGGCGTAGTTCGCGTGGTGGTCCAGCTCGACGTTGAGGACGATCGCGACCTCGGGGTCGTACTTCTGGAAGCTCCGGTCGCTCTCGTCCGCCTCGGCCACGAAGACCTGACCGTCGCCGTGGCGGGCGTTGGTGCCCGGGCCCGCGAGGTCGCCGCCGATGGCGTACGAGGGGTCGAGGCCGAGCTCGGTGAGCGCGACGGCCAGCATCGACGTGGTCGTCGTCTTGCCGTGCGTGCCGGCGACGGCGATCGCGCGCAGGCCGTCCATGAGGGAGGCGAGCGCGTCGGAGCGGTGGACGACCGGGATGCCCAGCTCGGCGGCGCGGGCCAGCTCGGGGTTGTCGGCGCGGATGGCGCTGGAGACGACGACGGCGGAGGCGTCGTCCGCGAGGTGGGCGGAGGCGTGCCCGATGTGCACCGTGACCCCGAGGGCGCGCAGTGCCTCGGCGGTCGCGGACTCCTTCGCGTCGCTGCCGGCCACCTTCGCTCCGCGCTGGGCGAGGATCTTCGCGATGCCCGACATTCCGGCACCGCCGATGCCGATGAAGTGCGGCCGTTCCATGGCGGTAGGGATGGCGGGTGCCATGAGTGTTCTCCCCGGGGGACGACGTACAGGAGGTCCCCAGCCTAGTGGCTCCCTGTGACAGCCCCTGGCTGCCGCCCCCGGGGCGCGCCCGCGCCCCGCGCGGGCCGTGTCCGCCCTGCCCCGCGCGGGGCGGGGCAGGGCGGCACGCCCCTTACCCCTCCGCGCTCTCCGCCTCGCTGTGCGCGAACAGCTTCAGGACCGGTACGCCGACCTTGTGACGGGCCCGTGACGCCCAGTCGCGGTGGAAGAACTCCTCCACATAGTGCGGGGCCGTCAGCACGATGACCTCGTCCGCCTCGGACTCGTCGACCACGGACTTCATCTTGTCCAGGGGGTGGTCCTCGACCACCTGTCCGACCGCCTCGCAGCCGGCGTTCCGCAGCCCCTGGAGGGAGTACTCCAGTGCCTCCTCGGCGGGGACGCGGGCCGCCTTGCCCTCCGGTTCGTCGCCCTCGCGGCTCGCTTCCTTCAGTTCGCCCATGGCGACGTCGTCGATGGCGCGCAGCAGTACATCGGCCTGGTCACCACGGGGCTGCATCAGAACGATGAAGGACACTTCCTCGTCGCCGTGCAGGGTGGTGACGAATTCCACGTCGACGGACGTGAGGGGCTTCTCGATCATCAGAACGCTTGTGAACACCTCAGGAGCCCTTCTGCGGAAACCATCCTTCCCCGTGCCCGCACGGGGTCTACGGAGGTAAGTGTGCCCAGCGGAAGCTAACCGGAACGACAAATTCCGCCGATTGTCAGCTCCGACGGTAGCGGGTGAAGAGGAACCCGGCCTCTTCCAGCACGGACGCCACGTCGAACCGCTGCGGGACGGCCACGGACGGCCCTCCGGCGATGCGCTGCGAGCTGCCCGCCGTCATGGTCGGCGAGACCGTCAGACACATCTCGTCGAGGACCCCGGCCGCCACGAACTGGCCCAGGAGCCGGGGGCCGCCCTCGGTCAGCTGCCGCCGGAGACCCCGCTCGGCGAGCGCCGCCACGGCGCGGCCCGGCTCGACGCCGGTCCCGTCGCCCGCGATCACCACCTCCGCCCCGGCCGCCGCCCGGGCCTCGGCCAGCCGGTCGGCGGGGGCCCCGGCGCCGGTCAGGACGAGGGTCGGGACCAGGGGCTCGGTGAAGAGCGGCAGCGTGAAGTCGAGGTCCAGGGAGGCACTGACCACGGCGATCACCGGCGCGACACCCTGCCCGGCGGCCGCCCGGCGGGCCGCGAAGGCCTCACGCGCGCGTGCCGGGCGGTATCCCTCCTGGCGTACGGTCTGCGCGCCGACGACGATCACGTCGGCGAGGCCGCGCAGGGTGCCGAAGATCCGCATGTCGCTGTCCGAGGAGAGCGGCTGGGACCGGCCGTCGTGCTGCCCGGCGCCGTCGAGCGAGGAGACCATGTTGGCGCGCAGCCAGCTCTCACCGGGGGCGAGGTCCGGGTACGCGTAGGCATCGGCGAGCTCGTCGAGGGACCACTCCCGGTCCGAGGCGTCGATCGCCGTAGTCGCCGTCGTGGCCGTTGTGGCTGTCATGTCCGTCACAGGGAACAGGCGTCGCATCCTCGCAGTCTGACACGGCGCTTACAGTGGGGAACTGTGTCGACCCGTGCCTCCCACGCCCCCCGCGCCATGACCGAAGCGGCTTCCACCGAAGCGGCTCCGGCCTCCCTCTGCGCCCGGGAGCCCCATGTCCCCGCCGACCGCCTCGTCGCGGAGATGGTGCCGCCGCCACGCTTCGACTCGGTCCGCTTCGACACGTACATCCCGGACCCGAACCAGCCCAGCCAGACCGACGCGGTCAAGATCCTGAGCACCTTCGCCGAGGGGCTCGGCGGCGCCCACGCCACCGGCGCGGGCAAGCGGCCGGCCCTCAGCCGCTGGTTCGCGAAGAAGCCTGCCGCCCCCAGCGGGCCCCGCGGTGTCTACCTCGACGGCGGCTACGGCGTCGGCAAGACCCACCTGCTCGCCTCCCTCTGGCACGCGACCCCCGCCGAGCCGGGGCTCAAGGCCTTCGGCACCTTCGTCGAGCTGACGAACCTGGTCGGCGCGCTCGGCTTCCAGCAGACCGTGAAGACCCTGAGCGGCCACCGTCTCCTCTGCATCGACGAATTCGAACTGGACGACCCGGGCGACACCGTCCTCGTCTCCTCCCTGCTCAGCCGCCTGGTCGAGGCGGGCGTGGCGCTCGCCGCCACCTCCAACACGCTGCCGGGCAAGCTGGGCGAGGGCCGGTTCGCCGCCGCCGACTTCCTCCGCGAGATCCAGGGCCTCTCCGCGCGCTTCCGTCCGCTGCGGATAGACGGCGAGGACTACCGCCACCGCGGGCTGCCCGAAGCACCGGCGCCGTACTCCGACGAACAGGTGACGAAGGCGGCGTACGCGACCCCCGGCTCCTCGCTCGACGACTTCCCGCACCTGCTCGACCACCTGGCCAAGGTCCACCCCAGCCGGTACGGCGCGCTCACCGACGACCTGACGGCGGTCTGCCTCACGGACGTACAGGCGGTCCCGGACCAGTCGACCGCGCTGCGGCTCGTCGTCCTCGCCGACCGGCTCTACGACCGGGAGGTCCCGGTCCTGGCCTCCGGACTCCCCTTCGACCGGCTCTTCAGCGAAGAGATGCTGAACGGCGGGTACCGCAAGAAGTACTTCCGGGCGATCTCCCGGCTCACCGCGCTGGCACGAGACGCGAAGGGCTTGGTCGAGCAGTAGGTTGGGGGCCATACCCGATCGAAAGGGATTCATCATGGCCGCAACCCGTACCGCCCACACCGTCTGGCAGGGTGACCTCCTCAAGGGCAACGGCGTCGTCACCCTCGACTCCTCCGGTCTCGGCTCGTACGACGTCTCCTGGCCGGCCCGCACCGAGGAGCCGAACGGCAAGACCAGCCCCGAGGAGCTGATCGCCGCCGCCCACTCCTCCTGCTACTCGATGGCGTTCTCCAACATCCTGGCCAAGAACGACACCCCACCGACCCGCCTGGAGACCAAGGCCGACGTCACCTTCGTGCCGGGCAAGGGCATCACGGGCAGCCACATCACCGTGCGCGGCGAGGTGCCGGGCCTGGACAAGGACAAGTTCCTCGAGCTGGCCGAGGACGCGAAGAAGAACTGCCCGGTGAGCCAGGCGCTGACGGGTACGACGATCACCCTGACCGCCGAACTGGCCTGATCCGTAACGTTTCTGACGCTGCATGAGGCTGTGTGGCCCGCATGGTTCACGTGTCACCAGAACACGTGGTACACACATGCGGGTCACACAAACACGCCACACGAGTACGTCCTGCGTACCCGTACGCGTACCCGCCACACCTCTCTGTCCGCCAACAGAAGTGGGTTGCCTCAGCATGTCCGCGACGCGACGTCAGATCCTCTCCCGCACCGGTGCATCCGTCGCCGGTATCGCCTTCTCGGGCGCCGTCGGCGAGCTCTTCGCCGGTACGGCCGCCGCCCGGGGCCACGCGGGCTACGGCCCCCTCGTCCCCGACCCCGCCGGTCTCCTCGACCTCCCCAAGGGCTTCCGCTACACGGTCCTCTCCCGCCAGGGCGACCCCCTCCGCTCCGGCGAGGGACCCGTCCCCAGCAACTTCGACGGCATGGGCGCCTTCGCCGGCCGCCGGGGCCGCGTCCATCTGGTCCGCAACCACGAGAACCGGGTCACCGGCAAGATCGGCGTCCCGACGGTCGAGGGCCTGACGTACGACCCGGCCGCGAAGGGCGGCTGTACGGCGCTCACGCTCGACGGGCGCGGCAACGTCCTCGACGAGCGGGTCGCGATCGCCGGCACCGCTGTCAACTGTGCGGGCGGGCCGACCCCTTGGGGCACCTGGCTCACCTGCGAGGAGACCGAGGACAGAGCCGGGACCAACGGCTACACCAAGGACCACGGTTTCATCTTCGAGGTCGACGGCGCCGACCCGCGCCGCACCGGAGCCGTACCGCTCACGGCCATGGGCCGGTTCCAGCACGAGGCGATCGCCGTCGATCCGCGCAGCGGGATCGTGTACGAGACGGAGGACGCGTTCGAGAAGCCGTTCGGGCTCTTCTACCGCTTCCTGCCCGAGAGGCCCCTGGGCGGCCACGGTTCGCTGCGCGCGGGCGGGGCGCTGGAGGCCATGCGGGTGCCTGGCGTGCCGGATCTCTCGGTGATCCAGGAGACCGGGGCGAGCTTCGACGGGGTCGAGTGGGTTCCCGTACCGGATCCGCAGGCGACCGAGACGCCCATCAGGCTCCAGGACTTCGGGCCGCGTGGCATCACGCACGCGCAGAAGCTGGAGGGCTGCTACTGGGGCGACCGGTCCGTCTACTTCGTCTCGTCCTTCGCGCGGACCGCCGACGGTTCGGGCGCGACGCACTTCGGCCAGGTGTGGCGGTACGAGCCGCAGCGGCGCCGGCTGACCCTCGTCGTCGTCTTCGGCCCGAGCACGGACATCCAGCTGCCCGGCGAGTCACCGGACAACATCTGCCTCGCACCGAGCGGCGGCCTGATGGTCTGCGAGGACGGCGAGGGGGCGCAGCACGTGTACGGCCTGACCCGGAAGGGCGAGGTGTACGCCGTGGCCCGCGGCGCCCAGAACATCGGTACCCCGCAGGCCCCGGAGTGGGGCGAGTTCGCGGGTGTCACGTTCTCCCCGGACGGCACGACGATGTACGTCAACTGCTATACGCCGGGGACGACGTTCGCCGTGCGGGGCCCTTGGTGCTGACGTCGCCGACGTAACCGCCGCCGACGCCCGGTCGCGCGCCCGCGCTTTCCGTCGCAGGATCGGGGGAAGGCGCGGGCCGGGCAGGCGGATGGACGGACGGGAAGGGTCGGCGAGGTGGCCAAGAAGGACAAGGACAAGCAGAAGCAGGACAAGCCCGAGAAGCACGGGAAAGGCCGGCAGGACGGCAGGCAGAAGAAGGACCCCGTCCTCCGGGACGTCCTGCGCCTGCCCGTCGGCAAGCCGGTCGACCTGTCCGCGTACTCCGCCTCGGAGATCCCGGCCGGGCCCGCGGGCAAGACGGACGGCATCGCGGCGACAGCCCTGCTTGCTCCTGACCTCGCCGACCTCCAGGAGCGCCTGTACGCGGCGAGCACGGCCGGCGACCGGCGCCGGCTGCTGCTCGTCCTCCAGGGCATGGACACCAGCGGCAAGGGCGGCACGGTCAAGCACGTCATCGGCAACTTCAACCCCTCCGGCTGCCGGATCCGGGCCTTCAAGGCCCCGACGGCCGAGGAGCGCGGCCACCCCTTCCTCTGGCGGATCACCCGGGCGCTGCCGGTGCCGGGCGAGATCGGCATCTTCGACCGCTCGCACTACGAGGACGTCCTCATCGCCCGGGTCCGCGAACTGGTCCCCCGCCGCGACCTCGGCCGCCGCTACGGCCAGATCAACCGCTGGGAGCAGTCGCTGGTCGACGACGGCGTGACGATCGTCAAGGTCTTCCTCCACGTCAGTTACGAGGAACAGCGCGCCCGTCTCCTGGAGCGCCTGGACAACCCGGAGAAGCACTGGAAGTTCAACGCGGGCGACATCGACGAGCGGGCGCTGTGGCCGGCGTACCAGGAGGCGTACGAACTCGCTCTCGAACGCTGCGCGACGGAGGAGTCCCCCTGGTACCTGGTCCCGGCGGACCGCAAGTGGTACCGCAACTGGGCGATCAGCAAGCTCCTCCTGGAACACCTCAACGCCCTGGACCCGCAGTACCCGCCGGGCGACTTCGACGTGGCGGAGTGCCGGAAGCGGCTGCTCGCGACCTGATCGGTTAGTTTCCGTGCGTGACCATTTCTGTACGAAAACTGTCGGCACTTGCTCTGCTGGGTGCCGTACTCGTCGGCTGCGGCGGGGGCGCGGCCGACACGGCGGCGGGGCCTGACAAGCCGTCCGCCACGCCGCCGAGCCCCACGCCCACCGCGAGTGCGAGCGCGACTCCCGGTGCCGCGCCCGGGCCCGCCGTCGTGCGCAAGGCGCCGCCGACGATGGCGCCCGGGCCCGGTGGGCTCACCCCGGTCTTCGAGCGGGCCCGCAAGGGTGGCGACAAGGTCGTCGCCCTCACCTTCGACGCCGACATGACGGCCGACCAGGGGCGTCGGGCCGCGAGCGGCGAGCGCTTCGACAACCCGGCGCTGATCGAGACCCTGCGGCGGCTGAAGGTCGACTCGACCGTCTTCATGACGGGCCGGTGGGCCGAGGAGTACCCGGACCAGGCGCGTTCCATCGGCACCGACCCCCGCTTCGAGATCGCCAACCACTCGTACAGCCACTACGCCTTCGCCTCGCCCTGTTACGGCCTGCCGACGGTCGGGAAGCAGGACATGGCCGCCGACGTGAAGCGGGCCTTCGAGGCGTTCCGGAAGGCGGGGGCGCGCAATGTCGTGCCGTACTTCCGGTTCCCCGGGGGCTGCTACGACGACGGGGCGCTGCGCGCGCTGGCGCCCGCGAAGGTCACGGCGGTGCAGTGGGACGTGGTCAGCGGCGACGCCTTCGCCAAGGACGGCGACGCGGTCGCCGAGCAGGTGCTCGACGGGGTGAAGCCCGGCTCGCTCGTGGTCATGCACTGCACGCGCAGCGCCGCGCCCGTCACCGAGCAGGCGATCCGGAGGATCGTGCCCGAACTGCGGGCGAGGGGCTACCGCTTCGTGAAGGTCTCGGAGCTGATGGCCGGCCGCCCAGGCAGCTCCTAGCCCGAGCAGGCGGACCGCTGGGCCTCCTGCCACTCGCAGACCGGGCAGAGCGTGATCCCCTTGGCCGACTCGGGGTACTCGGTCGGCTTCCGGCACAGCACGCACTCGGCGTACGGCGGCCCCTCGGCCGTCATCCGTCCGGTCGCCACGGCATCCGCTTCCGCGCGTACGGGTTCGCAGTACGAGTCCGAGTCCGAGTCCATGGCGTCGAGCGTACTCACTCCCGCCAGGCCGTGGCCCTGACGCTGACGGCCACCGCGACGGCGGCGAGGAGCAAGGCGCCCGGGAAGGCGGCCCACGGCAGCGTGACCGTCGCATCGCGCGCGCCGGTGATCAGGCTCGTCACGGCGTACTTCGCCGGGGAGCCGCTCGTCACCAGGGCGAGGAGCGAGCCCAGGACCAGCGCCGCGAGCGACCACCCACGGGAGCGCAGCAGCGGCCGGCCGGTGAGGGCGCCCACGGCGGCGCCGGTCAGGACACAGGCCGTGGTGGCGATGAGCCCCGAGGCCACGGCCCAGGCGAAGCCCACGCCGCGCAGGTCGCTGACGACGGTCACGCCGAGCACCGCCACCACCCCGAGCGGGGCCGCGCAGGCGAGGGCGGCCAGGAGCGCCGCCACGTGCGCCCGCTGCCGCCCGGCCGCGGCGGCCACCACGTTCCGCGCGGCGGCGGGCTCCTGACCGAGGCAGATCCGTACCAGCCAGGCCGTGACCGGGAGCAGCGCGGCGGCAGCGAAGCCGAGGGCGCCGAGCACGGGCTCCCCGGTGCGCACGCCGACGGCGAGGAAGACCGCGTAGAGGAGCAGCGGCGCGAGCCAGCGCTGGGAGCGCAGCAGCAGGTCGGTCTGGTAGCGCAGCAGTGCGGTCGTCATGTCCGGGCGCCTTCGGTGCTCAGCTCGTGGATGTGCCAGGAGGCGTCGAGCAGCGCCCGGAGCAGCGCGTCGGAGTGCGCGGCGTCGACCGCGTACACCGTCGCCGTGCCGTCGGGTCGCGGCCCGGGCTCGCTGGAGGGTGCCCCGGGCAGCCCGTCGGGGAGCGGGCGACCGCCGGAGGCGACGATCCGGGCGCGGGGCGGCGGTACGACGGGACTCCCCTCGGCGGCCCCCGTCACCGCCCCTGCGGCCCCCACCCGTACCCGGCCCGCCTCCACCTCGTACACCGCGTCGGCCTCCCCCGCCAGCCGGCGCGGGTCGTGGTCGACGAAGACCGCCGTGCCGCCGGCCGCGACCCGCTCGCGGACCGCGCGGTCGAGTTCGCGCCGCGCGGCCGTGTCCAGGCCGGTCCACGCCTCGTCCAGGACGAGCAGCGCCGGGTCCACGAGCAGGGCCTGGGCGACGGCGACCTTCTGGCTGCTGCCCTTGGAGAGCTCGGCGAGCGGCTCGTCCGCGAAGGCGCCCGCGCCGAAGCGCTCCAGCCACTCACGCGCCCGCGCGGCCGCCTCGGCCCGGCCGAGTCCCTGGACGCGTCCGAGATGCGTCAAGTAGCGGGTCGCCGTGAACGGCAGGGCGACCGGGAAGCGCTCCGGCACGTACGACGTGCGCGGGGGCCGGCCGATGATCCGGCCCTCCGTCGCCGCGTCGACGCCCGCGACGACCCGCAGCAGCGTCGACTTGCCGCTGCCGTTGGCGCCGGTGAACCGGACGAGGGCGCCTGCGGGCAGCGCGAGGTCGACCTCGCGCAGAACCCATGGTCCGCGCGGGCCGTAGCGGCGCCCCACCCGCTCCAGGTTCAGTTGGAGGCCTTCTGCGGGGTGGCCTCGCTCGGGCGGACGATGACGAAGCCCTGGCCGTCGAGGCGGAGCTGGACGGCCTCGCCCGAGCCGCCGCGGATCATCGAACCGATGGACTGCGAGCGGTGGAGCGAGGTCTGCAGCTGCTCGCTCCAGCCGACGACGGCGTCGGTGTCGACGAAGACCGGGGACTGCGGTGTGACCGGGATGACGATCGGGGTGCCCTCGCAGGCCAGGGCGATCTTCCCCTGACCGGTGAAGACGCTGTTGAACAGGCCGCCACCGGTCATGCCGGCGCCCTTGACCGTCCTGATCTCGTACGAGAGCGTGGCGTCGAAGCAGAGCACGTTCCGGCCGTTGACGGTGAGCGCGTCGTTGGGCTCTATCTCGACGATGAAACAGTTCTGCGCCTCCTGCGCGAACCAGGCCTCGCCCTGGCCGCGCACGGCCATCAGCGCGAGGCCCTCGCCCGTCACGGCGCGCTTGAGCATGCCGCCGATGCCCTGGCCCTTGCGCTCGAACTGGAGGTCGCCGCGGAACGCGATCATCGATCCCTGACGGGCGTGCATCTCTCCGTTGACGACGTACTTCACGCACTTGGCGTTCTGCAGGCTCATGCCCGGCAACGCGGCGGTCTCGGCAAGGTGTTCGGTGGAAAAAAGATCACTCTTCATGAAAGGCATCCTGTCCCGGAACCGGCCAATCCGACAAGAAACGCCTGTGCGAGCAGTGGCAAACTGGCCGGGTGAGCAGCAACGAGACCGAAATCCACACCGAGGACACCGAGGGCACCGACGTCCGCACAGATGTCCACACGGATGTCCACACCGCCGTCCCCGCCGATGTCCGCGACGAGAAGCCCCAGTTCGTCCTGCCCCTCGTCGTGCGGATCGAGCGGGCCGAGCCCCCGGCGCGCACCGACGCGCTGGAGACCGCCGCCCGCGCCGTCCTGGAGATCCTCGCCGACGAGCGCTCGACGGGCGAAGGCGAGTGGGCGCGGGCGATGACGGAATGGCAGGACGCCCGGATCCGCAAGGTCGTGCGCCGGGCGCGCGGCGCGGAGTGGCGGCGGGCCGGGGAGCTCCCGGGGATCACGGTCACGGGCGAGTCCGCGGAGGTACGGGTGTTCCCGCCGATCCCGCTGGACGGCTGGCCCAAGGAGCTGGCGAAGCTCCAGGTGTCCGGCACGGACCTGGAGGACCCGACGGCCCCCGGCGCGGCCCTCCCCGAGGCTCCGACGCTCTGGCTCAACCCGCACCTGGACATGTCCGCGGGCAAGACGATGGCCCAGGCGGGGCACGCCGCGCAGCTCCTGTGGTGGGAGCTGTCGGACACGGACCGCAAGTCCTGGCGCGAGGCCGGCTTCCCCCTGTCCGTACGTCCGGCCACCCCCGACCACTGGGCTGAGCTGACGGCGAGCGCCCTGCCGGTGGTCCGCGACGCGGGCTTCACCGAGATCGCCCCCGGACCGACCTTCGTCTCCGAGGGAAGCGACCGGTTCGGCGCCCATGTGCGCCTGGGGCAGAGGTGACCGTGGTGCGCCCGGGGCAGGGGTGACCGTCCGGCTCGTGCCCGTTCGTGCCCGTTCGCGCGCGTTCGTGGCCGAGTTCTCCGAGTTCGGTCCGGTCGGCGACTGAACACGGCCGCCCTGTCGCACGTATCTCCCGATACCGCCAAGTGGGTTGTACGACCGCCTGGTTGGCGGTTCAGTCTGCGGTGAACGGCACCGGTGACCCGCACCGGCGCGGAGAACGTACGGGAGACACCTTGTCGCTACGCGTCAACGGCACGGCCCTGATCATCGCGGCGCTCGTCGCCACGATCGGCGCGCTCGCCTTCCCCGTCTGGTCCTACGCCGACCGCTCGGGCACCGGTCAGGCGAATCTGACCGCTTCGAGCGTGCCCACTCCGTGGGGGCCCCTGTCCGCCACCGACCGGGACTTCCTGGTGAAGGTACGGCTCGCGGGGCTGTGGGAGCTCCCGGCCGGCCAGCAGGCCGTCGAGCGCGCGCCGAGCCGGGCGATCGTGGAGTGCGGCGACCATCTCGTCGTCGGCCACACGGACCTGGACCGCCGGGCCCGCACCGTGGCCGCGAGGCTGGGCGTGGAGCTGCCGAACCAGCCGACCGAGCAGCAGCAGGGCTGGCTGCGGGAGCTGACGGCGGCGAGCGGGGAGGAGTACGAGCGGAAGTTCGCGAACCTGCTGCGCAACGCGCACGGCAAGGTGTTCGCGCTGG
Source organism: Streptomyces sp. NPDC058579 (assembly GCF_042718575.1). Classification (NCBI taxonomy): domain Bacteria; kingdom Bacillati; phylum Actinomycetota; class Actinomycetes; order Kitasatosporales; family Streptomycetaceae; genus Streptomyces; species Streptomyces sp. NPDC058579. The sequence continues at coordinate 87,608 of NZ_JBHXPI010000004.1, forward strand.
TCGCGGAGGTCCGGCACACCACCCGCAACTCGCTGATCCGGCAGCTGGCCAGTGACGCGAACCAGACCGTGCTCGACCACATCACCATGCTGGAGGCGACCGGGATGGTCGACTTCGACGCGCTGGCGAACGAGGCGGCGGGGCGGAAGACGGCGCCGCCGACCGGGCCGCCGGTGGTTCCGTCGCCCGTGACGCCCTTGCCGGTGCGGCCGACGGGGACGGACCAGTCGTTCACGTCCCGCCCGGTGCCGGACGGGGGGATCGTGACGCCGCACTCGATGCCGTAGGGCCGGGACACCCGGGGCCGAGACCGGCCGAGACACCCGCTAAGACCTCCGGAAGACCTCCGGAACCTCAAATCAACCTCTGAACGTCTCCCTGACTGGATTCGAACGGCTTGTTCCGGGCCATCAGGTGAGGGACTGAAGGAGGGGGACATGACGGAACTCGGGGTCGGAATCGGGTGGCGGCCGGAGATCGCGGGCGCGGTGGAGGCGCTGCCGGGCGTCGACTGGGTGGAGGTCGTGGCGGAGAACGTGTGCGCGGGCCATCTGCCGGACTCGCTGGCGCGGCTGCGTGCGCGCGGGGTCACGGTCGTCCCGCACGGGGTCTCCCTGGGGCTCGGCGGCGCCGACCGGCCGGACGCGGGGCGGCTCGCGGACCTGGCGGCGACGGCGACCGCACTGGGCGCCCCGCTGGTGACGGAGCACATCGCGTTCGTCCGCGCCGGGGGCGCCCTCACGGCGACTCCGGTGCTCGAAGCGGGCCACCTGCTGCCCGTGCCGCGCACCTGGGACGCCCTGGACGTGCTCTGCGAGAACGTACGGATCGCCCAGGACGCGCTGCCGGTGCCGCTGGCGCTGGAGAACATCGCGGCGCTGATCGCCTGGCCCGGCGAGGAGCTGACCGAGGGCCAGTTCCTTGCGGAGCTGGTGGAGCGTACGGGGGTACGGCTCCTGATCGACGTCGCGAACCTCCACACGAACCACGTCAACCGGGGCGAGTCCCCGGCGAAGGCGCTCTCCGAGCTGCCGGTCGAGGCGATCGCGTACGTCCACGTGGCGGGCGGCCTCGCCCGCGACGGCGTCTGGCACGACACCCACGCCCACCCGGTCCCGGAGCCCGTCCTGGACATCCTGTCGGACCTGGCCTCCCGGGTCTCCCCGCCGGGCGTCCTCCTGGAGCGGGACGACAACTTCCCCCCGGCCGAGGAACTGGCCTCGGAAATGACGACGATCAGGGGCCGGCTGAGGGACGCCGGCGGACGACCCGCAGCTGCCCGACCCGCCGCCGCCCGGGCGGCCACTGCCCACGCGGCCGACCCCGCACCCCTGATCGGCGCGGGGGCACGCGTCTCGGGCGGCCCGATGCCGCACTCCCGGCGTACGGCCGAGGAGGCCGAGCAGCCCGCCGAAGCGGACACCCACGCGCCCCACGCTCCCCGCGCGAACCGGCCGCACCCGAACCCCGCCGCACGGCAGAACGTGGCCGTCGCGCAGGCCTCGTTGCTGTCCGCGCTCGTCGCCGGGGCGCCCGTGCCCGAGGGGTTCGACTCGCGGCGGATCGGGGTGCAGGCCCGCGCCCTCGTCGGGAAGCGGACGGACGTGATCGCCAAGATCGCGCCCGAGCTGCCCGAGATCCTCGGCGACGGCTACCGCCCCGCGTTCCGCGCCTACGCCCGGACCCGCCCGATGTCCGGCGGCTACCGCCGCGACGCCCTCGACTTCGTCGCGCACCTGCTCGTCGCGGGACGCCCCGAGGACCCCGACGCCCGGCGTCGGCTGACCCGCTGGTGGCAGGAGCGCGCCGGCGCCCGACCGCCCCGCCCGGCCGGGCGGCTCGCCCGCGCGGCCCGTGCCGCCCGCACCGCACTCGTACGGAGGTGACGTCCCCATGAACCTGTTCGCCCTGCTCGTCTGGGCCGCCGTTCTCACCGGCTCCGCCCTGCTGATCGTCCACCTCCGCGCCGCCCGCGCCGACCGCGGGGGCTCGATCCACGACCTCAGCGAGGCCGCGTTCCTCATCGGCGGCCCGCCCCGGGTCGTCGACAGCGCGCTCGCCGCCCTGCACTCCGACGGCCGGATCGCCGTCGGGGGCCCCGGCATCGTCCTCCCGCGCCCCGGCGCGGCCCCCCGCAGCCATGTCGAGCGGGCGGTCCTCCAGGAGCTCGCCGCCGCCCCGCACGGGGCCCTGCACGACCTGCGTCTCGCCGTGATGCGCGGCCACGCCGTCCAGGAGATCGGCGACGCCCTCGCGGCGCGCGGCCTGATGGTGCCCCCCGAGGTCCGCCGCAACGGCCGGCGCAGGTGCCTCGCCCTCGCGCTCGGGTCCTTCGGGATGTTCATCCCCTCGATCGTCCTGAGCGTGGCCGTCGACCTCGACTCGTTCCAGGTGCCGTTCGTCTTCAAGGTGGGCCCCGTCCTGTTCGCGGGCTTGATCACCGGCCTCGTCTGCGGGGCCTACAACGCCGGCCGCACCACCCGGGGCGGCCGCCGGGCGGCCGGCGCGTACCAGCGGGACCACGCCTTCGCACCCGACGCCGCACACCAGGTCGCGCTGCGCGGACTGCGCGCCGTACCGGACGAGGAGCTGCGCACCCAGCTGATCGCGGCCGCGCGGATGCCCAGGGCCGCCCACGCCTCCTCCTCTGCCTCCTCGTCCGCCTCGGACGCCGCCCTGCTCGCGAGCCTGCACTGGTGCGCGGGTACGCCGGGCAACGCGGGCCCGTGCGGCGGTGGTTCGGGAGGTACCGGTGGCGGGGGCGGCGGTACGGACAGCGGCTTCGGGGGCGGCGGGTGTTCCGCCAGTGCCTGCTCCGGAGGGTCCAGTGGATCCGGCGGCGGGGGCAGCTCCTGCTCCAGCGGGTCCAGCAGCGGCGGCAGTTCGTGCTCCAGCAGTAGCAGCAGTTCCAGCTGCGGCGGCGGCTCCAGCGGCTGACCGGGTCATTTCCGCCGACACGCCCCGACGGTCCTTTACACGGCGCCCGTTCACTCCAACGATCCTGCCGTGAAAGCCCTCGCCGTGACCGGAACCGTCGGGTCGTTGACGGCCGCGCTGCTGTCCACCCTCACCGCCGCGCCCGCCACCGTGCGGGACGCGCCGCCCGCCGAGTCGGGCGGCGTGCTCGTCGCCGCCCGTCGCGCGGCCGCCGAAGGCATCGCCTTCGGCGGCTGCCCGGCGGCCGAGAAACTACCGCCGACGGTCCGGTGCGGCACCCTCCTGGTCCCCCTCGACTACGCGGACCCCGACGGCACCCGGATCCCGCTCACGGTCAGCCGGATCGAGGCCTCGGGACCGGCCGCCGACCGGCAGGGCGCGCTCCTGTACAACCCGGGCGGCCCCGGCGCGTCGTCCACGTACTTCCCCCTGGTCGCCGAACTCCCCGCCTGGAAGCGGATCGCCGCCGCGTACGACCTCGTCGGCTACGCCCCGCGCGGCGTGGGCCGCTCGGCGCCCGTCTCGTGCCAGGACCCCGTCGACCGCTCCACGGGCCCCACCCCGGCGCCGACCCAGCCGTCCGAGGTCTTCAAACAGGAGCGGATCGCCCGCGCGAAGACGTACGCGCAGGGCTGCGCGACCCGCACCGGCGAGGCGCTGCGGCACTACCACTCGCTCAACAACGCCCGCGACCTGGAGCTGCTGCGCGCCGCGCTCGGCGAGCCGAAGCTGACCTACATGGGCGCTTCCTACGGCACGTACTTCGGCGCGCTCTACGCCACGCTCTTCCCGCACCGGGTGCGCCGGATGGTCTTCGACGCGCCCGTGCACCCCGCGCCGCGCCAGATCTGGTACCTCAACAACCTCGACCAGTCACGGGCGTTCGAGCGCCGCTGGGCCGACTTCCGCACCTGGGTCGCCAAGCACGACAAGGTGTACGGCCTCGGCTCCACGGCCCAGAAGGTGCAGGAGAGTTACGAGAAGGTCCGCGCCGAACTCGCGGCGAAGCCGGCCGGCGGGCGCGTCGGCCCGGGCCAGTTGCACGGGGCGATGCTCCAGACCGGGTACCACGACGGTTACTGGCCGTTGCGCGCCACGGCGCTGGCCCGCTATCTGAAGGGCGACGCGCAGCCGCTGATCGCGCAGGCGGCGCCTAGCGAGGAGATCACGGAGGACACGGGCAACCAGGCGGCCGTCTACTCGGCGGTGGAGTGCAACGACGCGCCGTGGCCCGAGGACTTCGCCGTCTGGGACCGGGACAACACCCGGCTCGCGGCGGTCGCGCCCTTCGAGACCTGGGACAACGTCTGGTCCAACCTGCCCTGCGCGTACTGGAAGGCGCCACGCCAGAAGCCTCTGGACGTGCGGACCGGCCCGGGGGCGCTGCCGCCGGTGCTGATCCTGGCCGCCGAGCGGGACGCGGCCACGCCGTACGAGGGGGCTCTGGAGCTCCAGCGCAGGCTGGCGGGTGCGGCCCTGGTGACCGAGCGGGACGCCGGGACGCACGGCATCGGGGGCGGCGCGAACGCCTGCGTCAACGGGTACCTGGAGCGCTATCTGCTGACGGGGGCGGTGCCGGACGCTTCCGTACCGGTGACTTCGGTATCGGGCGCCCCCGAAAAGACGCCGGTGCGGCGCGCATCATGCGCGCCGCACCCGGAGCCGGACCCGGTGTCGCTGGAGCGGCGGTCGGAACTCCGTCCACCCTCTGATCTTCCGGGTCAAGGGGTGACAGCCCGGCTGGTCGCCGGGCCGCCACCGAGTCGGTAGGGCGGCCGTCAGGCCAGACCCGCCACCAGGTCCGCCACGGAACGGCGGCGGCCGGTGTAGAAGGGAACCTCCTCGCGGACGTGCATCCGCGCCTCGGAGGCGCGCAGGTGGCGCATGAGGTCGACGATGCGGTGCAGCTCGTCGGCCTCGAAGGCGAGGAGCCACTCGTAGTCGCCGAGCGAGAACGAGGCGACCGTGTTGGCGCGGACGTCCGGGTAGCCGCGGGCCATCTTGCCGTGGTCCGCGAGCATCCGGCGACGGTCCTCGTCCGGCAGCAGGTACCAGTCGTAGGAGCGCACGAAGGGGTAGACGCTCACGTAGTCGCGGGGCGTCTCGTCGGCCAGGAAGGCCGGGATGTGCGACTTGTTGAACTCGGCGGGGCGGTGCAGCGCCATGTTCGACCAGACCGGCTCCAGGGCGCGGCCCAGCTTGGTGCGGCGGAAGAGGTTGTACGCCTCCTGGAGCTCGTCGCTCGTCTCGGCGTGCCACCAGATCATGACGTCCGCGTCGGCGCGCAGACCGGAGAGGTCGTACGTGCCGCGCACGGTGATGTCCTTGGCGGCGAGCTGGTCGAACAGCTCCTGGACCTCGTCGGCGTAGCCGGCGCGGTCCTCGGGCAGGTTGTCGCGCAGCTTGAACACAGACCACAGGGTGTAGCGGATGACCTCGTTGAGGTCCTTCGCCTTCTTACCGGCGTTCGGGATCTTTTCGGGCGCACTCATACGCCTATTCTCGCCCGTCACGGACAGTGCCCAGCACCAGGGTGGGTGGTTTCCGACGTGGCGATGATCTCGTCCGCGTTCTCCGTCCCGATCTCCGCCACGATCTCGTCCGCCGCGCGTCGGCCCGAGGCGACGCAGGCGGGGATGCCGACGCCCTCGTACACGGCGCCGGCCAGGCGCAGTCCGGGTACGGCCGCGACGGCGTCACGGATGCGGGCGACGCGGGCGAGGTGGCCGACGGGGTACTGCGGGAGGCCGTCCGTCCAGCGGGTGACGGTGGTGGCGACGGGCCGGGCGGTGAGCCCGGTGGCCGCGGCGAGGTCCTTGAGGGAGGCCTCGACGAGGTCGGCGTCGTCGCGGTGGACCTGCTCCTCCTCGCCGTAGCGGCCGACGGAGGTCCGCAGGACGAACAGGTCGGGGGCCGCGTCGGAGACCCACTGCCACTTCTGGCTGGAGAACGTGGACGCCTTGATGGTGTGCCCGTCGACGGGCGGCACGAGGAACCCGGAACCGGGCAGCCCGTGCACGTCCTGGCGCCGGAAGGCGAAGGTGACAAGGGCCATCGAGGCGTACTCGACCCTGGCCAGCTCCCCCGCCGCCGCGGGCGCCTCGGGCCCGAGGAGCTCGGCGGCGGCCCAGGCGGGCGCGGCGACGACGACCGCGTCGGCGCGGAACTCCCGGCCGCCGGCGACGATCCGCCACCGTCCGCCGTCCGCCGCCCGGCGCACCTCGGTCACCGGCATGAGGGTCAGGATCTCGCCGCCCGCCGCGCGGATCGCCGTGGCGACGGCCTCGGGGAGGGTGCCGATCCCGCCCTCGATGCCCGCGAAGACGGAGCCGCCGAGGCCGGTGCCGGCGCCCGCCGCGTCGGACGGGGTCGCGGCGCCCGCCCGCTGGACGGCGCGGACGGCGTCGGTGAGCGTCGGGTGGCTGCGGGCGGCGGCGAAGAGGGCGGGCACGGCGGCCCGCAGGGAGATGCGGTAGGCGTCTCCGGCGTACACCCCGCCGAGCAGCGGCTCGACGAGCCGGTCGACGACCTCGTGGCCCATGCGCTCGGCGACGTACGCGCCGATGGCGATGTCCTCGCCGATCTCGGCGGGGGGCAGTTCGCGGTCGCGCCCGACCCGGCGCAGGCCCTCGTCGGAGAGCAGCTCGGCGAGGGCCGCCGCGTCGCCGGGGACGCCCATGACGTGGCCCTTGGGCATCGGGCGGAGCGTGCCCCGGCTCCAGACGGACGCCGTGGTCGTGGCGGGCGCGCACAGCCGGTCGCCGAGTCCGACGGCGCGGGCGAGCGCGACCGCCTCGGGGCGGCGGGCGAGCAGCGACTCGGCGCCGAGGTCGACGGGGGCGCCGGCGATCTCGCCGGCGAGGAGCTTGCCGCCGAGCCGGTCGCCGCCTTCGAGCACGGTCACGCGCAGGCCGGCCGAGACCAGTCTGTGGGCCGCCGCGAGACCCGCGATTCCGCCTCCGACGACAACGACATGCGCCCGTGCCCTGCTGACCGTGGTGTCCGCGTTCATGGCTCCACTCTCTCAAACCCGTTCCGAGGCCAGAACGTGACCGCTTCGCTACCGCCGGAGGGCAACCCGCGAGGCGGGGTCGCACGTCGAACCGACATCACTCACCACCACCTCAGGGGGGATCCTGTGCGAGGAGCGCGAAGAGCAGCCGTGGCGCTGCTGATGGTCTCGTTGGCGCTGACCGGCTGCGGCGCCGGCGCGTCCGACAGCGGCGCCGACGAAAAGGGGGTGAGCGCGGCGAGGCCGGCCGAGGGCGCCGCCGACCAGGGGTACGAGTCCGACAAGGCCGCGGGCAGCGGGGCGCCGGACGCGAAGAACCCCTCCGCCCCCGCCAAGGGACAGCAGCAGCACATCATCCGTACCGCCGAACTGACCGTGGAGGTCAAGGACGCGACGAAGGCCCTGGCCACCGCCCGCCGGGTCACCGAGAACGCGGGCGGTCATGTCGCCAACGAGGCGACCGAGCGGATCGACGACTCGCACGTGACCTCCCGGATCGTGCTGCGCGTGCCGCAGGCCTCCTACGAGTCGGTGCTGGGGGAGCTCGCGGGCACCGGGAAGCTGCTCTCCCGTAAGGCGGACGCCAAGGACGTCACCGAGCAGGTGGTGGACGTGGAGAGCCGGATCGCGAGCCAGCGGGCGAGCGTCGACCGGGTCCGCAAGCTGATGGACCAGGCCACGAAGCTGAGTGACGTGGTCACCCTGGAGGGCGAGCTGAGCCGCCGTCAGGCCGACCTGGAGTCGCTCCTCGCCCAGCAGGCCTCGCTGAAGGACCGTACGGCCCTGGCGACGATCACTCTCGAACTCACCGAGAAGGAGACGGCGAAGCCGGCGGAGAGCGAGGAACGGCCGGGCTTCCTGGACGCGCTCGCGGGCGGCTGGAACGCGCTGGTGGCCGCGCTGACCTGGATCGGGATCGTCCTGGCGGCGCTGGCGCCGTGGCTCGCGGTGGCCCTCGTCGGCTACCTGGTGTGGCGGTACGTGATCCGGCCGCGCCGCGCGGCGCGGCGCCCCGCGCCGGGCCCGTGGACCGGCCCGGCGGCCGGCGCGGAGGAGCGGCCCGCTTCCACCGACTGAACGACCGCGCCGACGTAGCGTGTTCGTATGAGCGAACGACTGGTGGTCATCGGCGGCGACGCGGCGGGCATGTCCGCCGCGTCGCAGGCACGCAGACTCAAGGGCCCCGAGGAGCTGGAGATCGTCGCCTTCGAGCGCGGTCACTTCAGCTCGTACTCGGCCTGCGGCATCCCGTACTGGGTCGGCGGCGACGTCGCCGAGCGCGACGAGCTGATCGCGCGTACCCCCGAGGAGCACCGGGCGCGCGAGATCGACCTGCGGATGCGGACGGAGGTCGTCGAGATCGACGTGCCCGGGCAGCGGGTGCGCGCGCGGGACCTGGAGTCGGGCACGGAGGCGTGGACGGGCTTCGACAAGCTGGTGATCGCGACCGGCGCGCGACCGATGCGGCCGCCGCTGCCGGGGATGGACGCGCCGGGCGTGCACGGCGTGCAGACCCTCGACGACGGGCAGTCGCTGCTCGACTCGCTGGCGCGCACGGAGGGCCGGCGTGCGGTCGTCGTGGGCGCCGGGTACATCGGCGTGGAGATGGCCGAGGCGCTCCTGAACCGGGGCTACGAGGTGACGGTCCTCAACCGGGGCGAGCAGCCGATGGCGACGCTCGACCCGGACATGGGGCGCCTGGTCCACCAGGTGATGGACGGCCTCGGGATCACGACGGTCGGCTCCTCGCCGGTCACCAAGATCCTCACGGGGGACGACAGCCGGGTCCGGGCGGTGGCGACGGAGGACGGGGAGTACCCGGCGGACGTGGTGGTCCTCGGGATGGGTGTCGTACCGGAGACGCGCCTCGCGGCGGCTGCCGGGCTGCCGCTCGGTGCGTACGGCGGGCTGCTCACCGACCTCGCGATGCGGGTGCGGGGTCACGAGAACATCTGGGCGGGCGGTGACTGCGTCGAGGTCCTCGACCTGGTGTCGGGGCGCGAGCGGCACATCGCGCTCGGCACGCACGCCAACAAGCACGGTCAGGTCATCGGTTCGAACGTGGGCGGTGGTTACGCCACGTTCCCTGGCGTGGTGGGCACGGCGGTGTCGAAGGTCTGCGATCTGGAGATCGCTCGGACGGGGCTGCGCGAGAAGGAGGCCCGGGAGGTGGGGCTTCGGTACGTCGCGGTGACGATCGAGTCGACCAGCCGGGCGGGCTACTACCCCGGCGCGGCCCCGATGACGGTGAAGATGCTCGCGGAGCGCCGTACGGGCCGGCTGCTCGGGGTGCAGATCGTGGGCCGCGAGGGGGCCGCCAAGCGGGTGGACATCGCGGCGGTGGCGTTGACGGCCGGGATGACGGTGGAGCAGATGACGGCGCTCGACCTGGGGTACGCGCCACCGTTCTCACCCGTGTGGGACCCGGTGCTCATCGCGGCGCGGAAGGCGGTGGCGGCGGTCCGGGCGGCGGGCTGACCCGAGCGGAGCACGCATCACGGGTGACGGCTTGCGACCCTCCCATCACCATGGGTGACTGGTCACATGATCCGACACACTCTGCGTGCGCTCTGCGCCGCCACCCTCGTCATAGCCCCGCTCGCCCTGACCGCGACGCCCGCCCACGCGGCGACCACGTGCACGGTCAACGGCGCCGCCGTCACCTCCACGAACGTGGTGGGCACGGCCGGCGCCGACTTCATCACCTGTGGCACGGTCTCGGCCGGCGACACGGTGAACGGTCAGGGCGGCGCCGACTACATCATCGTCACCGGCAACGTCGCCGGCACCGTCAGGGGCGGCGCCGGCCGCGACTACGTCCAGGTCGGCGGACCGGTCGCGGCGACCGGCGCCGTGCACGGGGACGCGGACAGCGACTACGTCCGCGCCGGCGCGAACGCGGGCGTCGTCAACGGCGGCCTCGGGTTCGACTTCTGCCGCGTGGCTTCCGGCAACCCGCCCGTCAACTGCGAGGGCTGAGCCCCACCCGCGCGCGGACGGCCGTCAGACGGCCGTCCGCGTGTGCACGTGCTCCACAAGACGCGTCAGGGCCGTCGGGTCGGTCGTCGGCAGCACGCCGTGGCCCAGGTTGAAGATGTGCCCCTCGAGCCTCTTGGCGGCGGCCAGGACCTCGTCCGCCTTGGCCTCGACGGCCTCCGTGGTGGAGAAGAGCACGGCCGGGTCCAGGTTGCCCTGGAGCGCCTTGCCGGGGCCGACGCGGCGGGCGGCCTCGTCGAGCGAGACCCGGTAGTCGACGCCCATGACGTCCGCGCCGGCCTCGCCCATGAGGCCGAGGAGCTCGCCGGTGCCCACACCGAAGTGGATGCGCGGGACCCCGTACGAGGCGACGGACTCCAGGACCTTCGCGGAGGCGGGCATCACGGAGCGGCGGTAGTCGGCCGGGGCGAGCGCGCCGACCCAGGAGTCGAAGAGCTGGACGGCGGAGGCGCCGGCCTCGATCTGGACCTTGAGGAAGGCCGAGGTGATCTCGGCGAGGCGGTCGAGCAGATCGGCCCACAGCTGCGGGTCGCCGTACATCAGCGCCTTGGTGTGCTCGTGATTGCGGGACGGGCCGCCCTCGACGAGGTAGCTCGCGAGGGTGAAAGGCGCGCCGGCGAAACCGATGAGCGGGGTGGAGCCGAGCTCGCCGGTGAGCATCCCGATGGCCTCGGTGACGTAGTGGACGTCCTCGGGGGTCAGGTCGCGGAGCCGGGCGAGGTCGGCGCGGGTCCGGATCGGGTCGGCGACGACCGGGCCGACGCCCGGCTTGATGTCGAGGTCGATGCCGATGGCCTTCAGCGGGACCACGATGTCGCTGAAGTAGATCGCCGCGTCCACGTTGTGGCGGCGCACGGGCTGCAGCGTGATCTCGGTGACGAGCTCGGGCCGCATGCAGGACTCGAGCATCGGGATGCCCTCGCGGACCTTCAGGTACTCGGGCAGCGAGCGCCCGGCCTGCCGCATGAACCAGACCGGCGTGTGCGGCACGGGCTCACGCCTGCAGGCCTTCAGGAAGGCGGAGTCGTACGTCTGCGGCTGGTGCTTCGTCTCAATGGCGCTCACGCCCAGAATCTTCGCATGCACGCGCAAGCCGCCCGCCGGGGTGGGGTGTGCCTCCCTGCGCGCGGCCCCCGTTCCGCCTACTCTTCCCCGCATGGCTGCGGCTCAGGGACATTTTTCCGATCATTCCGACGGTGACGGAGGCAAAGACGACACGGAGGCGAACGCGGTGCCACCCGCCTTCAAGAGAGCGGTCGACGCCCTGCGGGCGGCCCGGCTGCGGCCGGAACTGGAGATCGACCCGACCAGGCCGCCGCAGCGCCTGGCCCCGTACGCGTACGCACTGGAGGCGGCCGTCGTGGAGGGCGAGGACGATCTCGCCGACGGCCGGCTGGTGCTGCTGCACGACCCGGCGGGGCACGACGCCTGGAAGGGTACGTTCCGGCTCGTGACGCTCGTACGGGCGGAGCTGGAGCCCGAGATGGCGGCGGACCCGCTGCTGCCGGAGGTCTGCTGGTCGTGGCTGACCGGCGCGCTGGAGGCGCGCGGCCTGGCGTACGGGGAGGCGAGCGGGACGGTCACCCAGGCCGGTTCGCACTACTTCGGCGGCCTCGCCGAGCGGCGCCCGGCGACGCAGATCGAGATCCGGGCGTCGTGGACGCCGCAGGAAGCGCTGGGCGGGGTGCCGGACACCGGGGCGCATCTGGCGGCCTGGTGCGACCTGCTCTGCCAGATCGCGGGCCTGCCGCCGTCGCTCGCGGACCCGGGGGCGGGAACGATCTCGGGCGCGGGGGTCGTCTCGCTGCCACAGCGCAGGGGCCCGCAGCAGCCGTAGTCGGCGGGTCCGGTCGGGGCGCGGGGGCCCCTCGGGAGGGGCCCCCGGGAGGGGCTCCGGCGGGCCCTCGACGGGCCCCCGGAGAGGGTCTCGTACGGGCCGTCGGCATCGCCCGTACGGAGGCAAACTCGTAGGATGATCGATCACGCGTCCGAATTGCCCGAATTGTTACTCACCAAATCGTGATCTTTCCCTAAAGGCGGGCGGCCGAGCTGCCGAAGAGGTCATTGACCCCTTCACCGCACGGGTTCGCCCCCGGCTTCTTCCCCGAGCCGGCTCCGTCCCGCATCTCCCCAGGAGGCCGTGTGTCCGTTCTCCTCGAGCAGCCCGCAAGCCTGGTCGCCTACCGCCCGAACAAGCCGACGGCCATGGTCGTCGTGGCCGACCCGCGTGTTCGCTCCACCGTCACCCGCCACCTGTGGGCCCTCGGCGTACGCGACGTCATCGAGGCGTCGTCCATCGCCGAGGCCCGTCCCCGCGTCGGCAACCCACGCGACATCTGCGTGGCCGACGTCCACCTCCCCGACGGCAGCGGCCTCACGCTGCTGTCCGAGACCCGCGCGGCGGGCTGGCCCAACGGCCTGGCCCTCTCCGCGGCCGACGACATCGGCGCGGTACGCAACGCGCTGGCCGGTGGCGTCAAGGGTTACGTCGTCACCGGTACGCGGACCAACATCGGGCACCCCACCCGCCCCGGCGCCGCCCCCATCGGCGCCGCGGCAGCCCGTCTCGGCCACCGCCGCCCCCCGGGTGCTCCGAGCCACCCGGGCGGCTACCGCGAGCTCTCCGGCCGTGAGGTCGAGGTGCTCCGGCTTGTGGCCGAAGGCCAGTCGAACAAGGCGATCGGCGTCTCCATGGGCCTGTCCGCCCTGACCGTGAAGAGCCACCTCGCCCGGATCGCCCGCAAGCTGGGCACCGGCGACCGGGCCGGCATGGTCGCGGTGGCGCTGCGCACCGGAATCATCCACTGAACCCATCGAGTCCACCGAGTCCACTGAGCCCCTGGAGTCCCCGAACGGGCACCCCGCGCGGTTGACGAAACATCGGCGCCTGTCGACGGAACGTTCCGTCGACAGGCGCTTGCCGTTCACAGATACCCTTGACACGTGACCGACGCCCAAGAGACCGCAGCAGACACAGCACTGCGAACCACCGGGGGCGCTCCCCCGGACGACGACGTCCCTGCGAACGGGCTGCCGATCCCCTTGCTGGAGCCCCGTGAGGGCATGCCGCCCGTCGTGGCGACCGACGAGGCGCTCGCCGAGGTGATCGCCGCCTTCGCCGCGGGCCGCGGGCCCGTCGCCGTCGACGCCGAGCGCGCCTCCGGGTACCGCTACGGCCAGCGCGCCTATCTCGTCCAGCTCCGCCGCGAGGGCGCGGGCACCGCGCTCGTCGACCCGGTGGGCTGCCCGGACCTTTCCGGCCTCGGTGAGGCGCTCGCGGGGACCGAGTGGATCCTGCACGCCGCGACCCAGGACCTGCCGTGCCTGCGGGACATAGGCATGGTGCCGAGCCGGCTGTTCGACACCGAGCTGGCGGGCCGGCTCGCGGGCTTCCCGCGGGTCGGGCTCGGGGCCATGGTCGAGTCCGTACTCGGTTACGCCCTGGAGAAGGGGCACTCCGCGGTGGACTGGTCCACCCGCCCGCTGCCCGAGCCCTGGCTCCGGTACGCCGCGCTGGACGTCGAGCTTCTCGTCGACCTGCGTGACGCATTGGAGAAGGAGCTCGACCGGCAGGGCAAGCTGGAGTGGGCCCTGGAGGAGTTCGACGCGATCGCCTCGGCTCCGCCCGCGCCGCCGCGCAAGGACCCGTGGCGACGGACCTCCGGCATGCACAAGGTCCGCCGTCGCCGTCAGATGGCGGTGGTACGGGAGCTGTGGGAGGCCCGGGACCGGATCGCCCAGCGGCGGGACGTCTCGCCGGGCAAGGTGCTGAGCGACGCGGCGATCGTGGAGGCGGCGCTGGCGGTTCCTTTGAATGTCGCGGCGCTGACCGCGCTGCCCGGGTTCGGGCACCGCATGGGCCGCCGGCAGCTGGAGCAGTGGCAGTCGGCCGTGGACCGGGCGAAGGCCCTTTCGGACAACGAGCTGCCCCAGCCGGGCGCGCAGGTCGCGGGCCCGCCGCCGCCGCGCGCGTGGGCGGACAAGGACCCGGCGGCGGCCGCGCGCCTCTCGGCGGCACGGGCGGCGGTCTCGGCGCTCGCGGAGGAGCTGAACCTCCCCCAGGAGAACCTGATCACCCCGGACACGGTCCGCCGCGTCTGCTGGGAACCCCCGACCCCGGACCAGGTCGCCACCGCCCTGTCCGGCTACGGCGCCCGCCCGTGGCAGGTGACCCTGGTGACCCCGCTGCTGGTGGAGGCCCTGGCGGCAACGGAGTAGCTTTCCCCCACCCCGCCCCGAAATCCAGCCCCGCCGGCGTTTGAGGCGCGGGGTCTGGGGCGGAGCCCCAGTTCGGGAAGGGGCGGGGTGGGGAAAGAGCCCGCCGCAGGCGCCCCGGGCTCCGCACGCCCTCCACTCCCCGAGTGTGACCTTCGCCGCTCCCGCCCAGGGGGCTGGGCAGCTTGGTTACCCACAAGTAGCATGGGGGGAGCAAGCGCACGCTTAGTCGCGTGCCGCAGCAGTGCCATCCCGCACCTGGAGGAGAGCCATCGTGCCTCGTACCGTCAGGGACGTCGTCTTCGTCGACGGCGTCCGCACCCCGTTCGGCAAGGCGGGCCCGAAGGGCATCTACCACGAGACCCGCGCCGACGATCTCGTCGTGAAGGCCATCCGGGAGCTGCTGCGCCGCAACCCCGGCCTCGACCCCGCGAAGATCGACGAGGTCGCCATCGCCGCGACCACGCAGATCGGTGACCAGGGTCTGACCCTCGGCCGCACCGCCGGCATCCTCGCCGGGCTGCCGCAGTCCGTCCCGGGCTACTCCATCGACCGCATGTGCGCCGGTGCCCTCACCGCCGTGACGAGCGTCGCCGGCTCCATCGCCTTCGGCGCGTACGACGCCGTCATCGCGGGCGGTGTCGAGCACATGGGCCGTCACCCCATGGGCGAGGGCGTCGACCCGAACCCGCGGTTCGTGAGCGAGAAGCTCGTCGACGAGTCCGCCCTGTTCATGGGCATGACCGCCGAGAACCTGCACGACCGCTACCCGAGCATCACCAAGCAGCGTGCCGACGAGTACGCCGTGCGCTCGCAGGAGAAGGCCGCCAAGGCGTACGCCGACGGCAAGATCCAGCAGGACCTGGTGCCGATCTCGGTCCGCCGCACCAACGCCGAGGCCGGCGAGACCGGCTGGGGCCTGGTCACCGCCGACGAGCCGATGCGCCCGGGTACGACCCTGGAGTCGCTGGCGAACCTGAAGACGCCGTTCCGCGTCCACGGCAACGTCACCGCGGGCAACGCGGCCGGTCTCAACGACGGCGCCACCGCCTCGATCATCGCCTCCGAGGACTTCGCACGCGAGCACAACCTCCCGGTGAAGATGCGCCTCGTCTCGTACGCCTTCGCCGGCGTCGAGCCCGAGGTCATGGGCTACGGGCCGATCCCGGCCACCGAGAAGGCGCTCGCGCAGGCCGGTCTGTCCATCGAGGACATCGACCTCTTCGAGGTCAACGAGGCCTTCGCGGTCCAGGTCCTCGCCTTCCTGGAGCACTACGGCATCGCCGACGACGACGCCCGCGTCAACCAGTACGGCGGCGCGATCGCCTACGGTCACCCGCTCGCCTCCTCCGGCGTCCGCCTGATGACGCAGCTGGCCCGCCAGTTCGAGGAGAACCCGCAGGTCCGCTACGGCCTCAACACCATGTGCGTCGGCTTCGGCATGGGCGCCACTGTCATCTGGGAAAACCCCCACTGGGAGGGCAAGTGAGCACCACCGCCGAGCTTCTGAAGGGTGCGGCCGAGCTGTTCCCGGACGAGGTCGTCACCAGCGCCCACGTACGGCACTTCGAACTCCCGGCGAACGCCGGCCGGTTCGCGCTGATCACGCTGGACAACGGCTTCGACCACACCAAGCCGACCACCTTCGGTCCGCAGTCCCTGGCGAACCTCAGCATCGCCATCGACCAGGTCGAGAAGGAAGCCGCCGAGGGTTCCATCGTCGGTGTCGGTGTCACCGGTAAGCCGTTCATCTTCGCCGTCGGCGCCGACCTCAAGGGCGTCGAGCTGCTCAAGCAGCACTCCGACGCGCTCGCCATTGGCAAGGGTGGCCACGACGTCTTCAAGCGTCTTTCCGCGCTGGCCGTGCCGACCTTCGCGTACTACAACGGCGCGGCGATGGGCGGCGGTGTCGAGGTCGGTCTGCACTGCACCTACCGCACCGTCTCCAAGGCCCTGCCGGCCTTCTCGCTGCCCGAGGTCTTCCTCGGTCTCGTCCCCGGCTGGGGCGGCTGCACGATCCTGCCGAACCTGATCGGCGCCGAGAAGGCCGTCACGGTCATCATCGAGAACTCGCTGAACCAGAACCGTCAGCTCAAGGGCAAGCAGGTCTTCGAGCTCGGCATCGCCGACGCGCTCTTCGAGGGCGCGGACTTCCTGGAGCAGTCGCTGATCTGGACCGCCTCCGTCCTCAACGGCACGGTCACGGTGGAGCGTCCGGAGATCGACCGCGGTGAGGGCTGGGACCAGGCCGTCGCCAAGGGCCGGTTCATCGCCGACTCCAAGGTGCACGGCGCGGCCCCGGCCGCGTACCGCGCCCTGGACATCATCGCCGCCTCCAAGGACGGCGACCTCCAGGCCGGTTTCGACGCCGAGGACCAGGCGCTCGCCGACCTGATCATGGGCGGCGAGCTCCGCTCCGGCATCTACGCCTTCAACCTGGTGCAGAAGCGCGCCAAGCGGCCGGCCGGTGCCCCGGACAAGTCGCTGGCCCGCCCGGTCACCAAGGTCGGTGTCGTCGGCGCCGGTCTGATGGCCTCCCAGCTCGCCCTGCTCTTCCTGCGCCGCCTGGAGGTGCCGGTCGTCCTGACCGACATCGACCAGGAGCGCGTCGACAAGGGCGTGGGCTACGTCCACGGCGAGATCGAGAAGCTGCTCGGCAAGGGCCGGATCAACCAGGACAAGGCCAACCGCCTGAAGGGCCTGGTCTCCGGTGTCCTGGACAAGGCCGCGGGCTTCGCGGACGCGGACTTCATCATCGAGGCCGTGTTCGAGGAGATGTCGGTCAAGCAGAAGGTGTTCGCGGAGGTCGAGGCGGTCGCCCCGGCGCACGCGATCCTCGCCACCAACACCTCCTCGCTCTCGGTCTCCGAGATGGCCTCGAAGCTCCAGCACCCGGAGCGCGTGGTCGGCTTCCACTTCTTCAACCCGGTCGCGATCCTCCCGCTCCTGGAGATCGTCCGCGGCGAGAAGACGGACGACGCCTCGCTCGCCACCGCCTTCGGTGTCGCGAAGAAGCTGAAGAAGACCGCGGTCCTCACCAAGGACGCCCCGGCGTTCGTCGTGAACCGCATCCTGACCCGCTTCATGGGCGAGATCCAGAACGTCATCGACGAGGGCACCTCGGTCGAGACGGCCGAGAAGGCGATCGAGCCGCTCGGTCTGCCGATGTCGCCGCTGGTGCTCCTGGAGCTCGTCGGCCCGGCGATCGGTCTGCACGTCTCCGAGACCCTGAACCGCGCCTTCCCGGAGCGCTTCACCGTCTCCCCGAACCTGGCGGCCGTCGTCAAGGCCGGCAAGCGCGGCTTCTACGTCTACTCCGCCGAGAACAACTTCAAGCCGGAGCTGGACCCCGAGGTCGCCGCCCTCCTCAAGCAGGGCGACGTCGTCCTGACGG
Source organism: Streptomyces sp. NPDC058579 (assembly GCF_042718575.1). Classification (NCBI taxonomy): domain Bacteria; kingdom Bacillati; phylum Actinomycetota; class Actinomycetes; order Kitasatosporales; family Streptomycetaceae; genus Streptomyces; species Streptomyces sp. NPDC058579. Next base: position 105,163 of record NZ_JBHXPI010000004.1, read on the forward strand.
AGGAGCAGGTTCGCGCCCGCGTCCTGGACGCGGTGGCGCAGGAGATCGGCCTGATGCTGGAGGAGGGTGTCGTCGCCGAGGCGCAGGACATCGACCTCTGCCTGATCACGGGCGCGGGCTGGCCCTTCCACCTGGGCGGCATCACGCCGTACCTGGACCGTGAGGGCGTCTCCCAGCGGGTGAACGGCAAGCCGTTCCTCGCGCAGGGCGTCGCGAGCGTCCCGGCGTAACGTACGGGACGTAGCAAGCGAACGGCCCCGGCACCAGAAAGGTGCCGGGGCCGTTCCGCGTTCTCGTCTTCCGGGTCAGGCCAGCGACTGCCACGCGCCGAGCTGGAAGCCGTCTGCCGCGGTCTTCTGACGCATGGTGAGCAGCAGGGGTCCCTTCGGGCCGTCCGCCGCCGTCAGGGCCACCAGACCGCCGTCCAGGCCCTGCGCGAGGGTCGTGGTCAGCGGGCCGCGGGGCTCGCCCGTCTCGGTCCACTTGGTGACGGCGGTCTCCTCCTCGGCGGGGAAGGCCACCAGGGCGAGCCGCCCGTCGGCGGACTGCTGGGCGAGCGCGGTGCACTCGACGCCGTCGACCACGCACGGGGTCGCGGCGAGCGGGCCCGTGCCCACCGCGTCCAGGAACGGCGTCGGCTCCAGCGAGCGTCCCGGGGACCAGGCGCAGACGCGCTGCTCCTCGTCGAGGTAGTAGAGCGTGACGTGGCCCGAGGACCCGGTCACCGCGGCCAGGGTCCCGAAGGTCACCGGCGCGGGCACGGGCACCACGTCGTGCCGGACCGGCTTGCCGCCGGACTCCTGCTGCTCGTAGCGGAGCAGGCCCTCCGGCTTCGCCGAGTACAGCTCGACGAAGCCCTCGCCGTTGGTGACCGCGACCGGCGACGGGTCGGAGCGGTTGCCCCACAGGTCCCACCACGGGTGCCAGCCGCCGCCGTCCTTCTGGGCCCGTACGCTCAGTCCGCCGCCACCGTTCTTGGTGAAGATGTACGCGCGCCCCAGGGCGTCCACCGCGACGGCCGGGTTGCCGGTCCACGGGAAGCTCTTGCCGTTGGAGTGCTGGATCGAACGCCACTCCACCGCCGGGCGGCCGGTCTGGAACTGGGTCGAGTGCACCAGCTCGACATGGTCCTCGGTGTCGGGCACCGGACGCAGCCCCACCATGTGGACGTAACGGTTCACGCCCTGCCCGAGCGACAGGATCGGCCGGAGCGTCCCTCCGCCGCCGAGGGAGACCGGGCCGCTCCAGCGGCCGTCGGTGCCCTCGGTCCAGCGCAGCACCTCGCCGTCGCTCATCAGGTAGGCGCTGAAACGGCCCTCCGCGCCACGGGTGAGCCAGCTCCCGCGCAGGGTCGGGACGGTGAACGGCCCCTGGAGACGGCGGGTCGGGTCATCGGATCGATATGCCATGAGGTGCGGCGCTCCGGTCGACAGATCAGCGGTGGAAAGGTGCAGGTCCGCTCGGACTGCTGTTCGTCGACTTTAGTGGGTGCCCGGAGGTCCCGACTCCCCCGGTGGGGGCTGAGATCCTGTGGGCATGGACCAGGAGCTGCCTCTGCTGATCGTCGACGGCGCCAACGTGGTGGGCTCGGTGCCCGACGGGTGGTGGCGCGACCGTCGTGGGGCCGCCGAGCGGCTGCGCGACCGGCTCGCGGCCGGGGGCGGGCCCGAGGGCGGCCCCTTCGAGATCGTGCTGGTCGTGGAGGGCCGGGCGCGGGGCGTGGAGCCGGTGCCCGGCGTACGGGTCGAGGAGGCGCCCGGCAGCGGCGACGACCTCATCGTGGAGCTGGCCCGGAACGCGGCCGGTCGGCCGTGCCTGGTGGTCACGGCCGACCGTGAACTGCGGCGGCGGGTGGGTGAGCACGGGGCCCGGTGCGTGGGCCCGCGTGCGGTCCTGGAGGGCTAGTACCGCGCGTCCTGGCCCTGCTTGCCCAGGCGGCTGTGGGAGCGGCCGTAGAGGAAGTAGACGACGACGCCGATCGCCATCCAGACGGCGAAGCGGAACCAGGTCTCGCCCGGCAGGTTGAGCATCAGCCACACCGACGCGGCGATCGAGATGATGGGGAGCCACGGCACCCACGGCGTGCGGAAGGCGCGGTGCAGGTCGGGGCGGGTGCGGCGGAGCACCATCACGCCGAGGGCGACGACGACGAAGGCGAAGAGCGTGCCGATGTTCACCAGCGTCGCGAGCTCGTTGATGCTGGTGAAGCCGGCCACGATGGCGATGATCACGCCGAGCAGGATGGTCGGCCGGTACGGCGTCCTGAAGCGCGGGTGCGTGACGGAGAAGAAGCGGGGCAGCAGCCCGTCGCGGCTCATCGCGAAGAACACCCGGGTCTGGCCGAGCAGCAGGATGAGGCAGACGGTGGTGAGGCCGACGGCGGCACCGAAGCTGATCACGCCGGCGTAGAACGGGTGTCCTACGGACTTGAAGGCGTCGGCGAGCGGAGCGCTCACGGAGAGTTCGCTGTAGTGCTGCATGCCGGTCACGACCAGCGCCACGGCGACGTAGAGCACGGTGCAGATCAGCAGCGAGCCCAGGATGCCTCGGGGCATGTCGCGCTGCGGGAGCTTGGTCTCCTCGGCGGCGGTGGCGACCACGTCGAAGCCGATGAAGGCGAAGAAGACGACGGAGGCGGCGGTGAAGATGCCCATGACGCCGAAGTTGGTCGCCTCGTACCCGAAGATCGTCTGGACCAGCGGGGCGTCCCAGGCGGAGCCGCCGCCCTCCGGGGTGATCGCGGGGGGAATGAACGGGTCGTAGTTGTCGCCGACGATGAAGAACAGGCCGGCGACGATCACGATCATGACGACGGTGACCTTGATGGCCACGACGAGCGCGGTGATCCGGGCGCTGAGCTTCATGCCGAGGACCAGGATCACCGTCAGGACCAGGACCAGCAGGAAGGCGAGGATGTCGAACGTCCCGCCGGGGGCGTCCGGGCCTTGTAGCGCCGCCGGTAGGTGCCAGTCGACGTTGTCCATCAGCGAGCGGACGTAGCCGGACCAGCCGACGGCGACCACGGCCGTGCCGAGCGCGAACTCCAGGACGAGGTCCCAGCCGATGATCCAGGCCGGCAGTTCGCCGATCGAGGCGTACGCGAACGTGTACGCCGATCCGGCGACCGGGACGGTGGAGGCGAACTCCGCGTAGCAGAGCGCCGCTAGCGCGCAGACGATGCCGGCGGCGACGAAGGCGAGCGCGGTGGCCGGGCCGGCGTTCTCCTTGGCCACCTTGCCGGTGAGCACGAAGATGCCGGTGCCGATGATCACTCCGACGCCGAAGACCGTGAGGTCCCAGGCGGAGAGCGACTTCTTGAGCGCGTGCTCCGGTTCCTCCGTGTCACGGATCGACTGTTCGACCGTTTTTGTCCGGAAGATTCCGGAACGTGCCTGTGGCGGTTGCTGGTCCGTACTCACCGTCGTACCTCCGTGCCGTCGGTCCCAGAACCCCATGATCGAGACACGAAAGGGGTGGCGCCCGTCGAGCGAACACGTTTCACACGAAAGGGCCGGTCGGTCACCCCGTGGGGTGCTCCGACCGGCCCAATGGTGACGCGGTGTGACCTCCGGTCAGTCGCGCGCGGGCTCCACGGTCCTGCTCTCCTCGGTGAGCCCGTCCAGACGCGAGACCAGGCCGGTGACCTGACGGGCGATGTCCGGGGCGGTCAGACCGATCTCGGCCATCACCTCGGCGCGCGAGGCGTGGTCGAGGAAGCGCGGCGGGATGCCGAAGTCGCGCAGCGGTACGTCCACGCCGGCGTCGCGCAGGGCCTGCGCGACGGCCGAGCCGACCCCGCCGACGCGGCTGTTGTCCTCGACGGTGACGACGACCCGGTGCTGGTCGGCGAGGGGCGCGAGGGCCTCGTCGACCGGCTTGACCCAGCGGGGGTCGACGACGGTCGTGGAGATGCCCTGCTTGTCGAGCAGGTCGGCGATGTCCAGGCACATCGGCGCGAGCGCGCCGACGGAGACCAGGAGCACGTCCGGTCGGTCGGTGCCGGGCTCGCGGAGCACGTCCATGCCGCCGATGCGGCGCAGGGCCGGTACGGCGGGGCCGACGGCGCCCTTGGAGAAGCGGACGACGGTCGGCGCGTCGGTGACCTCGACGGCCTCGCGCAGCTGGGCGCGGACCTGGTCGGCGTCGCGCGGGGCGGCGAGCCGCAGGCCGGGGACGACCTGGAGGATCGACATGTCCCACATGCCGTTGTGGGAGGCGCCGTCGGTGCCGGTGACACCCGCCCGGTCCAGGACGAACGTGACGCCGCACTTGTGCAGGGCCACGTCCATGAGGACCTGGTCGAAGGCGCGGTTCAGGAAGGTCGCGTAGACCGCGAAGACCGGGTGGAGGCCGCCGGTGGCGAGGCCGGCCGCGGAGACCGCGGCGTGCTGCTCGGCGATGCCGACGTCGTACACCCGCTCGGGGAAGGCCTTGGCGAACTTGTCGAGGCCGACGGGCTGGAGCATGGCCGCGGTGATCGCGACGATGTCCTCGCGCTCCTTGCCGAGCTTCACCATCTCCTGGGCGAAGACGCCGGTCCAGTCGGCGCCGGAGGAGGAGATCGGCAGGCCGGTGTCGGGGTGGATCTTGCCGACGGCGTGGAAGCGGTCGGCCTCGTCCTGGAGGGCCGGCTGGTAGCCGCGGCCCTTCTCGGTGAGGCAGTGGACGATCACCGGGCCGCCGAAGCGTTTGGCGCGCGTCAGGGCGGACTCCAGGGCCTCGATGTCGTGGCCGTCGATGGGGCCGACGTACTTCAGGCCGAGGTCCTCGAACATGCCCTGCGGGGCGATGAAGTCCTTCAGGCCCTTCTTGGCGCCGTGCAGGGTCTCGTAGAGCGGCTTCCCGACGACGGGGGTGCGCTCCAGGATGTCCTTGCCACGGGCGAGGAAGCGCTCGTAGCCGTCGGTGGTACGGAGCGTCGCCAGGTGGTTGGCGAGGCCGCCGATCGTCGGCGCGTAGGAGCGCTCGTTGTCGTTGACGACGATGACCAGCGGGCGGTCCTTGGCGGCGGCGATGTTGTTCAGCGCCTCCCAGGCCATGCCGCCCGTGAGGGCTCCGTCGCCGATGACGGCGACGACGTGGTCGTCCTTCTTCAGGACCTCGTTGGCCTTGGCCAGGCCGTCGGCCCAGCCGAGGACCGTGGAGGCGTGCGAGTTCTCGATGATGTCGTGCTCGGACTCGGCCTGCGAGGGGTAGCCGGAGAGGCCGCCCTTCATCTTCAGCTTCGAGAAGTCCTGGCGGCCGGTGAGCAGTTTGTGGACGTAGCTCTGGTGGCCGGTGTCGAAGAGGACCTTGTCCTTCGGTGAGTCGAAGACGCGGTGCAGGGCGATGGTCAGTTCGACCACGCCGAGGTTGGGCCCCAGGTGACCGCCGGTCTTGGAGACGGCGTCCACGAGAAACGTCCTGATCTCTTCGGCCAGCTGTTCCAGCTGTTCCGGGGAGAGCCGGTCCAGATCGCGCGGTCCCCTGATACGGGTCAGCAATGCCACCCGTGCCTCCTTGCCATTGAGCTGGTCGAGCTTGCCGATTTGTCGAGTCTAATGTTCCGTCGCCGATCGTGGTCATCGGGCGGCGGGGTGCGCGTCACACGTGTGGCCGACACACCGCTGAGCGTACGGGCGGTACACAGGGCCAGACGCAGCAGTGCCCGGCACCGGTTCTCCGGCGCCGGACACTGTGTGCTTGCCGACAGTGGCCGCTATGCGCGGCCCGCGGTCTTCTGCGTTCGGCGCGAGATCGAGTCGATCACGACGGCGGCGAGGAGCACGGCGCCGGTGATCATGTACTGGATCTCGTTGGCCATGCCGATCATGTTCAGGCCCTGCTGGATCGACTGGATCACGATCATTCCCAGGAGTGCCGACCAGACCTTGCCGCGTCCGCCGAAGAGGCTGGTGCCGCCGATGACGGCCGCCGCGATGACGAGCATCAGCGTGTTGCCGCTGCCGAGGCTCTTGGTGGCGCCGCCCGAGAGGCTGGCCACGAAGAGACCGCCGAAGGCGGCGAGCATGCCCGAGAGGCCGAAGACGATGATCCGGATCCGGTCGACGTTGATGCCGGCGCGGCGGGCGGCTTCGGCGCTGCCGCCGACCGCGAAGACCTTGCGGCCGAACAGGGTGCGGCGGGCGACGAAGTCGGCGATCACCAGGACGGCCAGGAAGAGGACCAGGGCGAGCGGCAGACCGCGGGCGCCCTCGGGCTCGTTCAGGACGTAGGCGACGACGAAGCAGAGGATCGCGACGACGGCGGTGCGCAGCACGATCTCGCTGACCGGCCGGGACGGCAGGGCGGCGGCCTTGCGGCGCTTGGCGTCGAGCAGCAGGGAGCCCGCGTAGGCGAGGACCGCCACGAGGGCCAGGCCGTACGCGGCAGCCTTGTCCTCGAAGTAGTACGCCGTCAGGTTCTCCACGATCGAGCCGGAGGGGGCGTTGATCGAGCCCTCCTTGCCCATCAGCCAGATCTGCAGGCCGCTCCAGCCGAGGAAGCCGGCGAGGGTGACGACGAAGGCCGGGACGCCGATCTTGGCGAAGAAGAAGCCGTGCAACAGGCCGATGAGGAGGCCGGAGACGACGGCGAGGACGACGGCGAGCAGGTCGTTCACGCCGTTGGTGACCTGGAGCACCGCCCAGACGGCGGCGCCGACGCCCGCGACCGAGCCCATCGACAGGTCGATCTCGCCCAGGATGAGGACGAAGACGATGCCGACGGCCATGATGCCGAGGCCGGAGGAGTAGACCGCGATGTTGGCGACGGAGCTCGCGGAGAGGAAGTTGCTGTTCTGGACCTGGAAGACGATCGCGATGACGATCAGGCCGAGAACGACGGGCAGGGAGCCGAGCTCGCCGCCGCGGATCTTGCGGCTGAACTCGGTCCAGTAGCCCTTGAGGCCCTCCTCGCGGACCAGCAGGCGCGGGTCGACGGCGGGGATCGGGGCGGCGGAGGCCTCGGGGGCGGTGACCTCCGAGGCGGTGGCCTGGGCCGGCACAGCCGCGTCGGCGGCCTCGGGAGCCGTCTCGGGCGTCTCGGGGGTCTTGGCGAGGTCGCTCACTTCGCGTCCTCCTTCGTGGCCGTGACCGAGGCCGTCCGGGCCTGCCGACGGGTCACGGCGTTGTCCGTGGCACCGGTGATGGCGGCGATGATCGTCTCGTGGGTGGTGTCCTTCACGTCGAAGACACCGTTGTTGCGGCCCAGTCGGAGCACCGCGACCTTGTCCGCGACGGCGCGGACGTCGGCCATGTTGTGGCTGATGAGGATGACTCCGTGGCCGCGCTCGCGCAGCCGCTCCACGAGGTCGAGCACCTGTGCGGTCTGCTCGACGCCGAGGGCGGCGGTGGGCTCGTCCAGGATGACGACCTTCGGGTCGCCGATCAGGGCGCGGGCGATGGCCACGACCTGCCGCTGACCGCCGGAGAGGGCGGCGACGGGGATGCGGACCGACGGGATGCGGATGGACAGGGTGTCCAGGAGCTCCTTGGCGCGCTTCTCCATGGCGATCTCGTCGAGGACGGAGCCGGAGCTCAGCTCGCTGCCGAGGAAGAGGTTGGCGACGACATCGAGGTTGTCGCAGAGCGCCAGGTCCTGGTAGACGGTGGCGACCCCGAGGTTCTGGGCGTCGTGGGGCTTGGTGATCTGGACGGGGCGGCCGTCCCACTCGATGACGCCCTCGTCGATCGGGTGGACACCCGAGATCGTCTTGACGAGAGTCGACTTGCCGGCGCCGTTGTCGCCGACCAGGGCGACGACCTCACCGGCGTGGATCTCCAGTTCTACGTCGGTGAGCACCTGGACGGCGCCGAACCGCTTGGAGACTCCGCGCAACGCCAGCACGGGCGTAGCGGACACGTGAATCATCTCCTTCGCCGCCTGACCGGCGGGGATGGTGGTGCGAAGAGTACTGAGGGGGGCTGTGAGAGAAGTCCGGCGCCCCGCCCCCGCTTGCGGGGCGTTGAACGGGGCGGGGCGCCGGACCGGATCCGGGGGCCGTTCAGAGGGGTGATCCGAACCGAACGGCCGTACCGGCAGCGGGGGTTACTTGATGCCCGCCGCCTCGCAGGCCGCCTTGTACTCGGCGGTGCAGATGTCGGCCGCCTTGTAGACGCCGTCCTTGATGATCGTGCCGGCGATGTCGGCCTTGGTGACGACCTGGGCGTCGTACAGCTTCGCCGGGATGTCCTTGAACTCACCGGTCAGGCTGGTGACCTTGGTGGGAACGAGGTCGTCGATCTTCTCGCCCTTGAGGAGGCGGACGGCGATCTCGGCGGTGGTCTCGGCCTCCGGCTTGATCTGCTTGTAGATCGTGAAGGCCTGCTCGTCCTTCAGGATCCGCTGGAGACCGGCGAGCTCGGCGTCCTGGCCGCCGACCGGGACCTTGATGCCCTGCTTGGAGAGGGCGGTGATGATGCCGCCGGCCATGCCGTCGTTGGCCGAGTAGACGCCCTGGAAGCCGTCCTTGCCCAGCGAGTCGATGGCGGCACCCATCTTCTTGTTGGCCTCGTCCGGGGACCAGTCCGGGATGTCCTGCTCGTAGACGACCTTCTTGACGGCCGAGTCGAGGACGCTGTGCGCGCCCTTCTTGAAGAGCGGCGCGTTCGGGTCGGTCGGCGAGCCGTTGATCATGACAACGTTGGCGTCCTTGGCCTTGTCGCCGAGCGCCTTCACGAGGCCCTCGCCCTGGAGGCGGCCGATCTTCTCGTTGTCGTAGGAGACGTAGGCGGAGATCGGGCCCTCGGCCAGCCGGTCGTACGCGACGACCTTGACGCCCTTCTTCTCCGCCTGCTGGACCCAGGACTTGGTGGCCTTGTAGTCGACCGAGTCCAGGATGATGACCTTCACGCCCTGCGTGACGAGCGCGTCGAACTGCTTCTTCTGCGTCTCGGTGTCCTGCGCGGCGTTGTTGTACTTGACCTCGCAGTCCGAGCAGAGAGCCTTGATCTTCGCCTCGATGATCGGGCGGTCGAAGGTCTCGTAACGCGTGGTCTTGTTCTCCGGCAGCAGCAGACCGATGGTCTTGCTGTCGCCGCCGCTCCCGTTACCCGAGTCGCTGTCGCCCGCCTTGCCACAGGCGGCGACGGAGAGGGCCATGGAAACCGCGGCCGTGCCTATGACGACGCGACGCGTCAATGCGTTCATGTGGGGTTGCCTCCCTGACGAGGCCGCGACGTTGCGGCCGAGGTGGCTGGAAGTCAACTCGGCCGCGAGGACATCGTCAAGAAGTAAATCCTTAACGAGATGGCAACGGTGCCATTCGTTATCTAAGTGAAGGCAGGCGCGGAGGCCTGCGCCGCGCCGGGCAAGGCGCTCTCAAGCAGGGTCGAATCGCCCATTTCGCTCAGTACGAGAGCCAGCGCGCCGAGCACCTCGGCGCGGCTGCCGAGCGCCCCGGGAGCCAGCGACAACTGCCGGGCGGCGCTGGGGATCGCGTACCGCGAGACGGAGTCGCGGATGGGCGCGAGGACCAGTTCACCGGCCTCGGCCAGGTCGCCGCCGAGGACGACCCGGCTGGGGTTGAGCAGGTTGCAGAGGTTGGCGACCCCGCTGCCGATGTGGCGGCCGACGTCGGCGATGACGCGCCGGCAGCCCGGGTCGCCCTCGCGGGCCAGCTGCACGACCCGTTCCATCGTCAGATCGGGGCCGTGGCCGGGCTGGAGCAGGGGCAGGACGTAGCGGGCGGCCGTGAAGGTCTCCAGGCAGCCGCGGTTGCCGCAGCGGCAGACCGGGCCCGACTCGTCGAGCGTGATGTGCCCGATCTCGCCCGCCGTGCCCCCGGGGCCCCGGTAGACCCGCCCGTCGATGACGAGACCGGCCCCCACGCCGCTGGCGACCTTGATGTAGGCCAGGTCCTTCACCCCCCGGCCGCTGCCCCACACGAGCTCGCCCAGCGCGCCGAGGTTGGCGTCGTTGTCGACGTACACGGGCACGCCGAGCCGGCCCGAGAGCTCGTCGGCCGGGTTGATGCCGGACCAGCCCGGCAGGATCGAGGTGGAGCCCAGCGTGCCCGAGGAGACATCGATCGGGCCCGGTACGCCGAGGCCGACGCCGACGACCTTGTCGCGGCCGATGCCGGTAGCCCCGATGAGCCGCATGACCAGCTGTTCCGCCCGGTCGAAGCCCTCCGCGGCGGAGGCGTCCACGTCCAGCGGCTCGGACTCCTCGGCGAGCACCTGGTGAGCCAGGTTGCCCACGGCGACCCGCAGATGGGTGTGTCCGAAATCGACGCCGATGACGATGCCGGCGTCGCCGGAGAGCGAGACGCTGCGCGCCCGGCGGCCGCCCGCGGAGGTGGGCGTGACGTCGACGGTGCCGCCGTCCTTCAGCTCTCGCACGATGTTGGAGACCGTGGCGGCGGACAGGCCGGTCGCCCGGGCGATCTCCGCCTGGGTGAGCGAGCCCGCCATGCGTACCGCACGGACCACCCGCTCGAGGTTGGCCCTGTGCAGAGATGTCTGCGACCCCGGAGTCTCCATCGACTCATCCACTCCCGCCTGCGATGGACGGTGTGATCACCGCCCCGGCCGGGGACGCGCCTGTGAGACCCCAGCTTGTTCTCCAACTTGTGAACTCTAAGCTGAGCCTTTGGGCTTGTCTCCCGTCAAGACCTTGAGCAAGACCTTGAGCAAGGTGAGGCTCGAATGAGCCCGAAGTCAAGCACTCCTCGTGACCATTCGATCACGTCATGTAGTCCGAACGGGGGCGGTGTACGGCGAAGGGCGGCCCCCTCGCGCGGGGGCCGCCCTTCGCCGGCAAGTGTCCTGGACGGTTACTTCACCGCGCCCGCAGTCAGTCCCGCGACCACCTGGCGCTGGAAGATGATGTACGCGGCGAGGACCGGGAGCATCGCCATCACCAGGCCGGCGAAGAGGCCGGACCAGTCGCCCTTGTAGCCCTGGCTCACGGCGAGCTGGACCAGGCCCTGGGAGAGCACCTTCTTGTCCTGCTCGGTGTTGAGCACGGTGGGCAGCAGGTACTGGTTCCACTGGCCCAGGAAGTTGAAGATGCCCACGCTGATCAGGCCGGGCTTGGCCATCGGCAGCATCACCTGGAAGAAGGTCCGGGTGTGCGAGGCGCCGTCCATGAAGGCCGCTTCCGCCACCGAGGTCGGCAGGGTGCGGAAGAAGGCCGTGAGGAAGAAGACCGTGAACGGCAGCGAGTACGCGATGTAGACCAGGACCAGGCCGTGCAGCGTGTTGAGCAGGGCCATGTTCTGGAGCACGTAGAACAGCGGTACGAGCGCCAGGATGATCGGGAAGCTCATCCCGCCGATGAAGAGGAAGTAGATGAAGCGGTTGCCCGGGAAGTCGAAGCGGGCCAGGACGTAGGCCGCCATCGAGCCGAAGAGCAGCGTGCCGATCAGCGAGCCGCCCACCACCAGGATGGTGTTCAGGAAGTAGTCGCTCATGTGCGCCTCGGTCCAGGCGCGCGACCAGTTCTCGAAGTGCAGCTTGTCGGGCAGCGCCCAGGGCGAGGTGAAGATCGCCCGGTCGGTCTTGAACGAGGTCATGACCGCCCACAGCAGCGGCATGATCACCATGATCGCCCAGATGATCAGGATGCCGTGCGAGAAGACGTTGAGGGTGGCGCCCTCCGCCTTGCTCGTCCTGCGGGGAGCGGCGGGCGCGCGCTCCGTCACCTTCGTGATGCCGGGCTCGGGCGGCTCGGGGAGCGCCGCGCCGGCGGGAGGGGTGTCGATGGCTTTCACCGGAGGTCACCTCGTGCTGTCGTGCCGGCCACCGCGACCGAGCTGCTTTCCTGCTGGGGATCCGGGGCTTGTCCGCCGGGAAGACACAGCGTCGGTCGATGACGCGACATCGGTTGGGGACGAGGCATCAGTACTCCAGCCGCTCGCGCCGGCCGAACCGCATGACGACCGCCGCGAAGAGCAGCGTGACGACGAGCAGCGCGACACCGATGGTGGTCGCGTAGGCGGCCTGACCGTCGCGGAATGCCTTCTGGTACACGTACAGCGGCATCACGATGGTGGAGTAGTCAGGGCCACCGCCGTTGGGGCCGACCGTCATGATCTGGACGACGGCGAAGGACTCGGCGCCGAGCGCCAGGATGCCCATGTAGATCCAGCCGGACTGCACGGTGTCCCAGAGCAGCGGCAGGGTGATCTTGAAGAACGTGGTGAACCGGTTGGCGCCGTCGAGCAGCGCCGCCTCGTAGAAGTCCTTGGGGATGGACGCCATGCCCGCCGAGAAGAGGACGACGAAGAAGCCGACCGTGGACCAGACGAGGACGACCATCACACAGATGAGGGCCAGGTTCGGGTCGCCCAGCCAGTCGGGCTGGATGCTGCCGAGTCCGACTCCCTTGAGGACGGAGTTGATGGCTCCGCTGTTCGGGTTGTACGCGAACTGGAACAGGAGCGCGACGATCGCGATCGAGAGCACCTGCGGGAAGAAGTACACGATCTTGTAGAAGGAGGAGCCGCGCACACCGGCGACGGCCGCTCCCCGGCGGCGCCGACCACCGACATTGAGCATGAACGCGAAGAACAGCGCCAGGCCGACGGTGACCAGCGGCAGGACGACGGCGAAGGTCAGGCTGTGCTGGAGCGATTTCCAGAACACCTCGTCGTCGAGCATGCGGCTGTAGTTGTCGAACCCGACCATCTGGAATTCGGGGCTGAGACCGCTCCAGTCCGTGAACGAGTAGTAGATGGACTGGACGAAGGGCCAGATGACGAACAACGCGTACATGGCCAGGGGGATCGCCAGGAATCCCACGATGAAACGGTACTTGCCGTGTTGCATTCCTACCGACCCCGATCTTCCCGCGGAGTAGCCGCTGGTGCCGTGCGTGGCGTGCGTGCCGTACGCAAGGAGCCGGGGCCCGCTCCCGGTCGGCGGGAAGGGGCCCCGGCACAGCTCACTGGTGCTTGTAGTGCTTGATGGAGGTGTCCTTCGCCGCCTCGTCGGCGTACTTCTGGATCTTCTTGATCGTCTCGGCCGGGGTCGCCCGGCCGGCCATCATCTCGCCGAGTCCGGCGACACCGATCTTCTCCTTCTGCAGCGCCACGTACCAGTCCTGCAGACGCGGGTTGACGACGTTCTGGCCGGCCTTGTCGAGGGCCGCGACACCGGACTTCAGACCCGGGGTCAGCTCGATGCCGTCGGTGCCGCCGTTGAAGGCGGTCAGCGACTTCACGGACTTGGTGAAGTTCTTCGAGGAGGCCTCGCTGAGCATGATGCGCAGCTGCTCCATGCCGCCCTCGATGTTCTTCGCCTTGGCCGGGACGATGAAGGGCTCACCGCCGGAGGCCCAGATGGTGCCGAACGGCATCTTGTCGGAGGAGTCGATGCCGGTCGGGGCGTTGACGGCGAGGTTGAAGTCGGCCGGCATGGTCTTCGCCGCCTCGTTCTCCACCCAGGAGCCGTTCGGGATGAAGAGCGCCTTGCCCTCGGTCCAGGCGGTCTGCGACTGGATGTGGTCGAGGCCCGGGGTGCCCTGGAGGATGTAGCCCTTGCGCTGGAGCTCGTAGTACGCCTCGAAACAGGCCTTGACGGCCGGGTGCTCCCAGGCCTTCGGCTCCAGGTTGTCGATCGCGTCGAGGACCTCGCGGCCGCCGACCTTGGCGATCATCGGGTACAGCGAGAAGGGCACGTAGTACGGGTGCTTGCCCGCGTACGTCCAGCCGGCGATGCCCTTCTTCTTGGCCTTCTCGCAGACGGCCAGCATCTCGTCCCAGGTCTCGGGGTACGTCGCGTCGAGCGACTCGAGCAGCTTCTGGGAGTACCAGACGCCGTAGACCGTGTACGCGTAGTAGAGGATCCAGACCGGGGCGCCGTCGAACTGGCCCATCTCCACGATGCCGGGGCGGAGGGTGTCGCGGACCTTCTTGTTCGGGTCGTCGAGCGAGGCGGCGTCGAGCAGCGCGGTGAGGTCGGTGAGCTGCTTCTGGCCGACCAGGACGCCCATGTCCATTTGCTCGGCGCCGGAGTTGTCGATGAGGTCCGGCGGGTTGCCGCCGTTGAACCGCGGCTGCAGCTCGGTGGTGATCTTCTGGGTGGCGGTGAACTTGACCTTGGCCTGCGGGTAGGTGCCCTCGTAGACCTTGACCGCGTCCTTGGCGTACTGCTGGCCGAAGCCGCCGTCGAAGAGGACGAAGTCCAGGGGGGCCGAGCCGTTGACGCCGAGCGGGTTCTTCTCGGACTTGGTGCCCTTCTCGACCTTGTCGCCGCCGCCACCGTCACCGCCACTGGCGCAGGCGGAGAGGAAGCTCATCGTCGGCACCGAGATCAGACCGAGGGCGGCGGAGCGCTTGATCAGATCACGGCGGCCGAGGCCCTCGTTGTGGTGCGCGGAGGTGTCGTGCGCGGAGGTGGATCCCATGCTCAAGTCCTCGCCTTCATTCAGGACTCAGGCGGTGTACCGGTCGCCCGTTTTCTGCTCGCCACAGGCGAAGGGCCCCGCCACCGCATTCGTATGCAGCTTGGGTCGTACACGTACAGGCGTCGTGCCGTCGGGTGAGAGGTACGACGGTCCGGACGCCGACAGGTATAGTCCACTTCCCTTCTTCTGAGCAAGATCGAAAGCCGGTTTGCGAGGCAGTCTTTCCCGAAGTGAGACCTCCCGGATTATGACGGCGTATAAGTGCCGTTTCATCCCTCGACTTGCTGTCAACACCCTTGACACCACCTGCTACTTGCCCCACTACTGGAGCCTGCGCCATTCAGATGACAACGTTGTCCAAATCCAGCGGCAGGAGCGGCGACACTCCATGGATCCCAGAATTCGCACCCGATCACGGTCCGGGAACCGGTCCCGGAACCCCCGCCTCAGAGCCGCGGCGCTGCTCGCGTCGACGGCATTGGTACTGAGTTCGGCGCCCTCCGCGGCACAGGCACTTCCCGGCCAACCGGACACACCTTCCCGGGAGTTCACGACCTCCTTCGAATCGGACGAAACACAGCCCACCTGGCGCAATTCGGTGGACATCGCAGCGGACGGGGCCCCGCGGGCGTCGGGGGTCGACGGCGGATTCGCCAGTGGAATACCGGGCAATGTCACCGACAAGGTGACGACGCTGCGGGCCAGCGGTGAGAACGCGGGCTCGGGAGAGACCAAGGAGAATCTGGTCGATCTCCAGCCCGGCACGAAATGGCTGGTGTTCGAGCCCACCGCCTGGCTGGAGTTCGATCTCGACGAGCCGGTCAAGGTGGTCACGTACGCGCTGACCTCGGCGAACGACGCGGCGGAGCGCGACCCCAGGGACTGGACGCTCAAGGGCTCCGCGGACGGCAAGGAGTGGAAGGTCCTCGACAGCCGGTCGGGCCAGAGCTTCGCCAAGCGCTTCGAGACCCGGACGTTCGACTTCACCAACGACACGGCGTACCGCCACTACCGCCTGGAGCTCACGAAGAACGCGGGCGCGAATCTCACCCAACTGGCCGACGTTCAATTCTCGAACGGGGACACCTCGGCCCCCGTGCCCGAGGAGATGCGCAGCCATGTCGACCGTGGCCCCGGCGGTTCGCCGACCGCGAAGGCGAACGCGGGCTTCACCGGAACGCGGGCGCTGCGCTACGCCGGTACGCACAAGCCGGCCGGCCGGGCGTACTCGTACAACCGGATCTTCGACGTGGACACCCGGATCGACCGGGACACCGAACTGTCGTACCGGATCTTCCCGTCCATGCCGGAGACGGACCTCAACTACCCGGCCACGAACGTGTCGGTGGACCTGGCGTTCACCGACGGCACTCACCTGAGCGAGCTGCGGGCCACCGACTCCCACGGCGGCGCGCTCTCCCCGCAGGGCCAGGGCGCGGCGAAGCGGCTCTACGTCAACCAGTGGAACCAGGTGTCCGCGCGGATCGGCTCGGTCGCGGCCGGGAAGACCGTGGACCGGATCCTGGTGGCGTACGACTCCCCCAAGGGCCCGGCGAAGTTCCAGGGCTGGATCGACGACATCGCGCTGAAGCCCAAGGCGCCCGAGAAGCGGCTCGCCCGGCTCTCCGACTACGCGTCGACCATCCGGGGCACGAACTCCAGCGGCGCGTTCTCCCGCGGCAACACGTTCCCGGCGACCGCGGTCCCGCATGGCTTCAACTTCTGGACGCCGGTGACCAACGCGGCCTCGCAGAGCTGGCTGTACGAGTACGCGCGCGGCAACAACGCGGACAACCTGCCGACGGTGCAGGCCTTCGCGGCGAGCCACGAGCCGAGCCCCTGGATGGGCGACCGGCAGACCTTCCAGCTGATGCCCTCGGCGGCGGCCGGCGCTCCGCCGGCGGACCGGACGGCGCGGGCGCTCGCCTTCCGCCACGAGAAGGAGACGGCACGCCCGCACCACTACGGCGTCACCTTCGAGAACGGCCTGAAGGCCGAGATGACCCCGACGGACCACGCGGCGATGATGCGCTTCACCTACCCGGGTGAGGACGCGAGCGTCGTCTTCGACAACGTCACCGACCAGGGCGGCCTTACCCTCGACCCGGCGACGAGCTCCTTCTCCGGCTACTCCGACGTCAAGAGCGGTCTGTCGACGGGCGCGACGCGGATGTTCGTGTACGGCGTCTTCGACGCGCCGGTCACCGACTCCGCAGCACAGGGCGTGAAGGGCCACTTCCGCTTCGACGCGGGCACGGACCGCACGGTCACGCTCCGCCTTGCGACCTCGCTGCTCTCGGTGGACCAGGCGAAGGCGAACCTCGCGGACGAGCTGCCGGCGGGCAGCCGCTTCGAGAAGGTGAAGGACCGGGCGCAGACGGCGTGGGACAGGATCCTGGGCCGGGTGGAGGTGGAGGGCGCGAACCACGACCAGCTGACGACGCTCTACTCCAGCCTGTACCGCCTGTACCTCTACCCGAACTCGGGCTTCGAGAAGGTGGGGTCGACGTACAAGTACGCGAGCCCGTTCTCCCCGATGACGGGCGAGGACACTCCCACCCATACCGGGGCAAAGGTGGTGAACGGCAAGGTCTACGTCAACAACGGCTTCTGGGACACGTACCGCACGACGTGGCCGGCGTACTCCTTCCTCACCCCGAAGAAGGCGGGCGAGCTGGTCGACGGCTTCGTGCAGCAGTACAAGGACGGCGGGTGGATCTCCCGCTGGTCCTCCCCCGGTTACGCGGACCTGATGACCGGCACGTCCTCGGACGTGGCGTTCGCCGACGCGTACGTGAAGGGCGTGGACTTCGACGCGAAGGCGGCGTACGAGGCGGCCCTGAAGAACGCGACGGTCGTGCCTCCGAGCCGGGGCGTGGGCCGCAAGGGCATGGAGACCTCCCCCTTCCTCGGCTACGCGTCGACGGAGACCCACGAGGGCCTCTCCTGGTCCCTGGAGGGGTACCTCAACGACTACGGCATCGCGAAGATGGCGCAGGCGCTGCACAAGAAGACGGGCGAGAAGCGGTACCAGGAGGAGGCGGCGTACTTCCTCTCCCGGGCGCAGAGCTACGTCTCGCTCTTCGACGGCAAGGCCGGCTTCTTCCAGGGCCGCGACCTCAAGGGCGAGTGGCGGGTGCCGTCGGCGAGCTTCGACCCGCGGATCTGGGGCCACGACTACACGGAGACGAACGGCTGGGGCTACGCGTTCACGGCGCCGCAGGACTCGCGGGGCCTGGCGCACCTGTACGGCGGCCGGTCGGGCCTGGCCGGCAAGCTGGACACGTACTTCTCGACACCGGAGACGGCGAGCCCGGAGTTCGTCGGCTCGTACGGCAGCGTCATCCACGAGATGACGGAGGCCCGGGACGTACGGATGGGCATGTACGGCCACTCCAACCAGGTCGCGCACCACGTGCCGTACATGTACAACGCGGCGGGTCAGCCGTGGAAGACGCAGGAGAAGGTCCGCGAGGTCCTCTCCCGCCTGTACACCGGCAGCGAGATCGGGCAGGGCTACCACGGCGACGAGGACAACGGCGAGCAGTCGGCCTGGTACCTCTTCTCCGCGCTGGGCTTCTACCCGCTGGTGATGGGCAGCGGGGAGTACGCGATCGGCTCGCCGCTCTTCACGAAGGCGACCCTGCGGATGGACAACGGCCGCACGCTCGTGGTCGAGGCCCCGCGCAACAGCGCGAAGAACGTGTACGTCCAGGGCGTGAAGCTGAACGGCAAGCGCTGGAACTCCACGGCACTCCCCCACGACGTCCTGGCCCGCGGCGGCAAGCTGACGTTCGACATGGGCCCGAGGCCGTCGACCTGGGGCACGGGCAAGGAGGCGGGCCCGGTCTCGATCACCCCGCTCGGCTCGGCCCCGGCTCCGCGCAGGGACGCGACGACGGGCACGGGCCCGCTGGTCGACAACACGTCGGCGACGTCGACGGTGGTGACGGCGACGTCGCCGGCCGTTCTGCCGGTGGCGGAGAAGACGCGAGCGGTCCAGTACACGCTGACGTCGGAGGCGGCGGGTTCGGCGCCGACGGGGTGGGTGCTGCAGGGCTCTACGGACGGACAGAAGTGGATGAATGTGGATAGCCGGTCCGGTGAATCCTTCACCTGGGACCGCCAAACCAGGGCATTCACGATCAAGTCGCCGGGTGCATTCACGACATACCGTCTGATCGTGGACGGGGAGGCGAAATTGGCGGAAGTGGAGCTGCTGAGCTGATCCGGTCGAACATGACCGTCTATCCGAAACAGTTCTGTCACAAACAAATTGCCCTGTGAAGATCCTGTGCGAGGATCTTCGGGCATGAGTGGTCCGCCGCGCCCCTCGACAGGGTCGCGGCGGACCCGTTGGACCAAAAAACGGGAGTACTACGTGGCCAATTCTTCTGGCCTGAACACCACGGGCATCCTGTCCCGTGTCACGGTCGCCGCGATAACGGCGGCCCTGGTCGCCACGACCACGAGCGCGGTCGCGGCGGAGGCGCCGAAGCCGCGCTCCGCGGACACCGCGCAGTCCGCGCCGGCCGCCAGCACCTTCAACGCTCCGGCCGCCGCGGCCGAGGCCCCGCTGAACGCCCTGTACGGCGTCGACAGCACGGGCTTCATGTACGGCTACACGCCGAACGGCCAGGGTGGCCTCGACACCCGCCTGTTCTCCGGCTCGGGCTGGGAGTACACCAAGCAGATCACCCAGGTCGACCACAACGCCGACGGCCGCTCCGACGGTGTCTGGGCCGTGACCAACGGCTCGCTGGAGTACCTCCAGTGGGGCGAGGACCCGGCGCGCGTGGGCGGCGGCTGGGGCATCTACAACAAGGTGATCTCGACGGGCAACCTGGGCGGCGCCGCTGCGGACGACCTGCTCGCCCGTGACAACGCCGGCAAGCTGTACATCTACCTCGGCTACGGCAACGGCAAGGTGACCGGCCGCACCCTGGTCGGCGCGGGCTGGGGCTCCTACACCCAGATCGCGGGCAACGGCGACCTGAACAACGACGGCAAGGCCGACATCGTCGCGCGCGACGGCGCGGGCATCCTGTGGCTGTACAAGGGCACGGGCAACTACAAGGCCCCGTTCCAGACGCGCACCAAGATCGGCGCCGGCTGGAACGCCTTCAACTCGCTCGTCACGGTCGGCGACATCGACCTGGACGGCATCACGGACATGATCGCCCGTGACAAGGCCGGCAAGCTCTACCGCTACTCGGGCACCGGCATCGCCTCTGCCCCGTTCAAGCCCAAGGCCGTCATCGGCACCGGCGGCTGGAACACGTACCGCCTCATGTTCTGATCGACGCCTTGAGCGCCTGACGAACAGACGAACGGGCCCCGCTCCTCGAAAGAGGAGCGGGGCCCGTTTCGTGCATGACAGCGTCGTGACCGTTCGTCACCACAGCGCCCAAAACGCACACATCAGCGATCCACGCCGATGTGTAGCACCTGGCCACGGGAGCTCCTGACGGTCGCTCCTCCAGGCCAGCCACCCTCGGCGGAAGACTTCCTGAAAGGTTGAGCGATGCTCTTTGGAACGTGGAACTGGGTCTCCTTCGTGGTGGGGTTGTTGGCTCTGTCCATAGGGGTATCCGTCCTGGCCTCCGGGGAATTCAGCGGAAATGAGTTCACCGTCGTCCTGACCCTGGGTCTTGGGGGATGGGTGTCGGCGACGGCTCCCTTCGCGGGGGCTCGGGTGGACGACGTGGGTATTCGCTATCGGGGGATCTTCAAGTGGGCCACCTTGCCCTGGGGTGAGGTTCGGTCCATTTCCGTCGGACCCCTGGGCGGGAACGGTCTCTTCGAGGCGGAGATGCCCGTGGTCCAGAAGGCGGACGGGAAGGACCTGCCGATTCTGACTCTGGCCGGGTACACCTCCGGGAGGTCGCGCGCCAACGACCGCGTGCGACGACAGGTGGCTGTCATGCGCGAGGGGCTGGACCGCGCCCATCGGCATTGATCGGGCTTGGCCTGCGCGCCGCGCGTACGCGAACGGGCCCCGCTCCTCCTTCGAGGAGCGGGGCCCGTTCGTCTGTCAGTCGGTGCGTCAGCCGCGGATCAGGTTGCGGAGGACGTACTGCATGATGCCGCCGTTGCGGTAGTAGTCCGCCTCGCCGGGGGTGTCGATGCGGACGACCGCGTCGAAGTCGACGCCCGTGTCCGTCGTGACCTTGACCGTGCGCGGGGTCGTGCCGTTGTTCAGTTCCTCGACGCCCGTGAAGGAGAAGGTCTCCTCGCCGGTCAGGCCGAGGGAGGCCGCCGAGGCGCCCTCCGGGAACTGGAGCGGGAGGACGCCCATGCCGATGAGGTTCGAGCGGTGGATGCGCTCGTACGACTCGGCGATGACGGCCTTGACGCCGAGGAGCGCTGTG
This sequence comes from Streptomyces sp. NPDC058579, assembly GCF_042718575.1. Lineage (NCBI taxonomy): Bacteria > Bacillati > Actinomycetota > Actinomycetes > Kitasatosporales > Streptomycetaceae > Streptomyces > Streptomyces sp. NPDC058579. The sequence goes on from NZ_JBHXPI010000004.1 coordinate 125,865, forward strand.
CCCTTGGCGGCCCAGTCACGGGACGAGCCGGAGCCGTACTCCTTGCCCGCGAGGATCGCGAGCGGGGTGCCCTGCTCGATGTAGTTGCGCGAGGCGTCGTAGATGAAGGAGACGGGGGCGCCGTCCTTCGTGAAGTCGCGGGTGAAGCCGCCCTCCGTGCCCGGCGCGATCTGGTTGCGCAGGCGGATGTTGGCGAACGTGCCGCGGATCATGACCTCGTGGTTGCCTCGGCGGGAACCGTACGAGTTGAAGTCGCGGCGCTCGACGCCGTGCTCCGTCAGGTACTGGCCCGCCGGGGTGTCGGCCTTGATGGCGCCGGCCGGGGAGATGTGGTCGGTGGTGACCGAGTCGCCCAGCTTGGCGAGGACGCGCGCGCCGACGATGTCGGTGACCGGGGTGGTCTCCATCGTCATGCCCTCGAAGTACGGGGGCTTGCGGACGTAGGTGGACTCGTTGTCCCACTCGAAGGTGTTGCCGGTCGGGATCGGCAGCGCCTGCCACTGGGCGTCGCCCGCGAAGACGTCCTGGTAGGACTTGTTGAACATGTCCTCGCCGATGGAGTTGGCGACGACGTCGTTCACCTCGGCCTCGGAGGGCCAGATGTCCTTGAGGAAGACCGGGTTGCCCTCGGTGTCGATGCCGAGCGCGTCCTTCGTGATGTCGACCTTCATCGAACCCGCGAGGGCGTACGCGACGACCAGCGGCGGGGACGCCAGGTAGTTCATCTTGACGTCGGGGTTGATACGGCCCTCGAAGTTCCGGTTGCCGGAGAGGACCGAGGTGACCGCGAGGTCGTGCTCGTTGACGGCCTTGGAGACCTCCTCCGGCAGCGGGCCGGAGTTGCCGATGCAGGTGGTGCAGCCGTAGCCGACGAGGTTGAAGCCGACCTTGTCGAGGTACGGGGTCAGGCCCGCCTTGTCGAAGTAGTCGGTGACGACCTTCGAGCCCGGGGCGAGGGTGGTCTTGACCCACGGCTTGCGGGTCAGGCCCTTCTCGACGGCCTTCTTCGCGACGAGCGCGGCGGCGACCATCACGTACGGGTTCGAGGTGTTGGTGCAGGAGGTGATCGCGGCGACGGTGACGGCGCCGTGGTCGATCTCGTACGTCGAGCCGTCGGGGGCGGTCACGGTGACCGGCTTCGACGGGGCGCCGTCGGGGTGGTTGACCGGGGCGTCGGAGGCCGGGAAGGACTCCTTGCCCGCCTCGTCGGCCTCGTCCACGTAGTTGCGGACGTCGAGGGCGAACTGCTGGGCGGCGTTCGCGAGGACGATGCGGTCCTGCGGGCGCTTCGGGCCGGCGATGGAGGGGACGACCGTGGAGAGGTCGAGCTCCAGCTTCTCGGAGAAGTCGGGCTCGGCGGACGGGTCCAGCCAGAGGCCCTGCTCCTTGGCGTACGCCTCGACCAGCGCGACCTGCTGCGCGGAACGGCCGGTGAGCTTCAGGTAGTTCAGGGTCTCGCCGTCGATCGGGAAGATCGCGGCGGTGGAGCCGAACTCCGGCGACATGTTGCCGATGGTGGCGCGGTTGGCGAGGGAGGTGGCGGCCACACCCTGACCGTAGAACTCGACGAACTTGCCGACGACGCCGTGCTTGCGCAGCATCTCGGTGATCGTGAGGACGAGGTCGGTGGCGGTGGTGCCGGCCGGCAGCTCGCCGGTCAGCTTGAAGCCGACGACGCGCGGGATGAGCATGGAGACCGGCTGGCCGAGCATCGCGGCCTCGGCCTCGATGCCGCCGACGCCCCAGCCGAGCACGCCGAGGCCGTTGACCATGGTGGTGTGCGAGTCGGTGCCGACGAGGGTGTCGGGGTACGCCTGGCCGTTACGGACCATGACCGTACGGGCCAGGTGCTCGATGTTCACCTGGTGGACGATGCCGGTGCCCGGGGGGACGACCTTGAAGTCGTCGAAGGCGGTCTGGCCCCAGCGCAGGAACTGGTAGCGCTCCTTGTTGCGGCCGTACTCCAGCTCGACGTTCTGGCCGAAGGCGTCCTTCGTACCGAACTTGTCGGCGATGACCGAGTGGTCGATGACCAGCTCGGCCGGGGAGAGCGGGTTGACCTTCGCCGGGTCGCCGCCGAGCTCCTTGACGGCCTCGCGCATGGTGGCGAGGTCGACGACACAGGGCACACCGGTGAAGTCCTGCATGATCACGCGGGCCGGCGTGAACTGGATCTCCTGGCTCGGCTGAGCCTGCGAGTCCCAGCTGCCCAGGGCACGGATGTGGTCGGCGGTGATGTTCGCGCCGTCCTCGGTGCGGAGGAGGTTCTCCAGAAGAACCTTCAGGCTGTAGGGAAGGCGCGCGGAGCCCTCTACCTTGTCCAGCTTGAAGATCTCGTACGACTCGTCGCCCACGCGCAGCGTGCTGCGGGCGTCGAAGCTGTTCGCCGACACGACAGTCTCCTTCATCAATGTGCGCGTATTACCGCCATGCTGCCGCCACGACTCCTCGCCGATCCGCTAAGGTAAGACTTAGTTAGGTAACCCTTACCCGGGTGGGCGGCTGCGGTGCGCCGTAAGCAGTTATCTCGATGTCGAGATAACTCTAGTGCATCCCCGCCGCTCGGTCATGCCCGGCATGCCTGTGCGCGTCCGCGCGCGTGGAGCGCGTGCTGCGGAAGGTGCGGCGGTACGTGTCCGGCGGCACGCCGATCGTGCGGTTGAAGTGGCGGCGCAGGGTCGTGGCCGTGCCCATTCCCGTGGCGGTCGCGATGGCGTCGACGCTGTCGTCGGTCGCCTCCAGGAGCTCCTGGGCGTGGCGGATCCGCTGGGTCAGCAGCCACTGGAGCGGCGTGGTGCCGGTCACCGTGCGGAAGTGGCGGGTCAGGTTCCGCGAGCTCATGTTCGCCCGGCGGGCCAGGTCCTCCACGGTCAGCGGCTCGCCGAGCCGTTCGAGGACCCACGGGAACAGGGCGGCGAGCGGGTGGTCGTCCTGGGCCGGCACCGGGGCGGTGACGAACTGGGCCTGACCGCCGGCCCGGTGCGGGGGTACGACGAGACGGCGGGCGACCGTGTTGGCGAGCGCCGAGCCGTGGTCGAGGCGGACCAGGTGCAGGCACAGGTCCATCGCGGCGGCCTTGCCCGCCGAGGTCAGCACGCTCCCGTTGTCGACGTAGAGGACGTCCGGGTCGACCTCCACCCGGGGGTACCGGGCCGCCAGGGCCTCGGTGTGCGCCCAGTGCGTGGTCGCGCGCCGCCCGTCGAGGAGCCCGGCGGCGGCGAGCACGAAAGCGCCCGTGCACAGCGAGGCCACCCGGGCGCCCGCCTCATGGGCCGCGCGCACCGCGTCGACCAGGGCGGCGGGCGGGTCCACGTCGGCGTCGGCCCAACCGGGGACGATCACCGTGCCTGCGCCCGCGAGGCCCTCGAAGCCGCCGTCCGGCTCCAGCAGGAACCTGCCGAAGCGGACGGGGGCGGGGCCGTGGACGGCCAGCTCGTACAGGGGGTCGCTGAACACCTCGTACGCCACGGAGAGTTCGAAGTGCAGCATGCCGTCGGTGACGGCCAGCGCGACGATGCCCGTGCCCGCGCCCGTGCTCGTGTCCGTGCCCGCAGCCTCTGTACCGCTGTCCGATTCCATGTCCGGAAGTGTATGGGGCGTGTCGTTCCAGACACTCGTGCCGGGCGTCCGCCGTTGCCAGACTCTCCGTATCCGTACGAAGCATGGACATAGGGGATCTCATGAGTGCAGGTCAGACGGTCGCGGTGTACGGCGCCTACGGGCACACCGGGCGTTTCGTGGTGGCGGAGCTGATCGCGCGCGGGTTCGTCCCGGTCCTGTCGGGGCGCGACGCCGACAAGCTGCGGGAGCTCGCGGCGTCGCTGCCGGGCGTCGAGGTCCGGCCCGCCTCGGTCGACGACCCGGCCGCGCTCGACCGGGCCCTGGCCGGCGCCGCCGCCGTGATCAACTCCGCCGGGCCCTTCGCCGCGACCGCCGCCCCGGTGATCGAGGCGGCGCTGCGGGCCGGCATCCCGTACGTGGACGTGGCGGCCGAGATCGAGGCCAACCTCGACACGTTCGCGCGGTTCGCCGAGCCGGCGCGCGCCGCGGACACGGCCGTCCTCCCCGCGATGGCCTTCTTCGGCGGCCTCGGCGACCTGCTGGTCAGCGCGGCCCTTGGCGACCGGACGACGGCCGACGAGGTCCATGTCGCGTACGGGCTGAGCAGCTGGCACCCGACGGCCGGGACCCGCGCGGGCGGCGCGATCTCCCGGCGGCGCAGGGAAGGCCGGAACGTCCGTTACACCAAGGGGCGCCTGGAGTACGGCGACGGCACCCGGCCGACCGTGAAGTGGTCCTTCCCCGAGCCGCTCGGGGTCAGGGACGTGATCGGCGACTTCACCATGGCCGACGTCGTCACCGTCCCCAGTCACCTGGCCGTCCCGGAGGTCCGTACGTACATGGCCGTCGAAGCGGCCAGGGACGTGGCCGCCCCCGACACCCCGGCACCGGCCGCTGCCGACGAGCGGGGGCGTTCCGCGCAGACCTTCCTCGTCGACGTCCTCGTCCGCTCCGGCGGCGAGGAGCTGCGCGCCACGGCGAGCGGCCGGGACATCTACGCCGTCAGCGCGCCGCTCGCCGTGGAGGCGGTCGACCGGCTGCTCACTGGCCGGAGCCGGACTGTCGGAGTCGCCTCTGCCGGGGCGATGTTCGACGCGCCGGACTTCCTCCGCGCCCTGTCCGCCGACCTCTCGGTGGAGCTGTAGACCGAGGCACAAGGCGGCCGGGGTCAGCCGTGCCAGACGCCCGTCGCGGCGGTGGTACGGACGTACTCCGCGAAGTCGCGCGGTTCGCGGCCGAGTGCGCGCTGCACACCGTCGGCGAGCTGGGCGAAGCGCTCCTCGCGGATCCAGCCGTAGAGCATGTTGACCAGCTCCACGTACTCCCCCGACAGCCCCTGGCGCACGCCGAAGGCCGCGAACTCCTCCGGCGGGACCGCGCGATGGGCGATGTCCCGGCCCGTGGCGCGGCCGATCTCGTCCATGACGTCGTCGAGACCGAGCAGGCGCGGCCCGGTCAGTCGGTACGTCTCCCCGGCGTGGCCGTCCTCGGTGAGGGCGGCCACCGCCACATCGGCGATGTCTTCGGCGTCGACGAACGGCTCGCCGCCGGTCCCCGTCGAGCTGACGACCTCGCCGTCGAGGATCTGCCCGAGGTAGAAGGGGTCCTCGCTGAAGTTCTGGGCGAACCAGGCCGGCTTCACGATGGTCCAGGCCGTGCCCGACTCCCGTACCGCGCGCTCGCAGGGCAGCTTCTCCTCGCCGTCCGGCACCACCCAGTCGTTGGCGGAGAGCAGGACGAGCCGCTCGACCCCGCGCGCGGCGGCGAGCCGGCTGAAGGCGCGCATCGAGTCCGCCGCCGTGTCGGTCTGCGCGTCGACCAGATAGACCGCGCCCGCGCCGGCGAGCGCCGGCTCCCAGGTGGACTCGTCGGTCCAGTCGAAGGGGGTCGGTCCTTTACGGGAGGCGGCGCGCACCTCGTGGCCGGCGTTCTGGAGGCGGGAGAGGACACGGCGGCCGGTCTTGCCGGTGCTGCCGAGGACCAGGACAGGCTTCGTCACCGAACTCTTCGTCATCGCATTCCTCGATTTCGTCGTCTTCGTCGTCATGGAACGAGTCAAACGCGCCGGTGGTGAGGCGGGGAATGGTCTGTCGACTCAATCCGATGTCTGAGCGTCTAACCTTGCCGTATGGACGCGTTGGGGAGCCTGCTGTACGAGGTGAGGGCCGAGGGCGCGCTGTTCAGCCGGAACCACTTGGCGCCCCCGTGGTCGGTCCGGTTCGCCGACCGCGCACCGCTCACCCTGGTCACCATGTTGCGGGGCTCAGGCCTCGTCGACGTGGGTGACGGCGAGCCGCCGGTCGCGCTCGGCGAGGGTGACGTGGCCGTCGTCGTCGGCTCGGAGCCGTTCTGCGTCGGCGACGAGGACGGTTCGGGGGCGCCGCCGCTGTACGTACGGGAAGGTCCCGACCGGTGCACGACGGCCGACGGTGAGGAGATCAGCGAGGACGTCATCCTGGGCCCGCGGGTGTGCGGGAACAGTGCGGACGGCCCCGCGGTGCTGCTGACCGGCAGTTATCGGGTCGGCGGGCGGGTCTCGGAGCGTCTGCTGAGCACGCTCCCCCGGGTCCTCGTGGTCCGCCCCGAGGGCGGACCCGCACCGATCATGGACCTGACGGCCGCCGAGATCGGCCGCGACGACCCGGGGCAGCAGGCGGTCCTCGACCGGCTCCTGGACCTGTTGCTGCTGTGCACACTGCGGGAGTGGTTCAGCCGTCCGGAGGCCGATCCGCCGGGCTGGTACCGGGCGCTCGGCGACCCGGTCGCGGGCCGGGCGCTCCGGCTGATCCACGACCGCCCGGAGCAGACGTGGACCGTGGCGGCGCTCGCCGAGGAGAGCGGCGTGTCGCGCGCGACGCTGGCCCGCCGCTTCACCGAGCTCGTCGGCGAACCCCCGATGGCCTATCTGACCGGCTGGCGCCTGGCGCTGGCGGCCGACCTTCTGGCGCGCACCGACGAGACGGTGGAGGCGATCGCCCGACAGGTGGGCTACCGCAGCGCGTTCGGGCTGAGCGTGGCCTTCCAGCGCGTCCACGGAACCCGCCCCAGCCACCACCGCGCTGCCGCGAGAACCGTCGCGGCCTGACCCCGTACGAGCCGGGGCCTTCGCCGCCTGACCCCCTACGGGCTCAGGACCGTCGCCGCCCGACCCCGTACGAACTCAGGACCGTCGCCGCCCGACCCCGTACGAGCTCAGGACCGTCGCCGCCCGAGCTCAGGACCATCGCCACCCGACCCCCGTACGGGCGCGGTTCGATTGCCGGGGCCGGGCGGTGGGCCGAGGATCGGAGCATGGGCATGTTCAGCGGCGCGCATGTGATTCTCTACACCCCGGACGCCGACGCCGACCGGGCCTTCCTCAAGGACGTCCTCGGCTTCGACCACGTCGACGCCGGTGGCGGCTGGCTCGTCTTCAAGCTGCCGCCGGCCGAGGTCGCGGTGCACCCGACGGCGGGTGAGTCGAAGCACGAGTTCTATCTGATGTGCGACGACATCGCCGCCACGCTCACCACCCTCGAGGATCGCGGCGCCGAGATCTCACGGCCCATCAGCGATCAGGGCTGGGGTCTGCTCGCCGCCGTACGGCTGCCGAGCGGGGCCGAACTGCCCCTGTACGAACCGCGTCACCCCACTGCGCACGGCGCGTCACCCTGACGGCCCACCCCCACGCGAGCGTCATCTCATATCTGAGATAACGTGACGCCCATGGCAGACGACTACCTCGTACGCATCGGCAAGCTCATCCGTGACGCCCGTCAGCACCGTGGCTGGACACAGACGCAGCTCGCCGAAGCCCTGGCCACAAGCCAGAGCGCCGTGAACCGGATCGAACGTGGCAACCAGAACATCAGCCTTGAGATGATCGCACGCATCGGCGAAGCACTCGACAGCGAGATCGTGTCCCTCGGTTACGCCGGACCCATGCATCTGCGGGTCGTCGGCCGCCGCCGGCTCTCCGGCGCCATCGACGTCAAGACGAGCAAGAACGCGTGTGTCGCGCTGCTCTGCGCCACGCTCCTCAACAGCGGCCGCACGGTCCTGCGCCGCGTCGCCCGGATCGAGGAGGTCTTCCGGCTCCTGGAGGTCCTCAACTCCATCGGCGTGCGCACCCGTTGGATCAACGACGGGGTCGACCTGGAGATCGTGCCGCCCGCCGAGCTGGACATGGACTCGATCGACGCCGAGGCGGCGATCCGGACCCGCTCGATCATCATGTTCCTCGGCCCGCTGCTGCACCGCATGGACCGCTTCAAGCTGCCGTACGCGGGCGGTTGCGACCTCGGTACGCGCACGATCGAGCCGCACATGATCGCGCTGCGCCGCTTCGGCCTCGACATCACGGCGACCGAGGGCCTCTACCACGCGCAGGTCGAGCGGTCGGTCTCCCCCGACCGCCCGATCGTGCTGACCGAGCGCGGCGACACCGTGACGGAGAACGCGCTGCTGGCCGCGGCCCGCCACGACGGCGTGACCGTCATCCGCAACGCCTCCTCCAACTACATGGTCCAGGACCTCTGCTTCTTCCTGGAGGCGCTGGGCGTACGGGTGGACGGCATCGGCACGACGACGCTGACCGTGCACGGTGTCCCGCGGATCGACGTGGACGTGGACTACTCCCCCTCGGAGGACCCGGTCGAGGCGATGAGCCTGCTGGCCGCGGCCGTGGTGACGGAGTCGGAGCTGACGATCCGCCGGGTCCCGATCGAGTTCATGGAGATCGAGCTCGCGGTCCTGGAGGAGATGGGCCTCGACCACGACCGCTCGCCGGAGTACGCGGCGGACAACGGCCGCACGCGCCTGGTGGACCTGACGGTCCGGCCCTCCAAGCTGGAGGCCCCGATCGACAAGATCCACCCGATGCCGTTCCCGGGCCTGAACATCGACAACGTGCCGTTCTTCGCGGCCATCGCGGCGACGGCGCAGGGCAAGACCCTCATCCACGACTGGGTCTACGACAACCGCGCCATCTACCTCACCGACCTCAACCGCCTCGGCGGCCGCCTCCAGCTCCTCGACCCCCACCGCGTCCTGGTCGAGGGCCCGACCCGCTGGCGCGCGGCCGAGATGATGTGCCCCCCGGCCCTTCGCCCGGCGGTCGTCGTCCTGCTGGCGATGATGGCGGCCGAGGGCACGTCGGTCCTGCGCAACGTCTACGTCATCAACCGCGGCTACGAGGAACTGGCGGAACGCCTGAACTCGGTGGGCGCGCAGATCGAGATCTTCCGGGACATCTGACCCGAACACCACACCGCCGCACCCTGTCTGACCTGCGAATACGCTGGTCAGACAGGGTGCGGCGGTGCTTTTCGGGCGGGTCGGCCGGTGGAACGGCCATACACTCGCTCCATGGGTCGCACCGGTTCGACGTGGCAGTGCCTGCGGCAGGCCGCGTCCGGAGTGGGTGCGGCCGTCGTCGACCCGGCCACCGCCGCTGACGTCGAAGCGCCCCGGATCCGCCGCATCGCCCTGCACGGCCACGGCTAGCGATCCCTCTCCCCGGCGCGCCGCTCCGCGTGCCGTACGCCGGGTCTCTCACCGGCCGAGGCCGCCTCGCCCTTCTGTCGCCGGGCGGTCTCCGCCCCGCTCCACATCACCACAGCAGCCTTCCGGCACTCGCCGGCGCTGCCGCCTGGCGACGGCCGCACGCATGGGCCGAGCCACCTCGAAGGGATCATTGTGAAGCTGAGCGACTTGCTGGCCGGCCAGGAGCACCACGTCCTCCACGGTGCCCCGGGCAGGACTCTGATCACCGCGGGGCCCACCTTCGACGTGGAGCGGGTGACGCCGGGTTGCCTGTTCATCGCCGTGCCCGGACACCAGGAGGGCGGGCCCGACTCCGTGGCGCCCGCGCTCGCCCGCGGAGCGGCCGCCGTACTCGTCGACGGCACCGGACCGGCGCTCCCGTCTTCGGTGTGGCCGCCGGGCGCGTGTGCCGTGCGGGTGCCGGACGTCCGGAGGGCGGCCGCGGTCGTGACCTCCCGTTACTACGGCGAACCGGGGCGGCAGATGGATGTCGTGGCGATCACCGGCACCAACGGCAAGACATCGGTCTCGTACATGGTCGAGTCCGCCCTGCGGATCGCCGAGGGCGCGAAGGTGGGGGTCATCGGAACGGCCGGCAGCCGCATCGGCGACGAGCTGATCCCGATGCCGCGCTCCGTGCTGACCACCCCGGAATCGCCGGACCTGCAGTATCTCCTCGGGTGCATGCGTGACCGCGGGACCGGCAGTGTGGTCCTCGAGGCCACGTCGATGGGCCTGCTGACGCACCGGGTGGACCGTACGTTCATCGACGTCGGGGTGTTCACCAACCTCACGCAGGACCACCTCGACGACCACGGGACGATGGCGAACTACCGGGACGCCAAGCTCCGTCTCTTCCAGGGGCTGTGCCGGCGCGCCGTGGTCAACGTCGACGACCCGGTCGGCGCCGGGATCGTGGCGATGATGCCGGGTGCGGTGACCACGTACGCCCTCGACACGCCGGCGGACTACCGGGCCACCGGCCTCGTCGTCAGCGCGTCCGGCACGCGGTTCACCCTGCACCACGGCGGGCGTACGTATCCGGCGTCGATCCCGGTCCCCGGCCGGTTCTCGGTGGCCAACGCGCTCGCCACGCTGGCCGCCTGCCACGTCCTCGGCCACGAGCTGGGCTCCCTCGTCACCGCGCTCGAGCTGATGCCGCCCGTCCCCGGCCGGTTCGAGCGCTTCGAGACTCCGGGCGGTACGTCGGTGATCGTGGACTACGCCCACTCCCCGGACTCCCTGGACAAGGTCCTGACGACCATCCGCGGCTACGCGCGCGGCCGGGTGATCACCGTCTTCGGCTGCGGCGGCGACCGGGACACGACGAAGCGGGCCGACATGGGGCGGATCGCCGGGACCCACTCCGACCTGTGCGTCCTCACCTCGGACAACCCGCGCAACGAGGACCCGCAGACCATCCTGGACCAGATCGTCCCCGGCCTCGCCGCGACCGGCACACCGTACGAGCGGATCGCCGACCGCCGCGAGGCCATCGCGTTCGCCCTGTCCGCGGCAGGCCCGCGGGACACCGTCCTGATCGCCGGCAAGGGCAGCGAGCCGCACCAGATCGTCGGCGACGAGCTGCTGCCCTTCAGCGACATGGCGACCGCGCGCGAACTCGCCGACGACTACTCCGGAGCCGGCGCTACGGGCGTACCCGCCGGGCCTCGAACCGGCCCGGGGTCAGTTCGAGGGTGAAGCTGACCTGCTGGCCCTCGGAGAGGACCTGGTCCGCCGTCTCTATGTCCTCGGCTCGGACGTAGACGGCGTCCTCGTCTCCGTACGGGGTGATGAACCCGTACCCGCCCTCCTGGTTGAAGTACGTCACGAGTCCCTTGCGGCGGCCGTTCACGATGGACTCCCTCGGGCGGCTTGCACCTCCCTTCCATCTCACCTCTGGACGGGCGCCTTGGGAAGATCCCTCAAGCGATCGGGCCGCTACGGAGCGTGATGGAGAGAGCAGCTCACTCGACGGGTTCCACCACGAAGACGGGGATCTCCCGGTCGGTCCCGCGCTGGTAGTCGGCGTAGGTGGGGAAGGCCGCGACGGCCCGTTCCCACCAGGCCTGGCGCTCCTCGCCGGTCACGAGCCGGGCCTTCATGTCCCACCGGCCCGTCCCGTCACGCAGCTCGACCTGCGGAAAGGCGACCAGGTTGTGGTACCAGACGGGGTGCTTCACGGCGCCGCCGTTGGAGGCGACGAGCGCGTACGCGCCCTCGTGCTCCACCCGCATGAGCGGGGTCTTGCGGAGCTTGCCGCTCTTCGCGCCGACGTTGGTCACGAGGACGACGGGCAGGCCGCGCATCGTCGTGCCCTCCGTGCCGCCCGAGCCCTCGTACAGCTCGACCTGCTCCCGTACCCACTGCGTCGGGCTGGGCTCGTACGTTCCCTCAAGCGGCATGTCGCTCCCTCTTCTCGCGTCGGTCCGGTCAGTCCATCAGAGACTCCCGCCTCAGGGATATGAGTGGGGTCAAATGTCTCCTTTTCGGCGTGTTGGCGCGTGAAGCAGGCCACTCTCCGCAAGGCGTTGCGCATGGATCCCGGTAGCCAGGGCAGGCGGCCGGACCGCCGGTCCTACCGGCAGGGGGACTCAAAGGAACGAAAGGCCGTACGCGACGTGACCGCAACACAGCAGACCATCCACGTGGGTGGAGAGTGGCGCTCAGCCCTCTCCGGCGCCACGCGCGAGATCATCGATCCCGTCGACGCGACCGCCTTCGCCGTCGTGGCGGAAGGCGGTGTCCAGGACACCGACGACGCCGTGGCCTCGGCCCGAGCCGCGTTCGACGACGGTTCCTGGCCACGCACGCCCGTCGCCGAGCGCGCCGCCCTGCTGCGGCGGGTCGCGGGCCTGCTGGAGCGCGACCGGGAGCGGATCGGCGCCCTGGAGAGCCAGGACGCGGGCAAGACGCTGGAGGAAGGGCGCGTCGACGTCGACTGCGTCCGCGACGCCTTCCTCTACTTCGCCGACCTCGTGGAGAAGGAGAGCGGCGCGCGGATCGTCGACGCCGGGTCCGAGGAGATCCACAGCGTCGTCGTGCATGAGCCCGTCGGTGTCTGCGCTCTGATCACGCCGTGGAACTATCCGCTGCTCCAGGCCAGCTGGAAGGTCGCGCCCGCCCTCGCCGCCGGCAACACCTTCGTGATCAAGCCGAGCGAGATCACTCCCCTGACCACCGTCGCGCTCGTCGAGCTGCTGATGGAGGCCGGGCTGCCGCTCGGCGCCGCGAACATCGTCACCGGGCCCGGCGCCACCGTCGGCGCCCGGCTCGCCGAGCACCCCGACGTCGACCTCGTCTCGTTCACGGGCGGGCTCGTCAGCGGTACGAAGGTCGCGAGGGCGGCCGCCGACAGCGTGAAGAAGGTCGCCCTCGAACTCGGCGGCAAGAACCCCAACGTCGTGTTCGCCGACGCCTGTGCGACGCCCGAGGGCTTCGACACCGCCGTCGACCAGGCGCTCAACGCCGCCTTCATCCACAGCGGCCAGGTCTGCTCCGCCGGCTCCCGCCTCATCGTCGAGGAGTCGCTGCGCGAGCGCTTCGTCGCCGAACTCGCCCGCCGGGCCGAACTGATCCGGCTCGGCCGCGGCACCGACGAAGGCGTCGAGTGCGGGCCGCTGGTCTCCGCCGCCCAGGTCGCCCGGGTCGAGGACTACGTGTCCTCCGCACTCGGCGAGGGCGCGGTGCTGCGGGCGGGTGGCGAGAAGCCCGCCGGGCCCGGCTACTTCTTCCGGCCCACCGTCCTGGACCACTGCCACCGCCGTATGCGCGTCGTCCGCGAGGAGATCTTCGGGCCCGTCCTCACCGTGGAGACCTTCCGCACCGAGGAGGAGGCCGTCACCCTCGCCAACGACACCGAGTACGGCCTCGCCGGAGCGGTGTGGACCGCCGACGAGGAGCGCGCCCGGCGCGTCGCGGGCCGGCTGCGGCACGGAACCGTCTGGATCAACGACTTCCACCCGTACCTTCCGCAGGCGGAATGGGGCGGCTTCGGCAAGTCCGGCATCGGCCGCGAGCTCGGCCCGAGCGGCCTCGCCGAGTACCGCGAGGCCAAGCACATCTACCAGAACCTCGCTCCGCGCCCGGTGCGCTGGTTCGCGGGCGAGAAGGACCAGGCATGAGCGAGCAGCACGTGTACGACTACGTCGTCGTCGGCGGCGGTACGGCCGGTTCCGTCATCGCCTCCCGGCTGACCGAGGACCCGGACGTCAGCGTCGCCGTCATCGAGGGCGGCCCCAGCGACGTCGGCCGCGACGACGTCCTCACCCTGCGCCGCTGGATGGGCCTGCTCGGCGGTGAGCTGGACTACGACTACCCCACCACCGCGCAGCCCCGGGGCAACTCGTACATCCGGCACAGCCGTGCGCGGGTGCTCGGCGGGTGCTCCTCGCACAACACCCTCATCGCGTTCAAGCCGCTGCCCTCCGACTGGGACGAGTGGGCCGAGGCCGGCGCCGAGGGGTGGGACGCGGCGGCCATGGACCCGTACTTCGCCCGGCTGCGCAACAACATCGTCCCCGTCGACGAGGCCGACCGGAACGCGATCGCCCGGGACTTCGTCGACGCGGCGCAGAGCGCGCTCGGCGTTCCGCGCGTCGAGGGGTTCAACCGGCAGCCCTTCCACGAGGGCGTCGGCTTCTTCGATCTCGCCTACCACCCCGAGAACAACAAGCGGTCCTCCGCGTCCGTGGCCTACCTGCACCCCTTCCTGGACCGGCCGAACCTGCACATCGCCCTGGAGACCTGGGCGTTCCGGCTCGACCTCGAAGGCACCCGCGCCACCGGCGTGCACATCCGTACGAAGGACGGCGCGGAACACGTCGTACGCGCCCGGCGCGAGGTCCTGGTGTGCGCGGGGGCCGTGGACACCCCGCGTCTGCTGCTGCACTCCGGCATCGGGCCGCGCGCCGACCTGGAGAAGCTCGGCATCCCCGTCGTGCACGACCTGCCGGGCGTCGGGGAGAACCTGCTGGACCACCCCGAGTCCGTCATCGTCTGGGAGACCCACGGTCCGATCCCGGAGAACTCGGCGATGGACTCCGACGCCGGGCTCTTCGTCCGGCGGGATCCGGCGGAAGAGGGGCCGGACCTGATGTTCCACTTCTACCAGATCCCCTTCACCGACAACCCCGAGCGGCTGGGCTACGAACGGCCCGCGCACGGCGTCTCGATGACCCCGAACATCCCCAAGCCGCGCAGCCGCGGCCGGCTCTACCTGACGAGCGCCGACCCCGAGGTCAAACCCGCCCTCGACTTCCGGTACTTCACCGACGAGGACGACTACGACGGCCGGACCCTCGTCGACGGGATCCGCATCGCCCGGCGGATCGCGGCGAGCGAGCCGCTCGCCGGATGGCTGAAGCGCGAGGTCTGTCCGGGGCCCGAGGTCACCTCCGACGAGGAGCTCAGCGCCTACGCCCGGCACGTGGCGCACACCGTCTACCACCCGGCCGGCACCTGCCGAATGGGGGCCGCCGACGACGAACTAGCCGTCGTCGCGCCCGACTTGAGGATCCGGGGCCTCGACGGCATCCGGATCGCCGACGCGTCCGTCTTCCCGACCATGACCGCCGTGAACCCGATGATCGGCGTGCTCATGGTCGGCGAGAAATGCGCCGACCTGCTGGGAGGCAGCAAACGATGAGTACCAGTCCGGCCAACCCCGTCTTCTCCGTGCGTGACCTGTGGAAGGTCTTCGGTCCGAAGGCCGACCGCGTGCCCGCAGACCCGGAACTCGCCGCCCTCGGCCCCGCCGAGCTGCGCGAGCGCACCGGCTGCACCGCCGCCGTCCGCGAGGTCTCCTTCGACGTCCGAAGAGGCGAGGTCTTCGTCGTCATGGGCCTGTCGGGCTCGGGCAAGTCGACCCTCGTGCGCTGTCTGACCCGGCTCATCGAGCCGACCTCGGGCACCCTCTCCATCGACGGCGAGGACGTGCTGGCCATGGACGCCGGCCGGCTGCGCGAGCTGCGCCGGCACCGGGCGTCGATGGTCTTCCAGCACTTCGGCCTGCTGCCGCACCGGTCCGTGCTCGACAACATCGCCTACGGACTGGAGATCCAGGGCGTGGGGCGTGCCGAACGGCGCGAGCGGGCGGCGGAGTTCGTCGCCAAGGTGGGCCTGGAGGGCATGGAGGACCGCAGGCCGGGCCAGTTGTCCGGTGGCCAGCAGCAGCGGGTCGGGCTTGCCCGCGCGCTCGCCGTGGACCCCGAAGTCCTGCTGTTCGACGAGCCGTTCAGCGCGCTCGACCCGCTGATCCGCCGGGACATGCAGGAGGAGGTCGTCCGCCTGCACCGGGAGGAGGGGCGGACGATGGTCTTCATCACGCACGACCTGAGCGAGGCGCTGAAGCTCGGCGACCGCATCGCGCTGATGCGCGACGGGCAGATAGTCCAGCTGGGCACGCCCGAGGACATCGTGGGCTCCCCCGCCGACGACTACGTGAGGGACTTCGTCCGGGACGTGCCGCGCGAACAGGTCCTGACCGTCCGCTCGGCGATGCGCCCCGCGCTCCCCGACGAGCGCGAGGGCGGGCCTTCGCTCGCCCCGAGCGCCACCGTCCACGAGGCCATCGAGGCCGTGGCCCGTACGGGCGTGAACGCGCGGGTCGTCGAGGACGGCCGGTGTCTCGGCGTGGTCGACCACGCGGGGCTCCTCGGCGTCGTCGCCGGGGTCCCGTCCGCCGCGTCGGGGAAGGCGGTGGCCTGATGTTCGCCCATTCGACCTGGCCGCCGCCGGGCGGTCCGACCCGTACGGCTCTCGGGCGGTGGGGCCGATGACCGCCACCGTCACCTCCGCCTCGTCGGGCGGCCCGGGTGGTGTCGGCGCCGTGCTGCGGGCCGTCGCGCGCGGCCGCGGCCGGCTGATCGGGGCCGGCGCGCTCCTCGCGCTCGTCCTCGGCGGCGTCCTGCTGGGCGCCGGCGGTTGGCCCTCGGCGTTCTCCGTCGACGTGTCGGGACCGCTCGGCCGCACCAGCGACTGGATCATCGACAACCGCGACGGCCACCCGCTGTTCCTGTACTTCCTCGGGCACGTCAGCAACGTCGTGGTCGTCTCCGTGCGCGCGGTGTACCTCGTGCTGCTCGCGCTCGGCTGGGCCGGTGTGACCGCCGCCGCCGGGCTCGTGGCCTGGCGGGTCGCGGGCGTACGGCTCGCGCTGACGTCCGTCGCCGCGTTCGGCGCCTGCGGGCTGCTCGGCATGTGGGTTCCCACCATGCAGACGCTCGCCCTCATGGTGGTCGCCGTCGCCGCGTCCGTGCTGCTCGGTGGGCTCCTCGGGCTTGCGGCGGGCCTGTCCGACCGTATGCACCGGATCCTGCGCCCGGTCCTCGACACCATGCAGGTGCTGCCGGCCTTCGCGTATCTGCTGCCCGTCGTCCTCGTCTTCGGCATCGGCGTGCCCGCGGCCGTGCTCGCGACCGTCGTCTACGCCGCCCCGCCCATGGCGCGGCTCACCGCGCTCGGGCTGCGGGGCGCCGACGCCGGGGTCATGGAGGCCGCCGCGTCGCTCGGCGCGACCGGCAGGCAGCGGCTCCTGACGGCCCGGCTGCCGCTGGCCCGCAAGGAGCTGCTGCTCGGCGTCAACCAGTCGATCATGATGGCCCTCGGCATGGCCGTGATCGCGTCCGTCATCGGCGCCGGTGGCCTCGGCGACCGCGTCTACCAGGCGCTGGCCTCGGTGGACGTCGGTGCCGCGCTGGCCGCAGGAGTGCCGATCGTGCTGCTCGCCGTCGTCCTTGACCGGGTGACCGCCGCCGCGGGCGAGCGGATCGGCGCGGCTCCGGTGCGCCGGGCCGGGGTGCCGTCGGCCGGGCTCGGGTGGGCCGTCGCCCTCGTGGCGACCGCCGTCGTCGCCGTCGCGGGCCGTCTCTCCGACCGGCTCACCTGGCCCACCGCGTGGACGGTGGACATCGCCGGGCCCGTCAACGGGGCGGTCGACTGGATGACCGCCCACCTCTACTCCGGTGTGCCGATCGTCGGCGGCACCGCCGACTGGGCCGGGCGCTTCACCACGTGGGTCCTCAACCCGCTGCGCGACGGCCTGCAGTGGCTGCCCTGGTGGGCGGTCCTGGTGACCGTCGGCGCGCTCGCCCTGCTCATCGGCACCTGGCGCACCGCCACGACCGCCGTCCTCGCGATGGCCGCGATCGGGGTGCTCGGCGTCTGGGACCCGGCGCTCGACACGCTGTCCCAGGTCCTGGCCGCCGTCGCGGTGACCCTGCTGCTCGGCTTCGCCCTCGGCGTCGCCGCGGCCCGCAGCGGCCGCCTGGAACGGGCGCTGCGTCCGGTGCTCGACGTCTTCCAGACGATGCCGCAGTTCGTGTACCTGATCCCCGTGGTCGCCCTGTTCGGGGTGGGCCGCGCCCCGGCGGTCGCGGCCGCCGTGGTCTACGCACTGCCCGCGGTCGTACGGATCACCGCCCAGGGCGTACGCGCGGTGAACCCGGCCGCGCTGGAGTCGGCGCGCTCGCTGGGCGCGACCGGCCGCCAGCAGCTCGTCCAGGTCCAGCTGCCGCTGGCCCGGCCCGCGCTGCTCCTCGCCGTCAACCAGGGCGTGGTCCTCGTCCTCGCCGTGGTCGTCATCGGCGGGCTCGTGGGCGGCGGGGCGCTCGGCTACGACGCGGTCTTCGGACTGGCCCAGGGCGACCTGGCGACCGGCCTCGTCGCGGGCGCGGCGATCGTCTGCCTGGGCCTGACGCTCGACCGCGTCACCCAGCCGACCGAGCGCCGTGACCTCTCCGGAAAGGGGGCCTGAGATGGCTCGTACCCGTATCGCCGCACTCGTGACAGCCGCCGCGCTCGCGGTCGGCCTCACCGGCTGCGGAGCAGCCGACATGACCCGCCAGGCCTCCCCGTTCGCCGCCGCCGAGGGGTCCCGCACGGTGACCCTGTCGGTGCAGTCGTGGGTGGGCGCGCAGGCCAATGTCGCCGTCGCCCAGTACCTGCTCGAACACGAGCTCGGCTACCGGGTGGACACCGTCCAGATCGACGAGGTGCCGGCCTGGGACGCGCTCAGCCAGGGCCGGGTGGACGCCATCCTGGAGGACTGGGGCCACCCGGAGCAGGAGAAGCGGTACGTCGAGGACAAGGGGACGATCGCCCGGGGCGGCGATCTCGGGGTGACCGGCCACATCGGCTGGTTCGTACCGACGTACTTCGCGGAGAAGCACCCGGACGTCACCGACTGGAAGAACCTGAACAAGTACGCCGACGAGTTCCGTACCGCGGAGAGCGGCGGCAAGGGCCAGTTGCTGGACGGTTCGCCGTCCTACGTGACGAACGACAAGGCGCTCGTGAAGAGCCTGGGGCTCGACTACGAGGTCGTGTTCGCGGGCTCGGAGGCGGCGCAGATCACCCAGATCAAGCAGTTCGCCAAGGAGAAGAAGCCGTTCCTGAGCTACTGGTACAAGCCCCAGTGGCTGTTCGAGAAGGTCCCGATGACGGAGGTGAAGCTGCCCGCGTACAAGGAGGGCTGCGACGCCGATCCGGAGAAGGTGGCCTGCGCGTACCCGCACACGCCGCTGCAAAAGTTCCTCAACGCCCGCTTCGCGGACGACGGTGGCGACGCCGCCGCGTTCCTGAAGAAGTTCCGGTGGACGACGGAGATGCAGAACGACGTCGCGCTGATGATCGCGGACCAGAAACTGTCGCCTCAGGAGGCGGCGGCTCGGTGGGTGAAGGAGAACGAGGCCACCTGGCGGACCTGGCTGCCGTCCCGATGACGCCGGACGTCAGTTCGGGGTCAAGGGGTGGCTGCGGAGCTTCTTGCGGAGGGTGCGCGTCTCGGGGTGCTTGGGGCCGTAGGCCGCGTCCAGGATGGCGAAGCTGTCGTCGTACCACTGGCGGGCCTGCTCCGGGCCGTCGGTGAGCAGGGCCACGTCGCCGAGGCGCTCGCAGAGGACGCTCAGGTCGCGCTGGGTCGACAGGTCGCGCGGGTCGTCGCCGAGGAGGGCGCGGCGCAGCGAGAGGGACTCGTCGTAGTGGGCGCGGGCGGCTTCCAGGTCGCGGCGGCGCAGGGCCAGGTCGCCGAGGCGTTCGAACTGGACGGCCAGGTCGCGCCGCGCCTGGGGGTCGCCGGGGAGCTCGGTCGCGAGTTCACGGCGTACGGCGAGGGCGCGGGCGTACCAGCGCGCGGCCTCGTCGAGGTCCTGGCGTTCGGTCGCGAGCAGGCCGAGGCGTTCCAGGACAATGCCCAGCTCGCGGCGGTCGGCGGTGTCGAGCGGGTCGGCCTCGACGACGTGCTCGGCGAGCGAGAGGGCGGTCGTGAAGCGGTCGCGCGCGGTGCCCTGGGCCGCGGGCCCGCCGGTCCGCAGGGCGATCTCGCCGAGTTTGAACTCGCCGAACCTGAGGTCCCTCAGGAGCCGGCTGTCGTCGGGGTTCTCCTCGCGCAGCCGGGTGGCGATGGCGAGGCCCTCCTCGTACGCCTGCGCGGCCTGGTCGAGGCGGTCGGCGCCGACCCAGAAGTCGCCGTACTTGTTGAACGAGAGGCTCAGGTCCCGCCGGGTGGAGAGGTCGGGGAACTGCTCGGCCAGCCGGATCGACTCGGCCAGCATCCGCTCGTAGTGCCGCCGCGCCTCGCGCGGCTTGCCCTTCCGAAGGGCCTGGTCACCGGCCTGCTCGGCCGAGGAACAGCTGTCGACGAGACCCTGCCGGACCCGGACCGCATCCCATCTCGTCATCGAACCCCCACGTGCGTGAACTCTGCCTGACCGGGATCACTATCCCCGGCGCCGACACCCCGCGAATCGTCCTGGGGCCAAGCTTCCACCAGAGTTCACCCGGCGGTCGTGGGAGGGTCAGGTGGTACGGGCGGGCGCCGCGTGGGCGGCCCGCCCGTACCCGTTCCCGCTTACTTCAGGGCGGCGATGGCGGCCTCGTAGTCGGGCTCGGTGGCGATCTCGCCGACGAGCTCGGAGTGGAGCACCGCGTTGTTCTCGTCGAGGACGACGACGGCGCGGGCGGTCAGGCCGGCCAGCGGGCCGTCGGCGATGTCGACGCCGTAGTTGGTGTGGAAGTCACGGCCGCGCACGGTGGAGAGCGTCTTCACGTTCTCCAGGCCCTCGGCACCGCAGAAGCGGGACTGGGCGAAGGGCAGGTCCGCGGAGATGCAGAGCACGACCGTGTTGTCCAGGTCGGCGGCCTTCTCGTTGAACGCGCGCACCGAGGCGGCGCAGACGCCGGTGTCGACGCTCGGGAAGATGTTCAGCACCTTGCGCTGACCGGCGTACTGCTCCAGCGTGCTGTCCGTCAGCTCCTTGGCGACGAGCGAGAACGCCGGAGCGACGCTGCCGGGGGCGGGCAGCACGCCGTTGACCTGCACGGGGTTGCCCTTGAACGCGATCTGGGCCATGGGGAAGCTCCCTCGGAGAGTGACTACGACAACATCTCCGATCGTACGTGGCGTGATCCCCCCGGCACGCCCCGCACCGGCCCCGGTCGGCCGCTGCCGATCAGCCCGCTCCGGGCGGTGGCATGCCGCCCTTGAGGCGTTCGATGTCCGAGGCGCGGACCTGGATCACGAAGAGGGCGACGACGAACGCCACGATGGAGAAGACCGCGGCCGTGACGAAGCCTTGGGAGACACCGGCGGTGAGGACCTCTTCGGACCAGGGCGGCGGAAGTTCGCCCGTCTTGGCGAACTGGGCCTTCTCCAGGGGACTCGCCTGGGCGAGGAAGGCCGGGATCTGATCCTTGGCCTCGTTGCGGCTGGCCGTGCCGAAGACCGTCACCAGGATCGACAGGCCGAGCGAACCGCCCACCTGCTGGGTGGCGTTGAGCAGCCCGGACGCGGCGCCGGACTCCGCCTGTTCGACGTTGGACAGCGCCATGATGGTCAGCGAGACGAAGATCAGGCCCATGCCGAAGCCGAAGACCAGGATCGGGCCGAGGACGCTGCCCAGATAGGTGGAGTCGACGTCGGTCAGCGTCAGCCAGGACAGGCCGACCGCCGACAGGAACGAGCCGGCCACCATGAAGGGTTTCGGCCCGTATCTGGGGAGCAGTTGGGAGGTGAGTCCGGCGCCGACCGCGATGATCGCGCTCACCGGCAGGAACGCCAGGCCGGTCTTGAGCGGGCTGAAGTGCAGGACGTCCTGCACCCAGAGCGTCAGGAAGAAGAACATCCCGAAGATCGCCGCCGCGAGGCAGAGCATGATGGCGTACGTGCCCGCCCGGTTGCGGTCGGCGAACATGTGCAGCGGGGTGATCGGCTGCCGGGAGCGCCGTTCCACCAGGATGAACAGGAGCAGCAGGACGACCGCCGCGCCGAACGAGGCCAGCGTCCACGGATCCCGCCAGCCCTCCTGGGCGGCGCGGATGAATCCGTACACCAGCGCCACCATGCCGAGGGTGGAGGTGAGCGCTCCGGTGAAGTCGAAGTGGCCGGGGTGCCGCTCGGACTCCTTGATGTGGCGGGGCGTGAGGAACGCGATGAGCAGGGCGATCGGCACGTTGACGAAGAAGATCCAGCGCCAGTCGAGCCATTCGACGAGCAGTCCGCCGGCGACGAGGCCGATCGCGCCGCCGCCCGCCGAGACCGCCGCGAACACGCCGAAGGCCCGGTTGCGTTCCGGGCCTTCCTCGAAGTTCGTGGTGATCAGGGAGAGCGAGGTCGGGGAGGCTATCGCGCCGCCGACGCCCTGCAAGGCCCGGGCGGCGAGCAGTTGCCAGTCGTTCTGGGCCAGTCCGCAGAGCAGTGAGGCGAATCCGAAGAGCAGGATGCCGAAGATGAAGACGCGGCGCCGGCCGAGGATGTCACCGGCACGTCCGCCGAGCAGCAGCAGTCCGCCGAAGGTCAGCGTGTACGCGTTGACCACCCAGGACAGGCTCGTGGTGGAGAAGTTCAGCGAGTCCTGGATGTGGGGCAGTGCGATGTTGACGATCGTGATGTCCAGAACGACCATCAGCTGACACGAGGCGATGACGAAGAGGGCGATGCCCTTGCCGTCGCCGCCCTTCTTGGGCGGCGTCGTGGTCTGTGCTGGGTTGGGCGTCGGGTTCGGTGTACTCATGGCGCATCGCGCCCTCGCTCACTGAGAGAGGCCGTGGGCCGGTCAGTCCACCTTTCGACATTAAGCCCGGGTCCTGCGACTCTCCAGTTGATCAAGTGCGCGGGCGCTCACCTGCTGTTCACTCCAGGACGGCGAGGCCGTCGACCTCCACCAGCGCCTGTTCGTCCCAGAGCCGTACGACTCCGATCACGGCCATCGCCGGGTAGTCGCGGCCCGCCAACCGCCGCCAGATCCGGCCCAGTTCGGGAGCGTTGCGGCGGTAGTCGGCGATGTCGGTGGCGTAGACCGTGACGCGGGCGAGGTCGGCCGGGGAGCCGCCGGCGTGCCGGAGCGCGGTGAGGAGGTTGGTCAGGGCGGTCTCGAACTGCTCGGGCAGGGTGTCCCCGACGACCTTGCCGTCGCGGTCGAGGCTGGTCTGCCCGGCGAGGAGGACGAGTCGGGAGCCGCTGGCGGTGACGGCGTGCGAGAAGCCGGTGGGCGGGGAGAGTTCGGCGGGGTTGTGCCGGTGCAGGCTCATGCCGTGGCCTCCTGTGGGTGTTTCGCCGCCGTCTGTGGCCTCTGCGCCGCGGCGTACAGCTCCTTGGCGATGATCGTGCGCTGGACCTCGGTGGCGCCTTCGTAGATGCGGGGGGCACGCACCTCACGGTAGAGGTGCTCAAGGAGATGGCCGCGCTGCAGCGCCCGCGCCCCGTGCAGCTGGACGGCCGCGTCGACGACGTACTGCGCGGTCTCGGTGGCGAGCAGCTTCGCCATCGCCGCGCGGCGGGGCACGTCGTCCGCCCCGGCGTCGTAGGCGGCGGCCGCCGCGTAGACGAGGAGGCGGGCGGCTTCGGTACGGGTGGCCATCTCGGCGACCTGGTGGGCGACGGCCTGGAGGTCGCCGAGCACGCCGCCGAAGGCCGCGCGGGTGGCGGTGTGCGCGAGGGTGGCGTCGAGGGCGGCCTGGGCCATGCCGACCGCGAAGGCGCCGACGCTCGGGCGGAAACGGTTGAGCGTGGTCATGGCGACCCGGAAGCCCCGGTCTGGCTCGCCCAGGAGGTCCGCGGGGCCGACCGGGACCCCGTCGAAGACGAGGCTGCCGATGGCGTGCGGGGCGAGCATGTCGAGGGGGCTGCCGGAGAGGCCTGGCCGGTCGGCCGGGACGAGGAACGCGGTGACGCCGCGGGCGCCGGCGCCCGGGGTGGTCCGGGCGAAGACGGTGGCGAAGTCGGCTTCCGGGGCGTTGGAGATCCAGCGCTTCTCGCCGTGGAGGCGCCAGCCGCCCGCGCCGTCCCGGCGGGCCTCCAGGGCGAGCGCGGCCGCGTCCGAGCCCGCCTCGGGCTCGCTGAGCGCGAAGGCCGCGACCGCCCGTCCCGCGACGACCTCGGGCAGCCAGCGGGCCCGCTGCTCGGGGGTGCCGAAGGCGGCGACCGGGTGGCCGCCGAGGCCCTGGAGGGCGAGGGCGGTCTCGGCCTCCGTACAGGTCTGCGCGAGGGACTCGCGGAGCAGGCAGAGGTCGAGGGCACCCGCGTCGAAGAGCCCGGCGAGCAGGCCGTACTCGCCGAGGGCGGCGACGAGGGGGCGGTTCACGCGGCCCGGTTCGCCCTTGTCGGCGATCGGCCGAAGCCGTTCGGCCGCGAGGGCGCGCAGTTCCGCGCAGCGGGCGGTCTGCTGTGGATCGAGTGAGAATACGGACATTCGGTCCCCTGTCCCGTTCGCCGACATCACTTCTATCGCGCACCGTTGACTGTCGTCATCATCACGATACGCTCGTTGGGCGACCCCACCACGACAAGGGGACGAACTGATGGAGCTGACCCCCTCGGCCCACCTCGACACCTTCGCGCGCGATCACCTGCCGCCCGCCGAACAGTGGCCACGACTGCTCTTCGATCTGCCCGGGCTCGACTACCCGGAACGCCTCAACTGCGGCACGGAGCTGCTCGACCGTACGGTGGAACGATTCGGCACGGAGCGGCCCGCGTTCCGGGACGGCGACGGGAACGTCTGGAGCTACGGAGAGCTGAGCGGGCGGGTGAACCGGATCGCCCACGTCCTGACCGCGGAGCTCGGCGTCCGGCCCGGCAACCGGGTGCTCCTGCGTGGCCCCACCACCCCCTGGCTGGCCGCCTGCTGGCTCGCCGTGATGAAGGCGGGCGCGGTGGCCGTCACCGTCCTGGCCCAGCAGCGCGCCCAGGAACTGGCCGTCATGTGCGAGATGGCCCGCTGCACGCACGCGCTCTGCGACGTCCGGACGGTGGACGACCTGGTCAAGGCCGAGGTGCCCGGGCTGCGGATCACGGCCTTCGGCGGGGACGCCCCGGACGACCTGCTGACCCTCGCCGCCGCCGCGCCGGACACGTACGAGGCGGTGGAGACCGCCGCCGACGACGTGGCCCTGATCGCCTTCACCTCGGGGACCACCGGGCAGCCGAAGGGGTGCATGCACTTCCACCGGGACGTGCTCGCCGTCGCCGACACCTTCTCCGCGCACGTGCTGCGCCCCGAGCCGGTCGACGTCTTCGCCGGCTCCCCTCCGCTCGGCTTCACCTTCGGGCTCGGCGGGCTCGTGCTCTTCCCGCTGCGCGCCGGGGCGAGCGCGCTGCTGCTCGAACAGGCGGGCCCCAAGCAGCTGTTGGAGGCGATCGCCGCCCACCGGGTGTCGGTTCTCTTCACCGCGCCGACGGCGTACCGGGTGATGCTGGAGGAGATCGACCGGCACGGCGGCCACGACGTGTCGACCCTCGGCTCGCTGCGGCGGTGCGTGTCGGCGGGCGAGAACCTGCCGGCCGCGACCTGGGACGCCTGGCACGAGCGCACCGGTCTGAAGCTCATCAACGGCATCGGGGCGACGGAACTCCTCCACATCTTCATCTCGGCGGCCGACGGCGACATCCGCCCGGGCACGACCGGCCGGCCTGTGCCCGGCTGGCAGGCGCGGGTGGTGGACCGGGCGGGGGCCGAGCTCCCGGACGGCGAGGAGGGGCTGCTCGCGGTGCGCGGCCCGGTCGGCTGCCGGTATCTGGCCGACCCGCGCCAGAGCGAGTACGTCCACCGGGGCTGGAACGTCACGGGCGACACGTACGTCCGTGACGCCGAGGGCTACTTCCGCTACGTCGCCCGCGCCGACGACATGATCATCTCGGCGGGCTTCAACATCGCGGGCCCCCAGGTGGAGGAGGCGCTCCTCGCCCATCCGGACGTGGTCGAGGCGGCGGTGGTGGGGCACGAGGACGCGCTGCGCGGCCAGATAGTGGTGGCGTACGCGGTGGTACGGGACGGGGTGCCGCGCGACGCGGAGACGGCGGGCGCGCTGCGGGCCTTCGTACGGGCCCGGCTCGTGCCGTACAAGAGCCCCAGGAAGATCGTCTTCCTGGACGCGCTGCCCCGGACGGCGACGGGCAAGCTCCAGCGATTCCGGCTGCGAGCGGCCTCGGAGGACACCCCCTAGAGTGATCACGTGGTCGAGCAGCACACCCCCCGTTCCCTGATCGTCTCGCTGTACGGCGCGTACGGCCGTGGGCTCGCGCCCGGCGAGGAGCCCCTGCCGGTGGCCGAGCTGATCCGGCTACTGGCGGTGCTCGGCGTGGACGCGCCGTCGGTGCGCTCGTCGGTGTCCCGGCTGAAGCGGCGCGGCCTGCTGCTGCCCCGGCGGACGGCGGACGGGGCCGCCGGGTACGTCCTGTCGGACGACGCCCGCCAGCTCCTGGACGACGGCGACCGCCGGATCTACGCCCGTACCGAGCCGGCGCTCTCCGACGGCTGGGTCCTGGCGGTCTTCACCGTCCCCGAGGCCGAGCGCCACAAGCGCCACCTGCTGCGCTCACGCCTGGCCCGGCTGGGCTTCGGGACGGCGTCACCGGGGGTCTGGATCGCCCCGGCGCGGCTGTACGAGGAGACCCGCCACACCCTGGAGCGGCTGGAGCTCTCCTCGTACGTGGACCTCTTCCGTGGCGCGCACCTGGGGTACGCGCCGACGGCGGAGGCGGTGGCCCGCTGGTGGGACCTGCCGTCGATCGCCAAGCTCCACGAGGAGTTCCTGGCCGCCCACGAGCCGGTGCTTCGGGCCTGGACGGCCGCGCCGGGCTCGGCGGAGGACGCGTACCGCGACTACCTCTTCGCCCTGGACTCCTGGCGCCGCCTCCCGTACGCCGACCCGGTCCTCCCGGCCGAGCTGCTGCCCCAGGACTGGCCGGGCGCCCGCTCGGCGGCGGTCTTCGCGGAGCTGCACGAGCGGCTGCGGGACCGGGGCGCGGAGTTCGCGCACGTCACGTCAGCCTGAGCCGCGGTTTCGGCGCGTCCGTGCGGCCCGTCGGGGGTGTGCGGCTGCCCGCGCGGTACGGGTCGGGCCAGGGCGCGGCCGGGCCCTGGTAGTTCTGGTCGGCCGCCGCGTGCAGGGTCCAGTGCGGGTCGTAGAGGTGGGGACGGGCCAGGGCGCAGAGGTCGGCGCGGCCGGCCAGGAGGAGCGAGTTGACGTCGTCCCAGGAGGAGATCGCGCCGACCGTGATGACCGGGACGCCGAGCGCGCCCCTGATCCGGTCGGCGTACGGGGTCTGGTAGGAGCGGCCGTACTCGGGGCGCTCGTCGGAGACGACCTGACCGGTGGAGACGTCGAGGGCGTCGGCGCCGTGAGCGGCGAAGGCGCGGGCGATCTCCACGGAGTCCTCGGGGGTGGTGCCGCCGTCCGCCCAGTCGGTCGCGGAGAGGCGTACGGTCATCGGCCGGTCCTCGGGCCACACCTCCCGTACGGCGTCGAAGACTTCGAGGGGGAAGCGGAGCCGGTTCTCCAGCGGGCCGCCGTAGGCGTCGTCGCGGTGGTTGGTGAGCGGGGAGAGGAAGCCGGAGAGCAGGTAGCCGTGGGCGCAGTGCAGTTCGAGGAGGTCGAAGTCGCAGGCGGCGGCGCGCCTGGTGGCGGCGACGAACTCCTCCCGTACGGCCGTCATGCCGGCCCGGTCCAGGGCTCGGGGGATCTGGTTGACCCCCTCGCGGTACGGCAGCGGGGAGGCGGCCGTCAGCGGCCAGTTGCCTTCGGGGAGCGGCTGGTCGATGCCCTCCCACATGCGGCGGGTCGAGCCCTTGCGGCCCGAGTGGCCGAGCTGGACGCCGATCGCCGTGCCGGGGGCGTTGCCGTGGACGAAGGCGGTGACCCGGCTCCAGGACTCGGCCTGTTCGTCGGTCCAGAGGCCGGTGCAGGCCGGGGTGATGCGGCCCTCGGGGCTCACGCAGACCATCTCGGTCATGACGAGTCCGGCGCCGCCGAGGGCCCTGGCTCCGAGGTGGACGAGGTGGTAGTCGGTGGGGAGGCCGTCCTCGGCGACGTACAGGTCCATCGGGGAGACCACGACCCGGTTGCGCAGGGTGAGGCCGCGCAGCCGGAAGGGGGTGAACATCGGCGGGGTGCCGGGCGGGCAGCCGAATTCGCGTTCCACCGCGTCGGTGAAGCGGGGGTCGCGCAGGCGCAGGTTGTCGTGGGTGACGCGGCGGCTGCGGGTGAGCAGGTTGAAGGCGAACTGCCGGGGCGGCTGGTCGAGATGGCCCTCGATCTCCTCGAACCAGCGCAGGCTGGCGGCCGCCGCGCGCTGGGTGGACTCGACGACGGGCCTGCGTTCGGTCTCGTACGCGGCGAGGGCCTCGGGGATCGTGGGCTGTTCCTCGACGCAGGCGGCGAGCGCGAGGGCGTCCTCGACGGCGAGCTTGGTGCCGGAGCCGATGGAGAAGTGCGCGGTGTGGGCGGCGTCGCCGAGGAGGACGATCGTGCCGTGGGACCAGCGCTCGTTGACGACCGTACGGAACGCGGTCCAGGTGGAGCGGTTCGAGCGCAGGGGGCGGCCGCCGAGGACGTCGGCGAAGAGCTTGGCGCAGTGGGCGGTGGACTCGCCCTCGTCCATCTCGTCGAAGCCCGCGGCCTGCCAGACCTCCTCGCGCATCTCGACGATGACGGTGGAGGCGGTGGAGGAGAAGGGGTAGCCGTGGAGCTGCATCACGCCGTGCTCGGTCTCGGCGATCTCGAAGCGGAAGGCGTCGAGGGCGAAGTCGGCGGCGAGCCAGACGTAGCGGCAGCGGTGGGCGGTGATCCGGGGGCGGAAGACGTCCGCGTGGGCCTCGCGGGTCGCGCTGTGGACGCCGTCCGCGGCGATGACGAGGTCGTGGTCCGCGGCCAGTTCGGCGGCGGGCGGCGCCTCGGTACGGAAGCGGAGCCGTACGCCGAGTTCGGCGCAGCGGGCGTGCAGGATCTCCAGGAGCCGGCGGCGGCCGAGGGCGGCGAAGCCGTGTCCTGTGGAGGTGAGCAGCCGGCCCCGGTGGCCGATGTGGATGTCGTCCCAGCGGACGAACTCGTAGTGGAGCGCCCGGTAGACGGACGGGTCGGCGTGTTCGATGCCGCCGAGGGTCTCGTCGGAGAGGACGACGCCGAACCCGAAGGTGTCGTCGGGGGCGTTGCGCTCCCAGACGGTGACCTCGCGGGCGGGGTCGAGCCGCTTGAGCAGCGCTGCCGCGTAGAGCCCGCCGGGGCCGCCGCCGACGACGGCGACCCGGAGCGGGGCGGTGGGTGCGCGGCCCGCCTCGCGCGGGGGCATCGTCAGCGCCCCCGCCACTTCGGGGGGCGTTTCTCGGTGAAGGCGGCGTGGAACTCGGCGTAGTCCTCGCCGTTCATCAGGAGCGCCTGGGTGGCGGCGTCCAGCTCGACGGAGGCCGCGAGCGGCATGTCCAGTTCGGCGGTGAGCAGGGCCTTGGTCTGGGCGTGGGCGAGGGCAGGCCCGTCGGCGAGGCGGCGGGCGAGCTCGGCGGCGCGGGCGGTGGCTCCGCCCTCCTCGGTGACCTCGCTGAGCAGGCCGATGCGCTCCGCCTCGGCCGCGTGGACCGGGTCGCCGAGCATGAGGAGCCGGGTCGCGTGGCCGAGGCCGACGACCCGTGGCAGGAGGTAGGCCGCGCCCATGTCGCCGCCGGAGAGCCCGACGCGGGTGAAGAGGAAGGCGAAGCGGGCGGTGGGGTCGGCGATCCGGAAGTCGGCGGCGAGGGCCAGGACGGCTCCGGCGCCTGCCGCGACGCCGTGGACGGCGGCGATCACGGGGAAGGGGCACTCGCGGATCGCGCGGACGACCTGTCCGGTCATCCG
Organism: Streptomyces sp. NPDC058579; assembly: GCF_042718575.1. Taxonomy (NCBI): domain Bacteria; kingdom Bacillati; phylum Actinomycetota; class Actinomycetes; order Kitasatosporales; family Streptomycetaceae; genus Streptomyces; species Streptomyces sp. NPDC058579. Next base: position 155,052 of record NZ_JBHXPI010000004.1, read on the forward strand.
GTTGAAGTCGAGCAGCTGGGCGGTGTCCATGGCGAGCGTGGCGCCGATGATCTCGTCCACGTCGCCGCCGGAGCAGAAGCCGCGCCCCTCGCCGCCGAGGACGAGGGCGCGGACGGCCCGCTCGCGGGACAGCTCGGCAAGCAGGTCGCGCAGGTCGGCGTAGGCGCCGAAGGTGAGCGCGTTGAGTTTCGCGGGGCGGTCGAGGGTGACGGTGGCGACGCCGTCGTCGACGGTGAGGCGCAGGTGCTGCCAGCCCTCGGTACGGGGTGCGGAGCCGGTAAAGGGGCTCATGGGGTCGCCCTCCCTTCCTCCTCCCCGGAGCGTATCACCGCGTTGTGACCACCGTCACGAGTGCGCGATATCGCTGCGGCCCGAAGGTCCCGGCGCCTTGGGGGCACTGGTCCCCGCCGAGAAGGAGGGGGTGCCCATGGAATCGGCCGGCACGGTTCGTAAGGTTGAAAGCCGGACGTGTCGGGGCAGACGCTCCTTCAGGTCCTCCCCCACGTCCTCCCCACACACCGCACCGCACCGCCCTGCCCACTGCTCACCGCTCACCGCCCACCGCTCTCGGCGAAGGGAGCCCGCCATGGCCGAAGCCGCCGACCCCACCTCGTGGCGCGTCGAGCTTCCGCACACCACCGCCGCCGTGCCGATCGCCCGGGCCCTCGTCCGTACCGCGCTCACCGAGCTGGAAACGCCCGCCGACAGCGACACGGCCGAGCTGCTCACCGCCGAGCTGGTCGCCAACGCCGTGGAGCACACGGACCCCGAGGACCCCATCGAGCTGGTCGTCGAGCTGCTGCCGGGCGGCTGTCAGGTCGAGGTGCACGACCGGCGGCCGGCGGGGCCCGGCGAGCTGATCGGCCACGGGCCTGTCGCGCGGCCCGACCCCTGGCAGGAGCACGGGCGCGGGCTGCTCCTCATCCGCGCGCTCTCCAGCGACTGCGGCCACCGCCCCACCGCGCAGGGCAAGGCGGTCTGGTTCACCCTTCCCGCGAAACCTGCACAGCGTCGGCGGCCGGAGCACTGAGCTCCGGGGCCGTACGGTCCGCGGCACCGGACGCGAGCCGCGAGTTGCGGCGCCCGTAGAACGCGTAGACGAGCGCTCCGACGGCCAGGAAGACCACGAACTGCAGCCAGGTCGCCCAGCCCGTGCCCCAGATCAGGTACAGGCAGAAGCCGACCCCGAGCACCGGGCTCAGCGGGTAGAGCGGCACCCGGAAGGAGCGCGGCAGCTCCGGGTCGCGGCGGCGCAGCGCGATCACCGCGATGTTGACGACGGCCATGACGGCGAGCGTGCCGATGGTCGTCAGGCCGACCACCACGTCGAGCGAGGCGAACGCGGCCGGGACGGCGAAGACGGCCGCCACGATCCACGTGTTGGCGACGGGGGTCGCGCTCTTCGGCGAGACCCGCTCGAAGACCCGGGGGACGAGCCCGTCCCGGGACATCGACATCAGGATGCGGGTCTGCCCGTACATCACCGCGAGGACGACGGACGCGATCGCGACAACGGCGCCGAAGGCGATGATCCCGCCGCCGATCGTCGACCCGGTGACCTGGTCGACGACGAGCGAGAGCGCGGCCGGCTTGTCGGCGACGGCGTCGGCACCGAGTGCGCCGATCGCGGAGAGCGCCACCGCGCCGTAGAGCAGCGTGACGACCCCGATGCAGACGAGGATCGCGATGGGGATGTTGCGGCGGGGGTTCTTGACCTCCTCGCCCGCGGTGGTGATGGCGTCGAAGCCGATGTACGAGAAGAACGCCACGGACGCGCCCGCGGTGATCCCGGCGGCGCCGTGGGTGGCGAACGGCGCGAGGTTGCCGTCCTGGAAGGCGCTGAAGCCGATCGCGCAGAAGAGGACCAGGATCCCGAGCTTGAGGACGGCCATCGCGGCCGTCGCCCGGGCGCTCTCCCGGACCCCGCGCACCAGGAGCACGGCGGCCAGCGCGATGACGACGACGGCGGGCAGGTTGACGACACCGCCGTCGCCGGGTCCGGCGGAGAGCGCCTGCGGCAGGCTCAGCCCGACGAGGCTGTCCAGGAGCTCGTTCAGGTACTGGCTCCAGCCGACTGCGACCGCGGAGACCGAGACGCCGTACTCCAGGAGCAGGCACCAGCCGACGAGGAAGGCGACCCGCTCGCCGAGGCTCGCGTACGCGAAGGAGTAGGAGGACCCGGAGACGGGGATCGCGCCGCCCAGCTCGGCGAAGGAGAAGGCGGTGAAGACGCAGGTGATCGCGGCCAGGACGAAGGAGACGACGACGGCGGGGCCCGCCTCGGCGACGCTGTCGGAGAGGCCGACGAAGATCCCGGTGCCGACGATCGCGCCGATGCCGAAGCACATGAGCTGGAAGAGGCCCATGGTGCGCTTGAGGCCGTGGCCTTCGAGGTCCGCGCCGGATTCGGCGATCAACTGCTGGGGGGATTTGATCCGCGGCGCGGACGGGGACATGCGGGGGTTCTCATCTCTGATCAAGCGGGGCGCCCGGGGTGTGGACGCACGAGTGGGGTCCGGGCTTGTGAGCCCGAACCCCACCAATCGATCCGATGGTAACCATGAGAGCGCATATACACCCAATCGGGCGTATCGCTATCCGTGAGCTGCGGCTATGACCATCCGCGAGCTGCGGCCACGACTAGCCGAGGTCGCCGGCCATCGTGGCGACGAGGACCGCCTTGATGGTGTGCATCCGGTTCTCGGCCTCGTCGAAGACGACGGAGTGGTCCGACTCGAAGACCTCGTCGGAGACCTCCAGCTCGCTCAGCCCGTGCCGGGCGTGGATGTCGCGGCCGACGGCCGTCCCGAGGTCGTGGAAGGCCGGCAGACAGTGCAGGAACTTCACGGCCGGCTCGCCGGTGGCGCGCAGCACGTCCATGGTCACGGCGTACGGCAGGAGGTCGGCGATCCGCTGGTCCCACACCTCCTTGGGCTCCCCCATGGAGACCCAGACGTCGGTGGCGACGAAGTCCGCGCCCCTGACGCCCTCGCCGACGTCCTCGGTGAGGGTGATCGTCGCGCCGCTGGTCTCCGCGAGGGCGTGCGCCGAGGCGACGACCGCCTCGCCCGGCCAGTACGCCTTCGGGGCCACGATCCGGACGTCCATGCCGAGGAGGGCGCCGGTCACGAGGTAGGAGTTGCCCATGTTCAGCCGGGCGTCGCCGAGGTAGGCGAAGGTGACCTCGTCGAGCGGCTTGTCCGTGTGCTCGGTCATGGTGAGGACGTCGGCGAGCATCTGGGTGGGGTGCCAGTCGTCCGTCAGACCGTTGAACACGGGGACGCCGGCGTGCGCGGCGAACGCCTCGACCTTCTCGTGGTTGTCGCCGCGGTACTCGATGGCGTCGAACATCCGGCCGAGGACCCGGGCGGTGTCCTTGACCGACTCCTTGTGGCCGATCTGCGAGCCGGCGGGGTCCAGGTACGTGGTCGAGGCGCCCTGGTCGGCGGCGGCGACCTCGAAGGCGCAGCGGGTCCGGGTCGAGGTCTTCTCGAAGATCAGGGCGATGTTCCGGCCCCGGAGCCGCTGGACCTCGACGCCCGCCTTCTTGGCCGCCTTCAGCTCGGCGGCCAGGTCGATCAGACCGCGGAACTCCTCGGCGGAGAAGTCCAGCTCCTTGAGGAAGTGGCGGCCGATGAGGTCGGTGGCCATGGGGCGCTCCTGGATACGGTCGGGGACGGCGAGGCGACGACGGAAGGACGACGACGAACAAGTCTGCGACTGGAAGTCTATACGCCAATCAGCATGGCTATACAGTGACCCCGCACACGCGACGCCTCGGCCGCCCCCGGCCCGGTCGGGTTCACACGGCGTCGCGCTCCACCGGGCAGCTCATACAGCGCGGGCCGCCCCTCCCCCGGCCCAGCTCGCTGCCGGGGATCTCGATCACCTCGATGCCCTGCTTGCGCAGATGGGTGTTGGTGGTCGCGTTCCGCTCGTACGCCACGACCACGCCCGGCTCGACGGCGAGGACGTTGCAGCCGTCGTCCCACTGCTCGCGCTCCGCCGCGTGGACGTCCTGGGTCGCGGTGAGGACCCGGATGTCCTGGAGGCCGAGCGCGGCGGCGATCGCGCTGTGCATGTGCTCGGGCGGATGGTCGGTGACCCGCAGGGACTGGCCCTCGTCGCCCGGCTCGATCGTGTACGAGCGGAGCATGCCGAGCCCCGCGTACTGCGTGAAGGTGTCGTGGTCGACCATCGTCATCACCGTGTCCAGGTGCATGAACGCGCGCCGCTTCGGCATGTCGAGGGCGATGATCGTCCGGGCCGAGCCGGCCGCGAACATCCCCCGGGCCAGCATCTCCACCGCCTGCGGGGTGGTCCGCTCGCTCATGCCGATCAGGACGGCTCCGTTGCCGATGACGAGGACGTCGCCGCCCTCGATGGTGGACGGGTAGTCGGCCTGGCCCTCGGACCAGAGGTGGAAGCTGCCCGCCTCCGGGCCGGCGAAGAGCGGGTGGTGCTTGTAGATGGCCTCGAAGTGGACGGTCTCGCGCTGCCGGGCGGGCCAGCGCATCGCGTTGATGGAGACGCCGTCGTAGATCCAGGCGGAGGTGTCCCGCGTGAAGATGTGGTTCGGGAGCGGGCCGAGGATGAAGTCGTCCAGGTCCATCGCGTGGAACCGGACCGAGGTGGGCTCGCGGTGCGCCGCAAGGAACTCCCGCTTCGTCATCCCGCCGACGAGCGCCTCCACGAGCGTGACGGCGTCCAGGGAGTCGAAGGCCGCGCGGAGGTGGTCGGCGGCGAGGGGGCCGTACTCCTTCTCGTCGAAGACCCGGTCGAGGACGAGCTTGCGGGCGGCGGGCAGTTCGAGGGACTCGGCGAGGAGATCCCCGAAGAGATGGACCTCGACGTCCCGGTCGCGCAGCACGTCGGCGAACCCGTCGTGCTCCTGGCGTGCGCGGCGCACCCAGAGCACGTCGTCGAAGAGGAGAGCATCCTTGTTGGATGGTGTCAGCCGCTTCAGCTCCAGATCGGGCCGGTGCAGTATGACGCGGCGGAGCCGCCCGGTCTCGGAATCGACATGGAATCCCATGCGCCCATCCTGACGGAGCCGGGCGGCTCACGCGTGGTTCTCACGTCACGACCATCGACACGATGACGGAGACGAGGGTGACTATCACGGCGAGGAGCGCCACGAAGACGAGCTTCCCGTCGCCGGGGGGACGCGGGGGCGCCGGCGCCGAAGTCGGCGGCGGGGGTGAGGGTACGGGGGGCTGCGGGGTCTGGGGGTACGGGGCTTGGAAGGTCGGGGCCTGGGACTGTGCAGCCTGGTAGGCCTGGGGCTGTGAGGCCTGGTAGGCCGGGGCCTGGACCGGCGCGGCCTGGAAGGCCACGGGCGTCGGAACGGGTTCCGGGGGGAGTGCGGGGTCCTGGACGAGCACCCGCCAGACGGCCTCGGGGAGGCCGGGCCGCTCGTCGTCCACGATCTGCTGGAAGGCCGCCCGGGCGGCGGGGACCGGGCTCGCCCGGAGCCGGGTCAGGAGCGCGACGAGCACGCCGTTCGCCGGGGCGTCGCCCTCGTCCAGGAGCGGGCGCACGGCCCAGCGGTACAGGGCGGCCGCGTTGGCGGCACGGTCGGCCTCGTCGGGTTCGCCGAGGAGGGCGGAGCGCGGTGCCGTCACGAAGAACTCGTGGGCGATGACGAGGTCGCCGAACTCGCGCCGTAGGAGCTGCGGCCAGTTGGGCAGCCGGCGGGCGATCTCGCGCATGAGGAGGGTGGTGACCCGGTACGGGCGGTGCCCCCGGAGCGCGGTGAGCAGTTCACGGTCACCGGCCGCCCGGACGCGTGCCTCGGCGTCGTCCACGTCGGCGGCGAGCCACCGTACGAGACCGGTCTCCACCGGCCTCCCGCGCCGCGACCGCCCCATGCGCCACCAGGCCTTGCCCCCCTCGGGCCCTCGCCACACGGGGGTCACGACGGGCACGTCGCCGTGGGACTGAAGCGGGGGTGGTGGCGGGGGTGGAGGCGGGGGTGGTTGGTGTGTCTGGGGTGGTTGGTGTGGCTGGGGTGGTTGGTGTGGCTGGGGTGGTTGGTGTGGCTGCGGTGGCTGCGGTGGCTGCGGTGGCTGCGGTGGCTGAAGTACCTGAGGTGGCTGGTACGGAGCGGGAGGCCAGGTCGGCGGGGCCACGGGCTCGACCGGTACGACAGGCACGACGGGCTCGACCGGTACGACCGGCTCAACAGGCACGACATGCTCGACCGGTGGGGCCCCGCCCCCCTCCGGAACCCCGTACGAGGCGTCCTCGTCCTGGACCCAGGCCGGGACGCGCGCGGGCTCCGGGGGCTTGGTGTCGTCGGCGGACGCGCGGCGGGCGCGGGCGGCGTCGAGGCGGGCCACCGCCCGCCCGGCCGACTCCAGGAGCGTGAGGTCGCTCGCGCCCGGGGCCTCGCGGAGGGCCGCGACGACCGCGCCCTCCGGGCCGTCGAGGTGGTGGTGGACCAGGCGGGCCGCGAGCTCCTCCGCCCGGTCGCCGATCCGCTCGCGCGGGTCCACCCGGCGGCGGTCCGTGTTCCGACTGGCCGCCCCCGACCACTGGCCGACGAACACGTAGCGCAGCTTGTTCAGTTCGACCGTGTCGTGGCTCGCGAAGGTCCAGCGGCGCGGGCGCGGTACGTCGGTGAACATCGCGTGCAGCCCCCGCAGCACCGCGTACGCGGTGTCGCCCCGCTCGTCCAGGACCGTGAACCGCGCCTGTGGGTGCCGTAGCAACTCCGCGACCACGCCCGTGAGTTCGTGCTCCACTCCGGGCAGCGCCAGGTCGAGCGCCCGCTGACCGGCCACCGCCGAGGCCACCAGCGCCTCCCTCTGGACGACGGGCAGCGCCCCCCGTATCAGCCCCGAAGGCAGCTCCGCCCCCTGCCAGTCCCAGCCGTGCAGCCCGAGGCAGAACGCCGGGTCGAGCAGCTCCGGCGAGCCGACGAGAGCGTGGCAGACGACCGACGCCCGCCCGCCGGGGTCCCGTCCGGGCGTGCGGCGGATCAGGACGACGCCCGCGGGCTGCTCCACCCGGAGCAGCGCGGGCCGGGTCTCCTCCCCGCTCGCCCGCAGCAGCGCTCCGTAGATCTGGAAGAGGGCCTCCACCTCGTCCCGCTGGCCCGACCACGCCACCGGTCCGAACCCCGTGGTGCCGACGGCGTTCTCGCTGTCCCAGCGGAAGACGATCTGGTCCGCCTCGTATCTCGACCGGCTCATCCGGCCCCCTCCTCGATCGGTTCCGCCCCGGGAAGCAGCCCGCACATGGCGAAGATGGACAACAGCGGCGCGAGGACCCGGCGCGACCGGGCCCCGTGCGGGAACCGGTCACCCTTCGCCTGCCCGCCGGTCGCCGCGACGAAGTGCAGCGTGCAGCGCGCGCTGTCGTCGAAGGGCTTGAGCCAGGCGCGGCTCGCGTAGTGGGCCAGGAAGGCGTACGCGTCGCGGCTCTCGGCCCGCAGCGCCTCCCGGTCGATCCTCGGCGGCAGCGCGCGGCCCAGCCAGCGGTCGACGGCCGGTTCGAAGCGGACCAAGTCGGACTTGTTGACGGCGATCGCCGCCGGCGCGCCGATCAGTCCGTCGGCCGGCCGCTCCATCCGGTTGAGGACCGTGGTGAACGCCTCGTCCCCCAGGTCCCGCAGGGGCAGCCCGTCCTGTTCGCGGACCGGGTCGAGCGAGGGCATGCGCAGGGCGCGCAGCGGATCGAGGACGAAGACGAACGCGTCGACGCCCGACAGGAAGTTCGTCACCATGCCGTCCTGGGCGAGGTCCTCGCCGGCCAGGTCGAAGAAGACGACGGGCCGGGGCGTCGCGCCCCGGGCGGAGACGAGCAGGCCGTCGGCGAACCGGGCGAAGGTCTGCTGGACGGTGCTGCCGAGCCGCCGTCCCTGCTGCAGGCTCTGCACGCGCTCGCGCAGGAACGCGCGGTGCGTGTCCGGGTTGAGCGGCAGGCACTTCAGTCCGTACCGCTCCAGGCCGCCGAGTTCGACCTCGCCGAGCATGGCCGCGAGGAGATGGGTCTTGCCGACGGAGGAGCTGCCGACGAAGGCGATGGAGAGCGGCTCCCCGTTGGTCAGGTACGGCACGGGCAGTTCGTGCGCCTCGTCGCCAGGCCCGGCGTGGGGGCACAGGTGGTACGCCTTGCGCAGGAGCTCCCGGCGGTGCGCCGGCCGCTGTTCGGCGGCGAGGTCGAGCGGGAGCCGGTTGCCCTTGGTGTCGATGGTGACGAGGAGACTCTCGTCGTACTCGACGGAGAGCAGGCAGTGCGGGCACATCCGCCCGCGTCGCCGCGGAGCCGGGACGGCGACCGTCGCGGGAGCGGGGGGCGGGGGCGAGGTGGGGCGCGGCGGGTTCCGGTCGGCGGAGTCGCCGCCGAACAGCCGGGCGCGCAGGGAGGGCCGGGGCGCCACCAGGTCGTAGGGGTTGCGGGCGCCCTCACGTCCCGGCTGCCGCCCGTCCTCCGTCCCGCTCGGCTCCGGCGGGGACAGCGACGCCGCCGCCCGGCGTTTGCGGGCGAGGTGGGCGTCGAACTCGGCGCGGCCCCGGCTGAGCGGATCGGGCGCGCCGACGGCCGTGGCGAGCGGGTCCGGGACGTGCAGGAGCCGCAACAGCTCTACGGGCGAAGGTCGTTGTGCCGCGTCCGCGGCGAAGAGCCCGCTGTGTTCGAGCGCCGCGAGGCGGCGGTAGTCGCCGAGGTCCTCGGGCGGGCCCTCGCCCCGGTCGGGGTGACCGGAGAGGAGGTAGTAGCCGATCCTGCCGACCGACCACAGGTCGTCGCGGGTGTCGGCGGTGCCGCGCCCGGCGCGCTGTTCGGGCGAGGCCCACGGCGCCGCGCCGAAGGCCTCGCGGGCCTCGCCCGCGCGCAGTACGGCGTACGGCTCGCCCAGCCGCACATGGGTGCCGTCCCAGCGCACGGTGTCGGGGGCGATCGTCCGGTGCACCAGGTGCACCTCGTCAAGGAGCCGTACGGCGAGGGCGAGTTGGGCGAGGACCCAGGCCTGTTCATCGCCGTTGAGGCGGTCGGCGCACTCCGTGAGCGGCGATCCGGCGGGCAGCCGGTAGAGCACGAAGGGCTCCGCGCCCTCCAGGTCGAAGCCGACGACCCGGGTGAAGACCTCCCCGAACTTCTCGGTGCCGTAACGCCGTTCGAGCGCCACGGCGGCGGACACCTCCCGTTCCAGGGCGCCGTACGCGTGCGGGTCCCCCTGCGCGGAGCGCGGCAGCCGGTACTGGAGGACCGGCCAGCCGGCGCTCAGCGTGACCTCGCGGACGAGCACACCGGGGCGGCCGGGCGCTCTGCGGTCCGCGCCGTACCGGACGGCGAACCGGATCGTGTCCCCGAGGTGCGTGGAGAACTCCAACTCCTCCTGAAGCCCGGGGTGTCGGGCATGTCGCGCGTGTCGGGTGTCGTCGTCGGATTCGGTCATGGCGCTCCCGCCTCCTCTGCCCTGACGATGCGTACCACGTCCGGGCGCAGCGGTACGAGCCGCAGGACGCCGGCGTGGCGTCCCGCGCGGGTCCACTCCACGTCCTCCCCCGTGCCCCGCCAGATGTCGTCGCCGGTGGCTCCGCGCCGCATCGTCTCGGGGACGAAGCGGACCTGGCGGACGGCGCCGGGGTCGTGCGAGAGCAGCCGCAGATTCTCGGGCCCGCACATCGGCACCGTGTGGTCGGGGCCGTCGTCGGCGGCTATCAGCCGGGCCACGGCGTCGGGCGCGACACCGGTGAGCCGGGCCGCGTCGGGGCGGTCGCGCCGGTCGCCCGAGCCGGGCGGCGGGGAGGCCGCGACGTCCCGTTCGAGCCGGACGCGGGTCTCGTCGAGCAGCTCGGTCAGCCGCTCGTCCAGGGGCAGCCGGCCGGCGTTCGCCGGGTCGCGTTCGATCCCCGCCCAGCAGCCGTCGAGGATGCGGACGGTGCCCTCGACGAGGTCGGCGAGGAGGGTGTCCACGAGGGCGGGGCCGCCGTCGCCGTGCCGGCGCTCCAGCCAGGCGGGCGCCGGGTCTCCGGCCGCCCCGGTGGGGGCGAAGGGCTCGGCGGGCGCCGGGGGCTCGGGCTTGCGGGGCTCCGGAACGAGGTCGTCCTCGTCCGGTCCGTCGGACCAGAGGTCGTCGCCCGCGCTGTCCGCCCAGTCGCCCCAGCTCCAGGCCTCGCCCGTGCCCGTTCCCATGCCCGTGGCCGCGTCCACGCCGCCCGCAGGGTCGTTGCGCTCCGGGCCGTGGTCGTGGGCGCGCCCGAGACGACCGGAGCCGTGCGCGTTCCCCTCGTACGAGTACGGGTACGGGTACGGGTACGCGTCGGCCGTCGCGGCGAGGCCGCGCAGCAGTCGGGCGACCGCCCCGGCGCCCTCGGCGCAGTGGTGGCGCACGTCGGCGAAGAGCCAGTCGTGCACGGCCGTCGTGATCACGAGGTCCTGGATCTCCTTCAGCAGGGGGCCGGCGTGCCCCGGGTCCATCCGCGTCCACCAGTCGTCCACGGCACTCGTCCAGTCCCGCAGGGCGAGCCCGACAACGGCGGCGACGGCGACCACGGAGGTCACGGCGCCCGCCCAGAGCGGGAGGCCGAGGAGCTGCCCCACGGCCGCTCCGAGGACCCCGCCGACGACGCCGCCGAAGAGCCGGGGCGCGGCGCCGGTGCTGCCGCCGCCGTCGAGCCGCCCGTCCGGTGAACGGTTGGGCCTGCGGCGCAGCATCAGATGGGCCAGGCCGGCGGCAAGGACACCGGTGGCGGGCCCGAGGGCCCAGCCGGCGCCGGGCCAGAGCCCGGCGAGGAGTGCGAGGACACCGGTCACCACGAGCGCGACGGACCGGGAGCCGCCGGCCGTGAATGGCTGCTGCGCGGCCATCCGGTGCAGGTCCTCGGGCGGGCAGATCTCGTCGAGACGGGCGAGCCGGGCGGCGCTGCCGGCCGGGGCCGTGCGCGACGAGAGGGCCGCGAGCCGGGCGGCGACGGAGCGCAGCGGGAGCCCTCGGTCGATGAGTTCGTACGTGTGGTCGCGCAGGGCCGGGACGATCCCCGCGCGCGAGATCTCCCGCGGCATCTCGGGCAGTTCGACGCCCCGGTCGCGCAGGTGCCCCCGGTGCTCGGCGGTGAGCCTCGCCCCGCCCGCGACGGCGAACATGTCGGCGACGGCGGCTCGGAGGCGCTTCAGGGCACCGGCAAGGCGTTCGATGTCCCCCGGCAGGTCGGGCGACCGGTCGGGGGACGCGAGGAAGCCGGCCGGACCGCGCACGCGCGCGTGGCCCTCGACGGCGTCGTCCCAGGCCTCCTCGCAGGTGAGCAGCAGGCCACCGGCCCGACCGTGGGCGGGCAGCCAGTCGTGCCCGGCGAGCGAACGCGGGACGGACTCGTCGAGGAGCAGGGCGAGTTCGGCGGGCGCGCCGTCCGTCGAGGGAGCCTGGGCGGGTACGTCCGGTCCCGCGAGCCCCTCCACGGCCTGCCGCCAGGACCGGGCGCGGGCCTCCTCGGTCAGGTCGTGCTCCAGGACGCGCGCGGAGGGGACGGCCACGCCGTGCACCACCTCCGCGAGCGCACGGAGCACGGCCCCGAACACCTCGGGTCCCGAGACGATGTCCACGAGCGGGCGCAGCGCGGCGTCGTCCGGCTCGTCGAGCAGCCACAGCACCCCGGCGTTGCGCGGGCGCAGTGTCAGGGAGCGGTGCAGGACGCGCTGCCCCGGGGCGCCGACGGCGAGGCAGATGATCCGCGCGGGGCCGTACGACGACAGGCGTTCGTGCAGGAGTTGGTGGGCGACGAGCATCTCGGCGTCGTCGAGCACGACGAAGCGCCGGTCCCCGGGGGGCTGCGGGGCGTCCAGCGCGGCGCGCACGACGCCGTCGGGGTCGTGCAGCGGGGCCCTGAGGTCGAGGCACACGGCGTTGCCGGGCACCGGGTGCTCCGGGGTCGCGCGGGGGCTCACTCCTCCTCACCGTCCAGGGCCCACGGGATGCGGACGTCCTCGGGCGCGGGCTGGGGCGGGGCCTGGGGGCCCGCCTCGGGCCGGGGTTCGGGCCGGGGCCGGGGCACGGACTCCGGGGGCGGTTCCGGCGAATGGCTCGCGGCCTGAGCCTGAGCTTGGGCCTGTGCCTGTGCCTGAGCCTGGGCTTGGGCTTGGGCCTGAGCTTGCGCCTCAGCCTGCGCCTGCGCCTGCACTTGGGCATGCGCCTGTGCCTGTGTCTGTACGTACCGGTCGAAGAGGGCCTGGAGGCTGGGCCGAACGGGATGTCCCGACCCCGAGAAGCGCCGGTTCATGGCGGCCGGGAAGGTCACCGTCCAGAAGTGGCGCAGGGGCGCGAGCCATTGCGCGTCCCGCTCGTCGTACTCCGTGCTCAACTGGTCGAGCAGCGCCACCTGGCGCGGGACGACCTTCTCGATGAGGTGGACGAAGAGCGGCGACGGGTCGGCCGGGACGTGGGTGAGCCCCTTGGGCAGCGAGCGCATCAGCCGCTCGCAGAACACCTCCACGATCTGGCCCTCGTCGAGCAGTGCCGACTGCTCGTAGCCGCGCAGCAGGCCGGCCCAGCTGGAGAGCGCTCCGTCGAAGCCCTCCAGGCGGAGCGACATGCTCGCGCCCTCGCCCTCCTGGAGCCGGATGCGGACCAGTTCGGGGGAGTCCGCCGGTCCCTGGATCCGAATGTTCCCGTTCCACATCGCGTTGAGCAGCCGGTGCAGGATCCGGGTGCGGTCCTCCTCGGTGGAGACCAGCCAGTCGTCCTGGTAGCCGAGCCGCTGCCGCCAGTGCAGGAAGTCGTCCTCGCCCGCCGAGTCCCGTGCCTCCGCCCAGAGTTTGAGGACACTGCGGACCTCGGAGATGTCGGTGAGGTTCATCCCGCTGCGGAAGAGGACCACGGTGATGGAGTCGGTGTCCACGGCCCGGAACTCCTGCGTTCCGCCGACCGGCAGGTTCAGGTCCTCGGCGAGGTACTCGGACGCGCGGGTGTCGGACTCGCTCGCCGGGTGCACGATGAGGGTCTTCAGCGGTCCGCCGCCGTCCGGGCTGAAGCCCACCGGGAGCAGCCCGGCGATCCCGGCCCGGAACTGTTCGAGCCAGCGGACGTCGATCTTCGACTCGGCGGCCTCGTCCCCGGACGCGGCCCGCAGCAGCAGCTCCATGGACGGCAGCAGGGGCCGCGTGTAGCGGTCCTCGTTGGCCTCGCCGAAGAGCCGCTTCACGCGCTGCTCGACTACCTGCTTGATCTCCTTGACGGCGGCGCCCGGCGAGCGGCGGACGGCGTCCAGGGCGGAGCGCCAGTCCTCGGCCCTGACCAGCCGGCCGAGGAGGGTGGCGGCGTCGACGTTCTCGGGGAGCCGCTCGCTCTGCGCGAGCCGGTCGAGGACGTCGTCGTAGAAGGCCCGCAGGCTGTTCTGCGGGGGCAGGAGGTACGTGATCCCCGTGCGGTCGTCGCGGTAGAGCTCGCGCCTGCGGTCGGCGAAGAGGCGGCCCTCGTCCTGTTCGTGGGCGCGCAGCGCGCTGGTCAGCTCGCCGAGGTCGTGGACGATGCGGTGCAGCGGGTCCCGCCACTGCGTCTCGCCCTCCTGCCAGCCGCTGTGCCAGAGCTTCCGGGCCCGCCAGGTGTACCAGTCCTCCTGTTCGGCGAGCGCGTCCTGGACGTCGGGGTCGCTCCACCGGGCCGGTACGAGACCGCCCGCGCTGCGCTTGATGTGCGGGATCACGGGTGGCTGGTTGTGGACGTGCGGGGGCCGTTCGGGTTCGTTGCGCCGGTTGTCGAGCATGCCGGTGAACCCCTCCCTGCCGATCCGGTCCGTGTGGCCGGGCAGACCGTTCAGGACGGCCTCCAGCTGGAAGGGACCGATCTTGTCGAGGAGTTCCCGTACGCCGGTACCCGGCTTGAACTCCTCGACCAGGCGCGGCACTTCGCGCTCCAGGGTGCTCGTGAGGCGGTCGAGGGAGTCCTCCATGTCACCGAGCCGGTCGAACAGCGCCCTGGTGATCGCCCGGCTCCCCTTGGGCAGTTCCTCAGGCGCGGGCACGTCGGGGGCCTCGCGGACCCAGAGCCGCCCGACCCCCGACCGGTTGAAGAGCTCCTTGACCAGCTCCGGGGAGTCGGAGGAGGGGCGGCGGGCCCGCTCGGTCATGCCCCGGACGGCCTGGGCGAGGAGGCGCGCGGCGACGATCTCGGCGAGGTCGTCGACGGGCACGGTGAGGGAGGCGGCGAGGCTGGTGGACATGCCGCGGTAGCCGATGCCGGTACGGGCCGGAGTGGACCGTTCCACGCTCTTGTTGACGAAGCTGGCGGCGAAGGACTGGTAGTCGTCGTCGTTCCCCCGGTTGGCCCCGGGGCCGCCGTTGTCCTCGCCGACCTCGGTGCCGATGAGGGACATCACCATCGCCGTGATGGAGCGGCGCAGGTCCTCGGGGCGGATGACGGCGGGCTTGGAGAACAGGAACGCGGTCTGCACGGTCGAGGCCCGCAGCTTGACCGCGCCCTCGCCCGGGTAGTGGACGCTGATCCGGCTGCGCTGCTCGACGTCGCCCAGTTCGTCGAGCGCGTCCGGCACGTTCTGGTCGTCGACGAGCCGCGAGAGGTCCACCAGGGAGCGGGCGGCGTTCAGTTCGGCCTCGCGGCCGCCGCCCGCCTCGGGCGGGAACGCCGAGGGCATGACGACCAGCGGGTAGATCTTCACGCCGCGCACCTTCGCGTTGCGGAACTCGTGCCCGATGAGGTGGAGGAAGTCGTAGAAGATCCCGGCTCCGGTGCCGCCCGCCACCGAGAAGGCGACGAAGACGTCGCAGCCCCGGATCCGGCCGCCGCCGACCCGCTGGAGGTCACCGGCCGAGGTGCCGATGGCGCTGATGGCCTCGCGCAGCTGGCGCAGGACCGGTTCGAGACCGTGGCGCATCGTCGCGAAGAGCGCGGCGCGGCCCACGGTCGGCAGCTGGCCCGCGCCGTCGTGCAGCGGGGCGACCCGGGGCTGGCGGGCCTGCGGCGGCAGCCACGAACGGGTCTCCTCGTGCAGCGCGATCCGCAGCATGCGGGTCACGTCGGGAGAGGAGTCGAACTCGGCCGGCAGCAGGTCGCGGACCATCCTGGACGTACGGGCGTAGGCCTGGCTCTCGGCGCCCTTGGCCTTGAACTGAGGCTGGTGCAGCAGGTCGCCCTCGCTGAAGTCGGCGTAGACGAACTGGAGGCACTCGGGCAGCTGGAACGGCAGCCGCTTGCCGCCGTCGACGAGGTCGGTGCCGTCGGGGCCGCACAGCTCTCTGCGCAGGCTCCGCTCCAGTTCGCTGCCGATGCGTCCGCCGGTGCCGCCCAGGCCGACGAAGAGCATGGGCTGGTAGATCTTCATGTGCGTCTCCCCTTGAGACCGTGGTGGTGCGGTCGGTGCGTGAGCCGTCAGAAGTCCGATGAGCGGGTCGATCCGCGCGGCTCGGTGGAGCCGCCGGAGTCGGGCCGTCCGGTACGCCGCCGGTCCCGGCCCTGGTCGCGGTCGGTGGACCGTCCCGGGTCCCGGTCGGTGGACCGGTCGCGGTCTGTGGACCGGTCGCGGTCGGTGGTCGCCCGCTCGCGGCGCCGGTCGGTGTCGGGGGCGTCGGTGCCCCGGGTGGAGGAGCGGCGGCGGAAGCGGTCGCGCAAGCCGCCGGAGCCGCCGGTACGTTCGCGGCCGCCCGTACCCGTACGCGTACTCGTACCTGTACTCGTACTCGTACGCTCCCGGCCGCCGGACCCTCCCGTACGGACCGAGTCCGTGCCGCGGCTCGGGCGGCGGCCGTCGACGGCGACGAGTTCGAAGTCGTCGAGGCCGGCCGGCACCCCCGCGCGGACGGAGAACTCCCGCCCTCCCCTGGGGCGCAGCAGCAGCTCGCCGCCGCCCGACCGGCGCAGCCGGTGGGCGGAGGACCCGCCGCGGGCCCGGCGGAGCGTGGGGGCCGCACCGCGCGCCTCCTCGATCGTGAAGAGGTACTCGCCGCCGGGGCTCTGGTTCTTGCGGATGCCGAGCGTGCTCAGGACCTGTCCGTCGCGGAGGAGTTCGAGCCGGACGCCGGTCAGGTCCCTGCGGCGGCGCCGGTCGCGGTACCGGACGAGGGCGAACGCCCCGGCGAGCAGCAGGACCGCCGCCCCGGCCACCACCGCGCCCCACCAGCGGTCCCACCAGGTAGGCGGCGCCTCCACCCGTACGTCGAGGAAGGTGGTGTCGAGGGTGCGGTCGCCGTCGGCCGCGTCCAGGACCACGACCTGGCCGCCCAGTTCGCCCACGGGTGTGCCGCGACCGACGGTGACCGTGAAGTCGTACCGGGTCTTGCGGCCCGCTTCGGCGGTGACCGTTGCCGGGGATAGGGTGAGGTCGGCGCCCGGTGTCTGGTCCTTCAGGGCGAGGCGCAGACGGTGCGGCACGCTGTCGTCGTTGGCGACGTCCAGGGTGCCGCGCACGGTGGCCCCGGGGTGGACGGTCACCCGGTCGACGGTGAGACCGGCGGTGACGGTGGGCGTCTCGTCGGACGTCTCGGTGTGCAGCGGGCGCCGGTCCGAGGTGATGCCGGGCGCCACCATGTTCGTGACGAGTTCCAGGGCGCCGGTGGCGGTCGCAGGGACGGTGACGCGCCCCGTGAACCGTACGTCCCCCGCCCGCCGGTCGGGGGCCCGCCCGTCGTCGGCGAGGCGGACGGTGACCGGCTCGAAGCCGGGGCCGCTGAGCACGGCGGAGACGCCGATCCCCGCCAGCTGGGTGGGGTCGGTGATGACGACCCCGCGCCGGGTCTGCATCCGTACCTCCACCACGGTCTCCTCGCCCGCGCGCGGCGAGGCGGGGTCGAGGGTGACCTCGGAACGCAACCGGCCCTGCCAGATGGCCCGTACGGCGACCTCGCGGTCCCGGTGTCCCTCCGGGGCCTCGATGCGGACGCGCCAGCGGCCGGGCATCGGGTTCTTGACGCGCAGCGCCTCGACCGGGCCGTCCTGGCCGCTGACCTCGAAGGTCGAGCCGTCGAACTCGCCCTGGGTGGGCACCTTGCGGCCGCTCGGGTCGTAGTACGTCACCCGCACCTTGGGGTCGTGCTTGCCGACCGTGAGCGAGCCGTCGGTGGCGATCGGCGGGATGGTGACGGCCAGGTCGGCCGGCGGCTTGCCGATCGTGCCATGGGCGATCTGGGCGCAGCGGGCCGCCGCGAACGTCTCCTGGAGCGCCTTGTCGATCCCCGCCGCGTCGTCGACCACCCGCATCCGGGGTACGGCCCCGGGCACGTCGGCGCAGCTGCCGCGATAGCCGCCCTCGGCCATCGCGGTGAGGGCGGCGCGGTCGATCTCGCCGCCGAAGCCCAGGGGCCAGATCTGGACGGAGGCGGCCCGGGCCCGGGCGAGTTCCTCGGCGAGCCGCTTCTCGCCGTTGCTCTGCCGGATGGCCTTGTCGGGGCCGTACTCGGGGCTGTCGCCCACGTCGAGCTTGCCGTCGGTGAGCAGGAAGACGACCTTGGGCGTGGTCGTCCGGCCGCCCTCCGTGAGCCGGGAGACGGCCTGCCGGATCGCGGCGGGGAAGTCGGTGCCGGGGCCCGTGCGGGCCGGGTCCCGGCGGGTCAGCTGCGGGACGCAGTCGCTGAGGCGCTGGCGGCCGGCCGCGTCGGCGACGGTCGGCGGGCACACCTCGCGCACCGGGGACTGGCCCGGCTTCTCGGAGCTTCCGAAGCCGATGACGGTGGCCCGGGAGCGTTCGGATATCTCCCCCTGGCTGAGCAGGGCCGCCGCCTCCGTCTCCAGGGCGAGGTCCTTGTCGGCGAGGCTCGCCGACTGGTCCACGACGACGGCGAAGTCGATGGGGTCGGGGCCCTCGGACGGCGGCGGGGCCGCCGCGGCCTTGAGGGTCTCGGGAGTGGTCCAGGGCATCGCCGCGTCCGCCGCGCCCGGGCCGGAGAGCGCGAGCAGCGCCCCGGCGAGGAGCAGGACTCCCCCGGTGTTTCTCCACTGCATGTTTCTCACCACAGTCCGCTGAAGAGGGCCGGCAGCGCGCCGAGCGCGAGAGCGCTCACGCCCCGACGCAGCCATCGGTATTTCGCGGCGAGCACGACACCGTGCACGCTCGCCTGTTCGAGAAGCCAGTCGGTGACGTCCACGCCGGACGCCGTGAGCCGGTCGCGCAGGACGTCCGGCCCTGTCCCCGCCGTGAGTTCGCGCAGCAGGGTGCGGTCGGCGCCGACGCGGGTACGCGGCAGCACCACCGAGACGAGCATCAGGACCCCGGCCGTCCACAGCACTCCGGCTCCGACGAACAGGGCCAGACCCGCGCCCGATGAGGGCAGCGGACCGGGGTCCCGGGAGAAGACCACCGCCAGGAAGGCGAGGGCGCCGGAGAGCAGGATCGCCGCCTTCGTGTCGGCCCGGCCGATGTCCTCACGGACGGTGGTGAGGAGCCGCTCGGCCATGAAACGGAGGTCGGCGGCGTCCGGCACGGATATCGATGCGGGCGCGGGGGTCGGGGTGGGCGTGGGCGCGGTCATTCCGTGTCCCAGTCGTCGAACTCGGAGCTGGGTCGGCGGGCGGGCCCCCGGTCGTCGAAGTCCCGGTCGTCGTGGCGCCTGTCGTCGTGCCGCCCCTCGTCATTGCGCCGGCGGCGGGCGCGGTCGCGCTCGGAGGACGACTGGACGCGGGTCGGCTCGTACACGGTCCGTTCCTCGTCCCGCGCCTCCCTCGAACCCTCGTCCCGCGTGTCCCGCGCCCCCTCGTCCCGCTGCTCGTCCTCGTCGCGCTCGTCGTCGCGCCACGGCGGTGCGACGGGCTCGGGTTGCCCCTGCCCCCTGTCCAGGGCCGCCCTTCCACGGCCGGAACCGGGTGGGTTGAGGACCCGCTGGGCGACCCCGCCGAGGACCGAGCCCGTGCTCTCCCGCAGGAACTCCAGTACCTGGTACATCGGTTCGCCGATGTCGTGCCGCTCCAGGACCCCGGTGTCGAGCAGGCGGTTGAACACGGCCAGGAAGTCGGCCTGCCCCTCCCGCTTCTCGTGCTGGAGCTCGCGCCTGATCTCCCACTGCTTGTCGGGGTTCATCGCCATGTGGTGGGCGATCTGCGCCAGGTCGCCTCGCCGGAACAGCTCTTCGAGCTCGCGGGCCCGTTCCGCGACGAGCCCCCGCTCGCCCAGCTCCTTGAGCCGCTTCTGCTCCAGCTCTCGCTCGTCGACCTGGATCGACACCTCGATGATGTCCCGCTCGCCGACCTTCTCCTTGATGGCGTCGGCCAGGTCGATGAAGACCAGGACCCGTACGCGCAGCCCCAGGTCCTCGCCGAGGCTGAAGCGCCCGGAGCTCAGCTCCTCGCGTACGGCCTCGTCGGCGCGCTGCGCGTCGGTGAGCCTGAATCGGCGGGACACCGCCCGCAGCCCGTCCAGGAGGTCGTCGCGGATCAACTCGGCCACGTCCCACACCTGTTGGGTGACGACGAGGTACGGGTCCGCCACCTCCCACACCACCCGCGCGGCGGCCTGGAAGAAGATGCCGTCCCCGGATGCGGGCAGGCTCAGCTCGAACTCGGTGACATGGCGGCCTGTCAGCACCTCGAAGACGGTGTACGGGGAGCCCAGGAGGGGCTTGTTGGTGTCCTCGGTGCGGTCGGGCCACATGATGCGGTGGCCGCCGTTGCGGTAGAGCAGCACGGCCGCGACCGCGCCGCTGGTCCGCTTGTACGGAGGCGCGACCTCGCGGGCCAGCGGCCCCACGGCCTTCTCCCCACCCGACTGCCCTGACTGCCCCGACTGCTCGGGCTGTTCCTGCTGCCCGCGTCGCTGCCCGCTCTGCCGCTCCACGTCTCGCTGTCCGTCCCTCTGCCCCTGCTGTCCGCGCCCGGCCTGCTGACCGCGCTGCTGCCCCCGCGCTCCCTGCGCGCCTTGTGCGCCCTCTGCGCCCTGTGCGCCCTGCTGTCGCCGCTGTCCCTGTCCGCCGCCCTGGCCGCCCTGCCCGCCGTTCTGGTTCCGGGGGTCGTTCATCGCTCGGCTCCTTCCGCCACCGCGTCCCACATCCGGCCCGCGGCCCGCCGGTCCATCGGCCGGTCCCGGTCGCCGACCAGTTCCTTCAGCAGCCCGCGCAGCCGGTCGCGGTCCCTTCGCGTCACCCCGAGCAGCGGCAGCAGCCGGCACACGTGGTCCAGCGCCTCCTCGTCGCGCGACGCGCGGCGAAGCAGGCTCCCCAGGCCGTCGAGGGCCGCCTCGCCCGAACGGCCGGTGCCGAGGGTGTGGCGCAGCAGCCCCGCGAGGTGCGGCGCGAGGGAGGGGTGGGTGGCGAGCAGGGCCACGAGGAGCGGCCTGGCCGCGTGCGGCTCGAGCTCGGGCACGTCCCGCAGGCCCCAGAGGTGGGTGGTCCGGAACGTCAGCGTGTTCAGCATGGAGACCAGGACCAGGTTGGCGAGGTTGAGCCGCCCGTCGCGGAGCCAGGCCGCCATCCGCCGCACGACCGGCTCCGGGTCGCCCGAGGCGAGCAGCCGTACGACGCTGAAGGAG
Organism: Streptomyces sp. NPDC058579; assembly: GCF_042718575.1. Classification (NCBI taxonomy): domain Bacteria; kingdom Bacillati; phylum Actinomycetota; class Actinomycetes; order Kitasatosporales; family Streptomycetaceae; genus Streptomyces; species Streptomyces sp. NPDC058579. The sequence goes on from NZ_JBHXPI010000004.1 coordinate 175,460, forward strand.
GCCGTGCCGATGACGTCCACGTCGGTGGCCTCCCGGCGGCGCACCACGCGCGCGAGCGCGTCGAGCGAGCCCGTCACGGTCCCGGCGGCGAGGACGTAGCCGTGGGTGAGCAGGACGGTGTCGAGGAGCTCGTCGTCCTCGCCGTTCGCCCAGTCCTTCAGGACGGCGACGACGGCCGGCTTCACGCGCGGGTTGCGGGCGGCCTCGGCGAGCGCGGTCGCGGCCGCCATCCGCGGTACGGCGCTGTCCATGGCCGCCATCGGGGCGATCAGCTCGCCGAATCCGTAGATCCAGTCCCAGGAGCAGAGCACGCCCGCGGCGATGGAGGCCCGTACCCACACCTCGGGGCGCGGGTCGTGGCAGAGCGTCCGGAGCCAGCGGGAGACCGGGCCGCGCACGTTGTGGTAGCCGTCCCAGATCTCGGCGAGGACGGCCGGAGCCAGCGCCTCGCCCTGGAAGCGGATGGCCCGGACGGGCACCTTGACGGACCCGAGGTCGAGCTCGCCGTCCTCCAGGACCGAGCGGGCCAGGACGGGCCGGCTGTCGGCGTGGGTGCCGAAAAGGCGCCGCCCCGGCGGCTGTTCGGGGTCGAGGGTGGCGGCAAGCTCCCAGGTGAGGAGTTCGGCGGCCTCGGCGGCGATGCTGTACGCCGAGCCGTTGAAGACGGCGACGGCGATCCGGAACGCGGTCGCGTTGAGGGCGGGCAGCGCCTCCGGGAGCGTGCCGGGCCGGTCCGCGCCGGCGAACCAGGAGCGGGCCTGCGCGCGGACGAACGCCGAGCAGTCCTCCAGGAGTTCGGCGTCGGTCAGCTCCTCCTTCTGCCGCCTCGCCAGGTGGTCGGCGAGCCGGGCGGCCTCCCGGGGGCGCAGCGCGTCGAGGCCGAGGGCCTTGGTCACGTCCGCGCGCGTGGCCAGGGCCCGCGCGCCGTCGAGGGCGCCCTCGGGCTCGCCCCGCAGCAGCGTCCGCAGGTGGCGGTGGAGGACCTCGTGGGAGGGCGGCGGCGGGCAGTACATCCCGTACCGTCCGCGCAGCAGCCGGTCGGCGAGGTCGCCGCTCTCGACGAGGACGACTCCGTACGCCTCCTGTTCGCGCAGCTGCTCGCTGAACCGGTCGAGGTGCAGTTCGGAGAGGCGTACGCGGGTCCTGCGGGGCCTGTCGTGGCGCTCGTCGCGGCCCCGGTGCGGCTCGTGCTCGGCCCGGCCGTCGTCGGAGGGCAGTTCGAGCAGGTGGCCGAAGCCCCGCTCCAGCGCGGCGGTGTCGATCTCGTCGACGCGGTGGCGGGGGTCGAGCCGGTTGACCTTGTGGTCGGTGACCTCGGAGAGCACGGCGAGGGCGGTGGCCTTGCGGCCGCTGCCGGGTTCGCCGCACAGGACGAGGAGGCGGTTGCCGCGCAGGAGGTCCCGCATCCGGGCGTAGCCGGGCACTTCGCGGTACACGTCGTCCAGGTGCTGGAGCGTCTCCTGCGGGACGGCGCCCTGGACCAGTTCGGGGCGGGTGCCCGACCAGAACTGGGTGATCCACTGGTTGCCCTCGTAGATGTGACCGTCGCCGCCGATCTCGTACGTACGGCCGGCGGGCCGGGGCGCGAGGGTGCGCAGGGCGGCCCGCGCGGTTCCGGCGCCGCCGGTGCCGCCCACTCCGTCGACCGGGCTGCGGCCGGCCCGCTCGAAGGGGCTCAGCTCCGGGGCGGGAGCGGTTTCGGTGCCTCCTTCGGGACGCTCGGGGCCGGAGGTCTCGCCGCCTCCCGTGCCCCCGGACCCTCCCGAGCCGCCGGGGGACGCGTCGTCCCGGGACTCCTCCGGGGCCGGGGCGTCGTCCTGATCGCTCATGCCGTCTCCCCCTCTGCGGCGGCGGGCCGGTCCTTGCGGATGCCGGTGATGCCGCCGTGGATCGTGTTCCGCTCGAACACCTGCATGTCGCCCCCGGCCTGGTACTGCCGCAAGAGCTCAGGTGCGGGTACGTCGGTGGGCGGTGGGCCGTCCCCCCGCGCCGGCCCACCGCCGGTCTGTGCGCCCCCCGGGGCCGCCGGGGCCGCCGGGAGCGGCGGGGCCGGGAGGCGGGGGATGTGGAACCAGGCGAGCTCGTCGGTCTCCTTGGAGCGCACCCGGGCCTGCCGGTAGTGCGCGGGCTCGACGTAACGTCCGCCCTCGACCACGACGTTGGAGTAGAGCCAGTCCGAGACGACCACGAGCAGGTCGGCCTCGGGCGCCGCGGTCATGATCTCCTTGGCCGTCGGGCTGTCGCAGAGCCGGCAGGCGAGGTCGACCGCCCGTCCGACCAGGCCGTGGCCGTCCTCCAGGACGAGGCCCGCGTTCATGCCGACCCGTATGCGCAGCCGGTCGCGGCGGTTCGCGTTGTGCTCGCGCAGGCTCTCGTACAGGGTGTCGATCCACCGCCCGAGGACGAACATCGGCGGTACGTCGGGGCGCAGCGCCCCGAGGATGCCGTCGCCGCGGTCCTCCTGGTGGACGGTGTCCGGTTCGACGCCGATGGCGGCGTACGCCTCGCCGAAGGCCTCGTACATGGTGGCGCGCATCAGCCGTTTCGCGTCCATGCCCAAGGTGCCCGATCCGACGGCGTCGCCGAAGACGACGAGCCGGTGGATCGCTCCGGCGCTCGCTCCCGCGCTCGCTCCCGCAGTGCTCACTCGGACTCCCTGTGTGTGCCGTGGTGCCGTGGTGACGGGTCAAGACTGGCCGCGCGCGGCGGCCCGGGCTGTAGCCGTTTACACACCGGGCGGAGATTTCTCCGCCGGGCTCGTACGAGGTGATCCGCCCTGGGCCAGCAGGATCAGGACGGGCATGTCGAGGACGACGACCCGGCGGTTGGCGGTACGGACGACGTCCTGTTCCCGCAGCAGCCGCAGGGCCTTGGCCACCGCCTCCCTGGTCGCGCCGACGGCGGCGGCCAGGTCGTGCTGGTGCAGCGGGAGTTCGAGTACGGTCCCGGTCTCGGCGCGCCGGCCCGCGCGCTCGGCCAGTTCGACCAGGCGGGCGGCGAGCCGCTGGAGCACCGTCTCGGAGGCGAGGGCGCGGCGCTCGACGTCGGCGCTGCGCAGCCGGGCGGAGAGCTGCCGCATGATCAGCGCGGTGGCGTGCGGGTGGGTGGCGAGGAAGTGCCGGAAGCGGTCGCCGGAGACGGCCACGGCCTCCACGCGGCCGAGGGCGGTGACGGTGGCGCTGCGCGGGCGCCGGTCCACGGCGGCGAGGTCGCCGACCACCTCGCCCGCGCCGCGCAGGGCGAGGATGAGCCGGGTGCCGCGCTCGGTCTCGACGGAGACGACCGACCAGCCCGAGGTGAGCGCGAGGACGTACGCGGAGGTGTCGCGCTCGCGGATCATCACCTCGCCGGGCTCGTAGGCACGCGGAGTGCCGGCGGCGAGGAGTGCCGTGCGGTCCTGGTCGGGGAGGGCGTGGAGGAAGGAACGGTCCTGGCCGAAAAGACTCACCGTCGCTCACCCCCCGCTCTCGCCCGCGCGGCCTTTCGGCCACGTGACGAAACCGCTCCGCCTGCGCGCTCATGTGTATGGGTCTCACCTCACGTGACGAGCGCAGCCACTCTGTTGACGCTGCGTCACGCCGTGGGGTGAAGAACGCTAGGTGCTGGTGCGAATACTCGCCAACGAGCATGGGGGGCGCAGGGGAGCGTTGCTATCCAGCCCCCTGCGCCCCCCGTGGCGGCACCGTCGCGATCACGTCACAGACGCGGGTCCACCGGCTCGGACTCCAGTGCGAGCACCGCGAAGACGGCCTCGTGGACCCGCCAGAGCGGCTCGCCCTCGGCGAGCCGGTCCACCGCTTCCAGGCCGAGCGCGTACTCGCGCAGGGCCAGCGAGCGCTTGTGGCCGAGGAAACGGTTGCGCAGCCGCTCCAGGTTCTCCGGGCGGGTGTACTCCGGGCCGTAGATGATCCGCAGGTACTCGCGGCCACGGACCTTCACGCCCGGCTGGACGAGCCGGCTCTTGGCGCCGCGGACGAGCGCGGCGAGCGGCTTGACGACCATGCCCTCGCCCCCGGCGGCCGTCATCTCCAGCCACCAGTCGACCCCGGCCCTGACCGACTCCTCGTCGCCCGTGTCGACGATCAGCCGGCGCGTGACCTGGAGCAGACCGGTCGGGTCGGCGTCGACGAGCCGGTCGAGCCACCCGAGCTGCTCGTCGTGCGGCACGGCCGTCAGCGCGCGCCCCCGCGCGGCGAGGATCTGGAACGGGGCGAACCGCACCCCTTCCAGGCCCTGCGTCGGCCAGCAGTACCGCCGGTACGCCTCCGTGAACGCCTCGGCGTCCGCGGCGCGTTCGCGCTGCTTGGCCAGGAGCGCGTCCACGCCCGCGACCCCGCGCGCCGCCGCCTGCTCCAATGCGCCCAGCGCGCCCGGGAAGACGGCGCGGGAGGCCGCGCCGACGGCCGCGTACTGCGAGCGCAGCAGCCCGGCCGACTTCAGCGACCACGGCATGAGCTCGCCGTCGAGCAGCAGCCAGTCCGTGTCGAGGCTCTCCCAGAGCCCGGCGGCGGTGATCGCCGCCCGCAGCCGCGCGAGGACCTCCTCGGTGACCGCCTGGTCGTCGAAGAAGGGGCGTCCGGTACGGGTGTGCAGCGCACCGGTCACTCCGGTGACCCCGAACCGTTCGCGCGCCACGTCCTCGTCCCGGCAGACCAGGGCGACGGCCCGCGAGCCCATGTGCTTCTCCTCGCACACGACCCGCTCGACGCCGTCCGCCCTGTACTGCGCGAACGCCTCGGCCGGGTGCTCCAGGTAGCCGTCCCGCTTCGAGGTCGCGGTGGGCGCCATGGTCGGCGGCAGGTAGGCGAGCAGGCGCGGGTCGACCGCGAACCGGCTCATGACCTCCAGGGCCGCCGCCGCGTTCTCCTCGCGTACGGACACGTTGCCCATCTGCCGGGTCTCCACGATCCGGCGTCCGTGCACGTCGGCGAGGTCCAGCGGCCGGCCCTCGTGCCCGCCGGGCGCCTCGGTGGCGAGCGGCCGGGCGGGCTCGTACCAGACCTTCTCCGCCGGTACGTCGACGAGTTCACGCTCCGGCCAGCGCAGCGCGGTCATCTTCCCGCCGAAGACGGCACCCGTGTCGAGGCAGATGGTGTTGTTGATCCACGAGGTGTTCGGGACGGGCGTGTGGCCGTAGACGACGGTGGCCTTGCCGCGGTACTCCTCCGCCCACGGGTAGCGCACGGGCAGCCCGAACTCGTCGGTCTCCCCGGTCGTGTCCCCGTACAGCGCGTGCGAGCGCACCCGGCCGGAGTTCCGGCCGTGGTACTTCTCCGGCAGACCGGCGTGACAGACCACGAGCTTGCCCTCGTCGAGGACGTAGTGGCTGACGAGCCCGTCGATGAACGTGCCCACCTCGGCGCGGAACTCCTCGCTCTCGCGCCCCAGCTGCTCGATGGTCTCGGCGAGGCCGTGGGTCTCCTGGACCTTGCGGCCCTTGAGCCAACGACCGAGCTTGTTCTCGTGGTTCCCGGGCACGCAGAGCGCGTCCCCGGCCGCGACCATGGACATGACCCGGCGCAGGACGCCCGGGCTGTCCGGTCCCCGGTCCACGAGGTCGCCGACGAAGACGGCCGTACGGCCCTCGGGGTGGTGGCCGTCCTCGTAACCGAGCCTGCCGAGCAGCGTCTCCAGCTCGGAGCGGCAGCCGTGGATGTCACCGATGATGTCGAAGGGGCCTGTGAGGTGGCGCAGGTCGTTGAACCGCTTCTCCAGGACGACCTGGGCGCCCTCCACCTCCTCGACGCTGCGCAGGACGTGCACCTTGCGGAAGCCCTCGCGCTCCAGGCCGCGCAGCGAGCGGCGCAGCTCGCGGCGGTGGCGCTGGACGACGTGCCGGGGCATGTCGGCGCGGTCGGGGCGGGTCGCATTCCGTGCCTGGCAGACCTCCTCGGGCAGGTCGAGGACGATCGCGATCGGGAGCACGTCGTACTGGCGCGCGAGCTGGACGAGCTGGCGCCGCGCCTCCTGCTGGACGTTGGTGGCGTCGACGACGGTCAGCCGTCCCGCCTCCAGGCGCTTGCCGGCGATGTAGTGCAGGACGTCGAAGGCGTCCCGGCTGGCGCTCTGGTCGTTCTCGTCGTCGGCGACCAGGCCCCGGCAGAAGTCGGAGGAGATGACCTCGGTGGGCTTGAAGTGGCGGCGCGCGAACGTGGACTTGCCGGAGCCGCTCGCCCCGATCAGGACGACGAGGGAGAGGTCGGTGACGGGCAGCGTGCGGCTGGTCTCGTTGGTGTTCATGCCTGCTCCTCCTTCGAAGTAGTCAGATCGGGCTTCTGGGCGAAGACGGCCATCTGGGTAGGCGGGCCGACCTCGGGGTCGTCGGGTCCGACGGGTGTGAACTCGACTCCGTATCCGTACTGTTCGGCGACGCGGCCCGCCCAGGCGCGGAACTCGTCACGGTTCCACTCGAAGCGGTGGTCGCTGTGCCGGACGTGTCCGGCCGGGAGGGACTCCCAGCGGACGTTGTACTCGACGTTCGGCGTGGTCACGAGGACCGTCCGGGGGCGCGCCGAGCCGAACACGGCGTATTCGAGCGCGGGCAGCCTGGGCAGGTCGAGGTGCTCGATGACCTCGCTCAGGACCGCCGCGTCGTAGCCGGTGAGCCGCTTGTCGGTGTACGCGAGGGAGCCCTGGATCAGCTTCACCCGGCCGGCCTGCCGCTCGCCGAGCCGGTCGAGCCGCAGCCGGCGCCCGGCGACGGTCAGGGCGCGTACGGACACGTCGACGCCGACGATGTCGGTGAAGCGCACGTCCTTGAGCAGCGCCTGCACCAACTGGCCCTGGCCGCAGCCGAGATCGAGCACGCGCGTCGCGTCGGCGGCGCGCAGCGCGGCGAGGATCGCGTCCCGGCGCTGCACGGCGAGCGGCACCGGCTTCTCCTCGGTGTCGGTCGTCTCGTCGACGGCGTTGTCGACGTCCTCGACGTCGAGGTCGTCGGCCTCGGCGAGGCGGGCGAGCTCCAGACGCTCCATGGCGTCCCGGGTCAGGCCCCAGCGACGGGAGAGGTAGCGGCTGGTGATCAGCTTCTGCTCGGGGTGGTCGGCCAGCCAGCCGTCGCCCGCGCGCAGCAGCTTGTCGACCTCGTCGGGCGAGACCCAGTAGTGCTTGGCGTCGTCGAGGACGGGCAGCAGGACGTACAGCTGGTTGAGCGCGTCGGCGAGCCGCAGCTCCCCTTCGAGGACGAGGCGCACGTAGCGCGAGTCGCCCCACTCCGGGAACGCGGTGTCGAGCGCCACCGGCTCCGCCTCGACCGTGTCCCAGCCGAGGGGCCCGAACAGCTTGCGGACCAGCTCGGCCCCGCCGCGCGCGGGCAGCGCCGGGACCTCGACGCGCAGCGGCAACGGCGCGGCGGCCCGCTCGGGCATCGCCTTGCAGGCGCCGTGCAGGGCGCTCTTGAAGACGGTGGCGAGCGCGACGGCGAGCAGCGAGGACGCGGCGTAGGGCCGGTCGTTCACGTACTGCGCGAGCGCGGAGTCGGGGGCACCGCCCCGCCCCTTGCCCTTGCCGCGCCGCACCAGACCCACGGGGTCGATCTCCAGGAGAAGCGCGGCCGTACACCGCTCGGCGCTCGCCTCGGGGTAGAGGACGTGCGCCGTGCCGTGCGAGGTCGAGAACGTCTGCGCGTTGTCGGGATGCTTGTGCAGCAGAAAGCCCAGATCGGTCGCGGGACGTTCGGGGGTGCCGGTGGTACTGATCGTCAGGAACACGTGTCCGAGTATGGTCCGATATCCCGGCTCCGACCAGGCATTTTCCCGCTGAACGGCTCCGCGCGGCGCCTACACCTCTCGGTACTCCACCGGGTCGGCGGCCGGGTCGTGGGCGCGGTAGCGGGCGAGGCGCTCCAGGAGGGTGCCCGGGGCCTTGTCGCCTACGGTGGCCAGGAGGGCGTAGAAGGGCACTTCGCCGACGCCGTCCCTGACGGTGGGCTGGTTGACGAAGGGCCGCTCCAGGTAGATGTTCTTCTCCACCTCTTCCCGGGGGATCCCCTCCGGGGCCTCACGGTAGGTCCAGGCCCCGTGCCGGTGGCGGACGGCGACCTCGCCGACGTACCAGACGGCGCCCTGGACGAACGGGGTGTCCTCGGCGGCCCGGTACGCGTCCTTGGCGGTGAACCGTTCCACCATGAGCCGCCCCAGGGTCTCCAGCGACTCCGGGGAGAAGTCCCAGGCCCCGGGCCCCGCGTCCGCCGCCCAGGCGGGGAAGTCGTCCCGGCGCTCGGTGAGCCAGCCCGCGAGCCAGGGGTGCGGGGCGTCGGCCGCCCACGGGTCGAGGCCGGGGGTCGGTTCCTTGGCGGGCTTCCAGCCGGGTTCACGCTCGCGGTGCGCCGCGACCGCCGCGCGCAGTTCGTCGGCGGCCTCGGTGAACGCGCCGGAACGGTCGCCCTCCTGCGCGGAGATGATCAGCTCCAGGGGGTCGAGCGGAGCCAGGCCGAGCGCGGGGTCGGGCAGCACGACCGGGCGGTCGGCGGCGCTCATGGCCCAGCGGCCGCCGCCGACCGCCATGAGCGCCTCGCCGAGGTAGGCCATCGCGCCCTGGAGGAAGTCCTGCGACTCGGGCGTGCCCTCGGGCTGGTACGTGAAGACCAGGGCGTCCTCCAGCAGGCGCAGCGACTCCTGCGACATGTCCGGGGTGAAGTCCTCGGGGGTGTACCAAGTGTCGAGCCGCATCACGCGGGCCGGCACGTCGTCGATCCACGCGGCCAGCCGCTCGCCCTCTGCGGCGCCGTTCGTGGGTCCTTCCGCGGCGCCGCTCGTGGTCCCGTCCGTGGTGCCGTTCGTGGTGTCAGACATGCCCGCCACTCTAGACAGGATGCGCCCAACCAATCCGAAGTGGCAGACTGGACACACGAGTTACGTTCCAAAACCTTGGCGTGTCCCTGCCACTTTCTTCACACACCCCTCCTATCGTGAGTGGCCATCAGGTCACTTCCACGGGGGCCGTGTCCTGATATCCGACCGCATGCACCTTCAACCCGTGGCCCCCTGACCATGGGACCGATCATCTTGACCACCGCCAGACCACGGCGCTCCAGTTGGTTCGGCCGCGCGGCCGTCCTGGCGTTGAGCGTCGGCATCCTCTCCGGCAGCCTGCCGCTCCTGGACAACGTCCAAGAGGCCCAGGCCGCGCCCAAGCGCTGTACCGAGATGTACCAGACGCCCAACTCGGCACCCCGGCTCGGAAGCCTGCCCGGCTTCAAGGCCCCGGGGAAGTACCAGTGGCGCACCCTCGGGGACACCAAGCGCACGTACTCCTTCGACAACCCGCGCAAGCGCCTCTCGGGCCTCGACCTGCCCAGCGCCGAGGACCTGGACAAGATCCTCCCGGACCCGAGCAAGTACCCCAACGCCTCCCCGGAGCACGCCTGGGCGTACTGGAAGCAGAACCAGGCCGGGAAGTCGCCCTACAAGGGCACCTTCAACGAGTACGTGAACAGCTACTACACCAACGGCGAGGCCAACAGCCGGGGCGGCAACGCCTACGAGGCCGAGGTCGCCCGGTACTTCAAGCTCGGCGGGCAGAACTGGTACTGCCAGTACTCCATGGCCGAGGAGATGCCGGAGCTCTTCCGGGAGCTCGTCGAGGAGCTCGGCGAGGACAACGTCAAGAAGGACCGCCGCTTCGACGCGATCAAGACCAACGGCCGCGACAAGATCATCTACGAGTTCAAGTCCGGCACGAAGCAGATCGACACCAAGCAGCTGCTCGTCGACCAGGCCCTGGGCAAGCGTGGGTACAAGGTCGTGTACGTCTTCGGTGAGCCGCCGAGCAAGGCCGTCGAGGCACGCCTCCGGGCGCACGGCCTCTCCTGGTACCAACACCGCGCCACGCCGGACGCCCGGTACACACCGCACCCCCAGTACACCCGTCAGGACCCCGCCTTCAGCGGCAGGACCTGCCCCACCGCGACCACTCTGGCCTCGGCCAAGGCGGCCGGCTGCGGCAGCTCCCGGGGCGCGGCGAACGACTTCGCCCGCAACTCCGGCCGGACGAAGGAAGAGGCGCAGCGCCGCCAGGCGGCGGCCCGGCAGGCGCCCGGCGCGCCCTTCCGGATGCGGGGCCCCGGTGGCATCGACTTCACCACCATGGAGCTGCGGTACATCACCGAGCCCGTCAAGGGCAAGGGCATGGACTACGGCTTCAAGGCCAAGATGAACGACGACGAGGACGAGAACCCCTCGTGGGGCGGCGGGGCGAAGATCGACCTCTCGTCCGACACGATGTTCACGTGGCTCGCCCTGCACCCCAACCGGTTCTGGGTGAACCTCAACCCCGACCAGCCGGACCAGGTCACCGACGACAAGCTCGCCAAGACCGACGCGGGCCGCATCCTGCTGGAAGCCGACCTGGAGATGAAGCACGACCTGTCCCGGGTGATGGTCCCGGACAACCCGGTCGGCAACCGGCTGTGGGACTCGTTCCAGCACGTCAACGGCGCGCCCTGCTGGAAGACGTACCGGTACTACATCGAGCCGGCCCCGGCCCAGGTCCGCGAGGAGGACGGCAAGCTCTACATCCTCGACGCGCCCATGGACGTGAAGGCCGCGAAGATCGACTTCGACGAGGGCTTCAAGTGCAAGCAGCCCGAGTCGGTCCAGGAGTACAACTTCCGGCAGATCCAGGAGATCGCGATCCCGGAGGTCGAGAAGCTGGTCAACACCGCGCCCCAGTACGCCGATCTGCGCAGCGTCTACACCTCTCGGATCGCCGCCGAGTGGATCAAGCAGCGGGACGCCGTGAAGCCCGGTGACTTCCACGCGCTCATCGGCTCGGATGACGCGACCGCCTGGCCCTCGCGCACGAAGTGGGACCGCGACAAGGTCTACGCGGACTACATGAAGTCGTACCGCGAGGGTGACTTCCACTTCAAGCGGACGTACCCGCAGGACGGTTCGGTCCTGGAGTTCTCCTTCTACCTGGGTGGCGTGGACTTCTCCAAGCAGCCCAAGCAGAACATCTCGAAGGCGCGCTTCCAGGCCGAGAACCCGGACATGCCCGACACGGTGAACGCCGCCGTGAAGTCGACCACCGCCTACGCCGACACGGACACCGCCTTCCTCGGCGGCAACAACACCGGCAAGGACTCCGGCGGCACCGACCCCACGCCGACGCCCACCCCGACCAAGCCGGGTCCCGACCCGACCGACAAGCCGACGACCCCGGCCCCGAGCCCGTCGACACCGGGCAACGGCAACGGGAGCGGCGGTCAGACCCCGCCCGCGAAGGACCCTGACGGCGGGCTCGCCGACACGGGCTCCGACACGCCCGTCGGCCTGATCGTGGGCCTCGCCGCCGTCCTCGCGGCGGTGGGCGCGGGTCTGCTCTGGTGGAAGCGCCGCCGCACCATGGCCGACGGCTGACCCACCACCCACTGAGCACCACTCTCGGCCCCGTACCCGCACCGGGTACGGGGCCGAGTCACGCCCGTCAGGGCGCAAGGGCGGCGGAGAGGGCCGCGATACGGTCCGGTCCCACGCGGCAGCAGCCGCCGATCAGCCGGGCCCCGGCCGCCGGCCAGTCCCGCATCCGGTCCGGGTCGAAGGAGCCGGTACCGCGCCAGGCCCGGGCGCCGGCGTCCCACTCCTCCCCGCTGTTGGGGTAGACGACGACCGGCTTCCCGGTGGCCCGCGCCGCGATCCCGACGGCCCGCGCCGCGTCCGCCGGCTCGCAGCAGTTGACCCCGACCGCGAGCACCTGCTCGTTCCCCGCTACGAGCCCGAACGCCTCGGCGAGGCCCTGCCCGGCGCGCGTCCGCTCGCCCGCCACGGTGTACGAGAGCCAGACCGGCACCCCGCACCCCTCGACGGCCCGCAGCAACGCCTCCGCCTCGACCGCGTCCGGCACCGTCTCCAGGGCCAGCACGTCCGGCCCCGCCGCCGCGAGCGCCTCGACCCGGGGCCGGTGGAACCGCTCCAGCTCGCGCACGGTCAGTCCGTACCGGCCCCGGTACTCGCTACCGTCGGCGAGCATCGCTCCGTACGGCCCCACCGACGCGGCCACCCACACCGGTGCCACCGCGCCCTCCCCCGCCGCCCGGGCCAGCTCCACGCTCCGCCCGAGCAGCCGCGCCGCCTCCGCCCGGGCCACCCCGCGCCGGGCGAAGCCCTCGAAGGTGGCCTGGTAGCTCGCGGTGATCAGCACTCGCGCGCCCGCCCGCACATAGGCGGTGTGCGCCGCCGCGATCTGCTCGGGCCCGTCGGCGAGCAGCCGCGCCGACCACAGCTCGTCGCTCAGGTCACAGCCCTGGGCCTCCAACTGGTTGGAGAGCCCGCCGTCGAGGACGAGCACCTCGCGGGCGAGCGCCTCGGCCAGGGGGTGGACGGGCCTCATCGGTGCGCCTCCGTTCAGCCGAGCTGCGACTGGACCTGGGCGGAGATCAGCTCCAGGTGGTCCAGGTCGGACAGGTCGAGGACCTGGAGGTAGATCCGGGACGCCCCGATCGCTCCGTACCGCCCGATCTTGTCGACGACCTCCTCGGGCGAGCCGGCCAGACCGTTCGCCTTCAGCTCCTCCACGTCCCGCCCGATGGCCGCGGCCCGGCGGGCCACCTCCGCGTCGTCCTTGCCGACGCAGACCACCAGGGCGTTGGAGTACACCAGCTCGTCGGCCCGGCGCCCCGCGGCCTCGGCGGCGGCCCGGACGCGCCCGAACTGCCGCTCGCTGTCCTCGATCGAGGCGAAGGGGATGTTGAACTCGTCGGCGTACCGCGCGGCCAGCCGCGGCGTGCGGGTCGCGCCGTGCCCGCCGATGAGCACCGGGATCCTGTCCTGGGCGGGCTTGGGGAGCGCGGGCGAGTCCGCGAGCTGGTAGAACTCGCCCTCGTAGGAGAACTTCTCGCCGAGCTTCGTGTTCCAGAGCCCCGTGACGATCGCGAGCTGCTCTTCGAGCCGGCCGAACTTCTCCTTGGGGAACGGGATGCCGTACGCCCGGTGCTCCTCCTCGAACCAGCCCGCCCCCAGGCCCAGTTCGACCCGGCCGCCCGACATTTGGTCGACCTGGGCGACCTGGATGGCCAGGACACCTGGGAGCCGGAACGTGCCGGCGGTCATCAGCGTGCCGAGCCGGATCCGCCGGGTCTCGCGGGCGAGGCCGGCCAGGGTGATCCAGGCGTCGGTCGGCCCGGGCAGCCCGTCGCCGGAGCCCATGCTGACGTAGTGGTCGGAGCGGAAGAAGGCGTCGAAACCGAGGTCCTCGGTGGCCTTGGCGACCGTGAGCAGGGTGTCGTAGTCGGCCCCTTGCTGGGGCTCGGTGAAGATTCGAAGATCCATGCCTCCATCCTGCACCGACGGGCGGCCGTCAACCTCTCCGTCAGCCCGGGGGCCGGTCCTGCCCGGTCGGGTGAATATCGGGCCCTGTGGCGGGCCGCGTCCCACCCGGCCAGTGACCGTGGCCCGGCGCGCGTCGTTGGCTCGGGCGGTGCCGGACCGCCCGGCGCCCGCGTGCCGGCGGCCGCTGCCGGTGCGACGTGCTCCCGTGTGGCCCTCCCTTCGGGGGAAGGGCCTGGGCCGAGGAGGCCGCCATGTCCCAGGAAGCCGCGCCCGAAAGGGCGCTGCCCGAGCAGCCGGTGCAGCAGTCCGTGCCCGAGCAGAAGGGCTCCGGCGCCCCCAAGGGCCTGCTGCAGCAGATGGAGGAGCTGATGGCGGCGCTCACCGCCGACCTGTCGCAGCTCGACGCCGACCTCCAGTCCTCGTCGGACCGACTGGAGAGCGAGGGCCAGGAACGGAGCCAGGCGAACGACGAGCCCCGAGCCCGGTGACGCCGACCCGGCCGCCGCCGCGCGCGGTGACGCCGACCCGGCCGCCCGCCGGCGACTCATGACGACGCCCCCGCCGGACCCGCCCGGCCCCGAGCGGCATCGGGCGGCCGGTCCCGCTCCCGGATCGCGAGTCGCCGCAGCATCCCGCGCACCCGGTCGTTCGACTCGTCGGCGGCGTCGATGGCCTCGATGCACTGCCAGTACAGTCCCTCCTCGTCGGTCGCGCAGGCCACGCCCACCAGGGCGATCCCCACTTCCCCGAGCAGCGCGCCGAGCGCGGTCAACGCCACGCGTGGCTCGACCACTTCGGTGAGCTGGGCGGCTCTCGGTCCGCCCGTCCCGAGCAGCGGACAGTCGGGCACCATGCCGCGCCCGCCGCCGATCTCGCTCAGCCCTCGCGCCTCGCTCCGCAGCTCCTGCGGTCCGCAGAGGGCGAGATGACTCCCTATCGCCTGGGCGAGGGCCTGGGCCTGCCAGGCCTCCGCCACGATGTCCAATGCCGTCCCCGCTCCCGCGAGCGCGTGCCGGCCTGCCGCGATCAGTCGCTGCGCTTCCATGTACGCCGCCCCCGTTCGTACGACTTACTGCCCACTGACTCCATTACCCAGCGTGAAGGCGCCTGAGCCCCCACGCCAGAGGAATTCGGAAATCTGTGGACAGTAGGCTCGATGGGGAAATCCCGATCACTCCGAAGAGTGACGAAAACCGTTTTCGGTGGCGCTCCCGTCCCGTTCCTCGTGGGTCGGGGGCCGTCGGGCCGGGAATCGGAGTTCGTTCCTGTCGATCTTCGCCGCCAGCGCGGCGAGCGGGTCCACGCCCAACACCTCGCAGAACTGCAGCAGATACGCCAGCACGTCGGCGACCTCGTCCTCGACCCGGTGGGCGGTGTCCGGGTCGTCCATCACCCGGTCCGCCTGCTCGGGCGTCAACCACTGGAAGATCTCCAGGAGTTCGGCCGCCTCCACGCTGAGCGCCGCCGCCAGGTTCTTCGGGGTGTGGTACGGCTGCCACTCCCGCGCGGCCGCGAACTCGGCCAGCCTGCGCTGCAATCCCGCTACATCCAGTTCACTCACGCCCCAGGTCTACCACCGACACCCCCGGTGTCTCGCGTGCGTACCGCGCCGCCGGCTCCCCCACCGAGCCCACGAGCCGGATGTGCCCGCCGGAGGCGATGTCGGCGGCGAGCCCGAGCAGCGCGCGGAGCTGGCGTCCGTCCAAGGACCGGTCGAGGCCGTCGGCGAGGACCGTCAGGGTCCGCATCGCGGCGGGCACCTCGCCGAGCTGGTCCATGGCGAGCACCCCGGGCCCGGTGAGCAGGACGAGCGCGAGGGCGAGATAGCGCAGTTCGCCGTCGCCGAGCCGGCCGAGCGGGGTCGCGAACGGTGCCCGGCGCGGCGCCGGGACCACGGCGGCCCCGGCCCACCCGGACGCGCCGGACGCGCCCGGCCGCACGGCGCCGCCCGGTGCGCGCTCCAGGAGCGCCCGTACCGTCGCGTCGGGCAGCTCCTCCACCCGCAGCCCGGTCACGATCCCCGCGCACCCGGCGCCCGCGACCACCGCGAGCCGGGCGTGGCGGCGCGGGCACTCGGAGGCGGTGCGGTGCAGGACCTCCGCCAGGTTGTCGCAGCCGCGCAGCAGCCGGCCCTCGCCCATCGGCACGGATCCCCGCATCCGGGCGGGCTCCGGATCGCAGGGGAACACCGAGCGCAGCGCGACGACCACCTGCTCGGCGGCGGCCAGGACCTCCAGCTGCCCCTTCGTCTTGCCTGCCACGCGCAGCGGCAGCAGCGCGGTGCCGAGGAGGTCGTCGGGGAAGGGCGCCCGGGTGACCGGCGTGGCGCCCGCGGTGTGCCACTCGGCCTGGACGGCACTGCGGCCGGGGTCGCGCAGCGCGGTGGTGAGGAGCGTACGGCCGCGGCAGGTGAGGCGTTCGCCGACGATACGGAGCGTGGGTTCGGCCTGGACCGCGAGGTCGAGGCGGACGGGTCCGGCCGGGCCGTCGACGGTGCAGCCGATCCGGAAGCCGCGCCGCCCCTGGGCGTCGGGCCGGGCGTGTTCGGGTACGTGGGCGACGGCGTCGGGGAACGCGGCGGCCAGGTCCTCCCCGGCGCCGAGCCGGGCGAGCGCCTCGTAGGCCCGCAGGGCGCTGGACTTGCCGCTGCCGCTCGCCCCGGTGAAGAGGGTGACGGGGCCGAGCGGATGGACGGCGGCGCGGTGCGCGGCGAAGGCGGAGAGGCGGAGCTCGGTGACCGTGGGGCGGGCGGGCCGGCGCGCGGAGGCGTCCATCAACTGCCGCAGCGCGTCCCGCCGCGCGGCCCGCGTGCCGGAACCACCGGGACCGCCAGGACCGCCGGAACCGCCGGGACCGCCGCCGGAACCACTTGATCCACCCACGGGCGGACCGCCACCACCCACCGGAGCCCGCTCCCCCGCGGGGCCGCGTAACGGTGCCCGGACCGGGGTCGTACAGGCAGGGGAAGCGGCGGAGGCGGAGGGGAAGGAGGAGACGGAATCGGGCGTGTGGCCGCCGGTGGAGTCCATGATCGGACCGTACGCAGCCCCGTGGATGACGAACCGTTACGCCCTGTCCATCTTCCTACGATCGGGGGACGGCCGCCCCGGCCACGTCCTCCCCGGCCTCCGCTTCGGACGTGCCCTCGACCTCCGTACCGGCGGGGGCGAGCAGGAAGACGTTGCGGTCGACCCGGTGCATGCCGCTGCCGAGGCCGAAGACCACGCCGCTGCTGAAGTCCAGGATGCGCTTGGCCACTTCGGTGTCCGCGCTGGTCAGGTCGAGGAGGACCGGGATCCGGGCGATGAGGTACTCGGCGACCTCGCGGGCGTCGGCGAAGACCTGCACGCGCAGGACGACCATGCGGCGCTGCTCGGCGGCCTCATAGGGGTCGGGCATGGTGCGGTGGTCGACTCTGGACGGCCATTCGTCGCGGCCGCGCAGGGGGACGACCTGGGCGAGGCCCTCCCACTGCGCGTCGGTGACGTCGTACCTCTCGTACCTACTCATGCGCCCATCCTCCCGTTTCTCACCCGTTCGGCCCAACACCGACACGAGTGGACTCTGACGGCCCGTTCGCGGAGGGCATCAGCGTTCGACCGGCAGTCCGCGCGGTTCCTTGACCCGCTTCATGATGATCTGCGAGTTGACCTCCGTGACGCCGGCCAGCGAGGTGAGTCGCTCGATCCAGAGGCGTTCGTACGCGGCGAGGTCGGCGACCGCGATGCGCAGGAGGCAGCCGGGGCTGCCAAAGAGGCGGTAGGCCTCGATGACGTCGGGGATGGCCTGCAGGGCCTCCTCGAAGGCCTCGACGGTCTCCCGGTCGCGCCGGACCTCGATCGAGACGAGGACCTCGAAGCCGCGCCCCACGGCGGAGGGGTCGATCACGGCGCGGTACCCCTGGATCACCCCGTCCTCCTCCAGCTGCCGCACGCGCCGCAGGCACGCGGAGGCGCTGAGGCCGATGCGCTGGGCGAGCTCCAGATTGCTCAGACGGCCGTCGTCCTGAAGCTCACGCAAGATGCTGCGGTCGATCCGGTCCATGACGCAATTATGCATGCGGGAATTCACGATTCCGGCGCGGAACTCGCAATCGTATTCCATACAAGCTGAACTATCGTTGCGAAGGCGACTACCTTCGATCTCCGGGACAGACACCCATGCAGTGGACACGCGACGACCGGCCCCGCCGGATCACCCTCATCAGCACGGGCGGCACCATAGCCAGCCGCTGGCAGGGCACCGGTTACGCCGCCGACGCGTCGGGCGACGACGTCCTGGCCACCTCGGCGCTGCCCGAGGGCGTGGTGGTCGAGGTCGTCGACCTGTTCAACGTCAACAGCTCCCGGATGACCTCCGTCCGCCAGCTCACCCTGCTGCACGCGGTCCACGCCGCGCTCGCCGACCCGGGCGTGGACGGCGTCGTGGTCACGCACGGCACGGACACCCTGGAGGAGTCCGCCTTCTTCCTGGACCTCCACCACTCCGACCCCCGCCCGGTCGTCTTCACCGGCGCGCAGCGTCCGCTCGGTACGGGCGACGGCGACGGCCCCGGCAATGTGTACGACGCCCTGCAGGTCGCCGCCTCGGTGCGCGACCTGGGCGTGCTCGTGGTCTTCGACGGCCGGGTGCACGCGGCGCGCGGCACGGTGAAGACGCAGACCCTCGCGGCGGACGCGTTCGCGGACCCCTCCGAGAGCGTCCTCGGGAAGGTCGGCTTCGGCAGCGTGCACATCCGCCGCAGCCCGGACCGCCCCACTCCGCTGCCGCTGCCCAAGGCCACGGCCACGGCCTCCGCCGACGCGACTGAGGAGCTGCCCCGGGTCGACGTGGTCATGCACCACAGCGACGGCGACCCGCTCTTCCTGAACACCTCCGTCGCGGCCGGCGCCGGGGGCGTCGTGCTCGTCGGTACCGGGGCGGGCAACGCCACCCCCGAGATCTCCGCGGCCGTCGGCGCGGCCGTCGCCGACGGCATCCTGGTGGCCCTGAGCACGCGGGTCCCCGCCGGCCCGATCGCCGAGCTGTACACCGGCGGCGGGGCCGTGGACCTCGTGGCCGCCGGAGCCGTACCCGCGGGGACGCTGCGTGCGGGGCAGGCCCGGATGGCCGTCCTGGCGACGCTCCTCGCGGACGTCTCCGCCGAGCGCCGCCCGGCGCTGCTGCACAGCCTCCTGAACGGCCCGGTCCGCCCCGAGCCCGCCCTCGCGGCCTCCGGCGCCCGCTCCTCCAGCGCCTCCTGACGGCGCCGCCTGGTTCATTCGCGGACGCAGTGGTGCCGTGACGACCGGTCACGGGGGTGCGGGACGGTCGGCCTCGGGGGTGCCGAGGCCGGCTCGGCGGTGTGGCGGCGGATCGCGGACAGCAGGGCGTCGACGTCCTCGGCGGAGTGCGCGAACGACGTCACGAACCGGACGACGCCCGGCTCCCAACGGTCGTGGTAGAAGGCGTAGCCGTCGGCGAGCAGACCCTTGATGGTGTCGGGAGCAAGACCGCAGAAGACCATGTTCATCTGCGGCTCCGCGCCGGGCAGTTCGACGCCCGGTACGCCGCTCAGGCCGTCCCGGAGACGTGCGGCGAGAGCGTTCGCACGGTCGGCGTTGCGCAGCCAGAGGCCGTCGGTGAGGTACGCGTCGAGCTGCGCGGCGTGGAAGCGCGCCTTGGCGGCGAGCTGCCCGGCGCGCTTCACGCGGGCGGCCAGTTCGGCGGAGAGGGACGGCTCGAAGGAGATGATCGCGTCCGCGGTCATCGTGCCGTTCTTGGTCGTGCCGAACGACAGCACGTCGATGCCGGCCTTCCAGCTCAACTCCGCCGGGCTGACGCCGAGCCGACCGACCGCGTTGGCGAAGCGCGCGCCGTCCATGTGCACGCCAAGACCGGAGGCCTTGGCAATCAGGCACAGGGTGCGGATCTCCTCGACGGTGTACACACCACCGGTCTCCGTGCCCTGGCTGAGCGTGAGGGCCGAGGGCTGGACGCTGTGCCGGTCGCCCGCACGCCTCCGTATCTCGCGCAGCAGCGCCTCGGGGTCGACCTTGCTGTCGGCGCCGGGGACGGTGACGACCTTGGAACCGCCCGTGAAGAACTCGGCGGCACCGCACTCGTCGTTGTGCACATGGCTCCCTGTGTGACACAGGACGCTTCCCCAGGGGCGGGCGAGGGCCGACAGGGCGAGGCCGTTGGCGGCGGTCCCCGAGGAGACCAGGAAGACGTCGAGGTCCCGCTCGAAGACGTCCCTGAGGCGGCGCCGGACAGAGTCCGTGTACGGGTCGGCGCCGTACGGCAGGGAGTGCCCGGCCAGCGCCTCGGCGACCGCCTGCGCCACCTCGGGGGACGCGCCGGCGGTGTTGTCGCTCAGGAAGTTCCGGCCGAGGGAGGCCCGGCCGAGGGAGTTCCGGCCGGCGGAGTTCCGGCCGGCGGAGACCTCGTCACCGGGCTCACTCATCGCGCGTCCAGGTGTCATTCCCCGCGAGGAGTTGTGCGAGGTCGCCCTTGCCGTGCTGCTCGATGGCGGTGTCGAGTTGGTCGGCCATGAGGGTGTCGTAGACGGGGCGTTGGACGGAGCGGAAGACGCCGATGGGGGTTTGGTGGAGGGTGTCGGGGTCGGCGAGGCGGGAGAGTGCGAACGCGGTGGTGGGTGAGGTGGCGTGGGCGTCGTGGACGAGGAGTTGTGACTGGGTCTCCTCGGTGACTTCGACGACCTTGAGGTCGCCGGTGAGGGTGTCGCGGACGACGCCCTTGCGGCCGTCGGTGCCGAAGCGGATGGGGTGGCCGTGTTCGAGGCGGATGACGGCTTCTTCCGCTTGTTGTTTGTCTTTGAGGACTTCGAAGGCGCCGTCGTTGAAGATGTTGCAGTTCTGGTAGATCTCGACGAGGGCGGTGCCGGGGTGGTCGGCGGCCTGGCGGAGGACCTCGGTGAGGTGTTTGCGGTCGGAGTCGACGGTCCGTGCCACGAACGAGGCTTCGGCGCCCAGGGCGAGGGAGACCGGGTTGAAGGGTGCGTCCAGGGAGCCCATGGGGGTGGATTTGGTGATTTTGCCGAGTTCGCTGGTGGGGGAGTACTGGCCCTTGGTGAGGCCGTAGATGCGGTTGTTGAAGAGGAGGATCTTGAGGTTGACGTTGCGGCGCAGGGCGTGGATGAGGTGGTTGCCGCCGATGGAGAGGGCGTCGCCGTCGCCGGTGACGACCCAGACGGACAGGTCACGGCGGGAGGTGGCGAGGCCGGTGGCGATGGCGGGGGCGCGGCCGTGGATGGAGTGCATCCCGTAGGTGTTCATGTAGTACGGGAAGCGGGAGGAGCAGCCGATGCCGGAGACGAAGACGATGTTCTCCTTCGCCAGGCCCAGTTCCGGCATGAACCCCTGCACCGCGGCCAGGACGGCGTAGTCGCCGCACCCGGGGCACCAGCGCACCTCTTGGTCGGACTTGAAGTCCTTCATCGACTGCGCCGCTTCGGCCTTCGGGACAAGGGACAGCAGGGTGTCAGCCATGGATGGCCTCCTTGAGAACCGTCGCGAGCTGTTCCGCCTTGAAGGGCATGCCGTTGACCTGGGTGTACGAGTGGGCGTCGACCAGGTACTTGGCCCTGATCATCAGGGCGAGCTGACCGAGGTTCATCTCCGGTACGACGACCTTCTCGTACCGCTTCAGCAGTTCCCCGAGGTTCCTCGGGAAGGGGTTGAGGTGCCTCAGATGGGCCTGCGCGATCGGCACGCCGACGGACCGCAGTCGGCGGACGGCGGCGGTGATGGGTCCGTAGGTGGAGCCCCAGCCGAGGACCAGGGTCTTGGCGCCGCTGGGGTCGTCGACCTCGATGTCGGGGACTTCGATGCCGTCGATCTTGGCCTGGCGGGTGCGGACCATGAGTTCGTGGTTGGCCGGGTCGTAGCTGATGTTGCCGGTGCCGTCCTGCTTCTCAATGCCGCCGATGCGGTGTTCGAGGCCGGGGGTGCCGGGGACGGCCCAGGGGCGGGCGAGGGTCTGGGGGTCGCGCTTGTAGGGCCAGAAGACTTCGGTGCCGTCGGCGAGTTCGTGGTTGGGTCCGGTGGCGAACTGGACCCGCAGGTCGGGGAGTTCCTGCACGTCCGGGATCCGCCAGGGCTCGGAGCCGTTGGCGAGGTAGCCGTCGGAGAGCAGGAAGACCGGGGTGCGGTAGGTGAGCGCGATCCGTGCGGCCTCGATCGCCGCGTCGAAACAGTCCGCCGGCGTCCTCGGCGCCACGACCGGTACGGGGGCTTCGCCGTTACGGCCGTACATCGCCTGCAGCAGGTCCGCCTGCTCGGTCTTGGTCGGAAGCCCGGTCGAAGGCCCGCCGCGCTGGATGTCCACGATCAGCAGCGGCAGCTCGAGCGAGACCGCGAGCCCGATCGTCTCCGACTTCAACGCCACACCAGGCCCCGACGTGGTGGTGACGGCGAGCGAGCCACCGAAGGCCGCACCCAGCGCCGCGCCGATACCCGCGATCTCGTCCTCGGCCTGGAACGTACGCACACCGAAGTTCTTGTGCCGGCTCAGCTCGTGCAGGATGTCGGAGGCCGGAGTGATCGGGTACGAGCCCAGGTAGAGCGGCAGATCGGCCTGCTGCCCCGCCGCCACGAGCCCGTACGACAGGGCGAGGTTGCCGTTGATATTGCGGTACGTCCCGGTCGGGAACGCCTTCGTGGCCGGAGCGACTTCGTACGAGGCCGCGAAGCTCTCCGTGGTCTCGCCGAAGTTCCAGCCCGCCCGGAAGGCCACGATGTTGGCCTCGGCGATCTGCGGCTTCTTCGCGAACTTCTGCCGCAGGAACCTCTCCGTACCCTCCGTCGGCCGGTGGTACATCCACGACAGCAGCCCCAGCGCGAACATGTTCTTCGACCGCTCGGCCTCCTTGCGGGAGAGCCCGAAGTCCTTCAACGCCTCGATCGTCAACGTCGTGAGCGGCACCGGATGAACCCGGTACGCGTCCAGCGAACCGTCCTCCAAAGGGGACGTCTCGTAGCCGACCTTCGCCATCGCCCGCTTGGCGAACTCGTCCGTGTTCACGATGATCTCGCTGCCACGCGGCACGTCGTCGATGTTGGCCTTCAACGCGGCCGGGTTCATCGCGACCAGCACGTTCGGAGCATCGCCCGGGGTCAGGATGTCGTGATCGGCGAAATGCAACTGGAACGAGGAGACACCCGGCAGCGTCCCGGCAGGAGCCCTGATCTCGGCCGGGAAGTTCGGCAGCGTCGACAGGTCGTTCCCGAACGACGCCGTCTCCGAGGTGAACCTGTCACCCGTCAGCTGCATACCGTCACCGGAGTCACCGGCGAACCGAATGATCACCCGATCGAGCTTGTGCACCTCTTTGCGGGTCGGTGCCCGCTCGCTCAACAGACCGGAATCCGTCATGGGTTGTCCTTAGGGGAGGAGAGGAAGAGCCGTGGCGAGGGCGATGGCCGCCGCGTACGAAGGCAGAGGCGTCGGTACGTCGTGCACGGCGAAGTCGGCCAGTTCGGCGGGGACTTCGGAGACGCCCACGTACGGATCGGCGACGCCGTACGCGAGGCCGACGCCCGTCGCCTTCAGGTACGCCTCCTTGCGCGTCCACACCCGGGCCAGCGCGCCGGGGCGGGCCGCGTCCGGCAGGGCGCGCAGGGCGCTCTGCTCGCGCGGGTGCAGGGAGGGGAGGAGCTCGTCGGTGATGGCCGGGCGCGGGACGCCCTCGACGTCGGCGCCCACCCGGGCCCCCGAGACGGCGATCAGGGCGAGGCCGTCGCTGTGCGAGAGCGAGAAGTGCGGGCCGCCGCCTGCCAGGGCGGGCCGCCCGTGCGGCGCGCCGCAGCATGGGCAGTCCTCGCGGACCAGGCCCAGGACCTCGGGGGCGAGCCCCGTGTACCCGCCGAGGACGAGGCGCAGCCCGATGTGGGCGGCCCGGTAGCGGTGCCGGTCGCCGGGGCGGCGCAGGCGGGCCGACCGGTCCCGTTCCTCGGGGCTCAGGGGCGTCTCCTCGGCCGCCACCGGGTGGCCGCCGACGATCTCCCGGTCCGTGTCCAGCCACCACAGGGCCACCTCGCCGCCCCTCGGCGGCCGGCCCGGCTCCGGAAGGGCGTTCTCCGGAATGTGGAGGGTGGGGAAGAGGGAACGGGTACGGGGTACGCCGAGGGTCTCAGCCATCGACCCCGCCCGCCCCGGCGAGTTCGCGGATCGTGGGCGTGCGGAACAGGTCCCGCAGCGGTACGGCGGGCAGTCCGCGACCGCGCAGTGCGGCGCTGATCCGCACCGCGAGCAGGGAGTTGCCGCCGAGCTCGAAGAAGTCGTCGTCCAGGCCGACCGGTGTTCCGAGCATCGCCGACCAGACCTCCTGGAGCACCGCCGCCTTGCCCGCCGCCGAGCCCTCCCCCGCCGGCTGCACCGCGGCCGGCGGGGGCGTCGCCGTCCGCGTCGGCTCCGGCAGCCGTGCCGCGTCCAGCTTCCCGTTGGTGGTCAGCGGCAGGGAGTCGAGCGGGGTGACGGTCGCCGGGAGCATGTACGCGGGCAGGACGGTCGCGGCCCGCTTCCGTACCCCCGCGGCGTCGAGGTCCGCCGGGACGACGTACGCGTCGAGGCGGGCGGTCGCCGGGTCGGACGGGTCGTCGCGGCGGACCACCACGGCCGCCGCGCGGACGTCGGGGTCCTCCAGGAGTACGGAGCGGATCTCGTCCAGCTCGATGCGGAAGCCCCGGATCTTCACCTGGCTGTCGATGCGCCCCAGGTGTTCGAGGGTGCCGTCGGGGCGCAGCCGGCCGAGGTCGCCGCTGTGGTACTGGCGGCCCTCCGCGTACGGGTCGGTGGTGAAGCGGGCGGCCGTGAGTTCGGGCTGTCCCAGGTAGCCGAGGGCCACGCCCGCGCCGCCGACGCGGATCTCGCCCGTCACGCCGGGCGGGACGAGCCGGCCGCGCGCGTCGGTCACGTACAGGTGCCAGCCGGGCAGCGCCGGGCCGACGGACTTCGAGCCCGCGAGGGCCAGTTCGCGGGTCAGCGTCTGCGCGGTGACGTGCACGGTGGTCTCGGTGATGCCGAACATGTTGACCATGCGGCACTCGTCCTCGGGGTGCCGGTCGAACCAGCGCAGCAGCATGCGGGCGTCCAGCGGCTCGCCGCCGAAGACGACGAGGCGTACGGCGAGCGCCGCGTGGTCGGTCTCCAGGAGCTGGGAGAAGGCGGACGGCGTCTGGCTGAGGACGGTGACGCCCTCGCGCCGCAGCAGGTCGCGGAACTCCTCGGGCTCGCGGGAGACGGCGTACGGGACGACCACGAGCCGACCGCCGGTCAGCAGGCAGCCCCAGATCTCCCAGACGGAGAAGTCGAACGCGCCGGAGTGGAAGAACGTCCACACGTCGTCCGGGCCGAGGCCGTACTCCTCGCGGGTCGCGTCGATGAGCGCACCGACGTTGCGGTGCGGGACGACGACGCCCTTGGGCCGGCCGGTGGAGCCGGAGGTGTAGATGACGTAGGCGGGGTCGTCCGGGCCTCCCATCCGCGGGAGTTCCACCGTCTGGTCCGGTGCGCTCGTCAGGAGGTCGTCCGGGGTGACGGGCGTGCCAGCATCGGCCGGGTACTCCGCGTGCCGGGTGATCACCAACTCCAGGCCCGCGTCCTGCGCGGTGTGGGCGAGGCGGTCGGCAGGGTAGGCCGGGTCGGTGGGGACGTACGCGGCGCCCGCCTTGAGGACGCCGAGCATGGCCGCGACGATCTCGTTGGTGCGCTCCAGGCAGATGCCGACCCGGTCGCCGGGCGCGACCCCGCGCGCCACGAGGCCACGGGCCAACCGGTCGGCCAGGCCGTCGAGTTCGCGGTACGTGAGGGTCGTCGTGCCGTCGCCGACCGCCGGGGCGTCCGGGCGGGCGGCGGCCACCCGCGCGAAGGCATCGGTGAGCCGCTCCGGGATGCCGGTGAGGACGGCGTCCGGTCGGCCGAGCGCGGCGACGCGCTCGCGCTCGGCGGCGTCCAGGAGCTCGGCGTCGTCGGCTTGGAGGGCCGGGGTCTCGCCGAACTGGCGCAGGACATGGGCGAGATGGATCAGGAAGGCGTCGGCGATCTCGGGAGAGAAGTGACTACGGCGGTACGCGGCCCAGAGGCGGCCGCCGCCCTCTCCCGTCCCCGGCAGCACCGTGACCGTGAGCGGGAACGGCGGTGCGAGGCAGGGCAGGTACTCCCCCGCGTACGG
The DNA here is from genome assembly GCF_042718575.1 of Streptomyces sp. NPDC058579. Classification (NCBI taxonomy): domain Bacteria; kingdom Bacillati; phylum Actinomycetota; class Actinomycetes; order Kitasatosporales; family Streptomycetaceae; genus Streptomyces; species Streptomyces sp. NPDC058579. The sequence goes on from NZ_JBHXPI010000004.1 coordinate 200,900, forward strand.
CAACGGCCCCTCCCCCACGGCCGGTTCGAGCAGGCCCACGGTCACCGGGCGGTCGGTCGGCGACGGTACGGCGGCGAGCAGCGAGGCGAGCGTGGCGTCCGCCGGGATCGCGTGGGCGAGTGCTCCGCGCAGGTCGGTGGCGAGCGTGATGTCGCCGGTGGCGCCGTGGCCCTCGTAGCGGTGCAGGGTGAGGGCGAGGGCGGCGCGCAGCGCGGCCGGGTGGGCCCCGGCGGGCAGGTCGAGGGAGCGGGTCTCCCAGGCGGTGGCTCCGCTCGTACCGCCGCCCCAGTCCGGCGCCGGGCCGGTGCCGACGGCGAGAGGGGTGGAAGCGGCTTCCGAGGCGGCGTGGGCCGGTCGGCCCACGAGCCCCGTGCGCTCGCCGGTGGACGGTCCGGCCTCCGTCGGCATCGCACCGGGGCCCGCTGACCCCACGCCCAAGGCACCGGCGGCAGCCGTGCCCCCGTGGGCCGCCACCGCCCCGTCGACCAGGCCGACGGCCAGGCGGGTGAGGGCGTCCCGGTCTAGTACCGAGCGGTCGGCGACGAGGATCAGGTCCTCGACTCCGTCCTCGTGGCGCAGCAGCACGCACCGTACGGCCGGGGTCGGCCGGTTCAGCTCGGTCCGTCGGCGGCGCAGGGCCACCGGCTCGTCGGAACCGGCCGCGACGTCCTCCACCCACAGCCGCCAGGGGCCCGCCGCGCCCAGGCGAGCCGTCAGCTCGGCGGCGGTCACCCGACTGCTCAGCCGGACCCGTAGGGCGTGGCAACGCTCACCCACCATGGGGGTGTCCTCCCTCTCAACTCTCACAACGGTCACAACTGCTGGTCCCGCGCAGGTCAGCGCGCGGTGAACCCGCCGTCCACGGTCACTACGGAGCCCGTCACCTGGCGGGCGTCGTCCGAGACGAGGTAGACGACGGCGGCGGCCACGTCCTCGGGCTCGATCAGGGCGTTCATCGGCTGCGCCTCGGTGAACGTCTGCTCGTGCTCGCCCACCTCCACCTCCAGGGCGCGGGCGATCTCGGCGAGCATCCGGCCCTCGGCGGTCGGGTCGTCGCGCACGGAGCCGGGGCAGACGGCGTTGACCCGGACCTTGGTGGGCGCGTAGTCGAGCGCGGCGGCCTTCGTCAGTCCGATCAGGCCGTGCTTGGCGGCGACGTAGCCGGCGAAGTGCCGGTAGCCGACCAGGCCGGCCGTCGAGGAGATGTTGACGATGGAGCCGGAGCGGCGGGCGCTCATCGCCCCGGCGACCGTACGGATCACCCGCCAGGCCCCTGACAGGTCGACGTCGATCATCAGCGCCCACTCGTCCTCGCCGATCTCGTGCGCGGGACGGCCCGAAGGGGCCGCGATCCCCGCGTTGTTGACGGCGGCGTCGATCTGGCCGAAGCGGTCCACGGCGAGGGCCACGGCGGCCTCCACGGAGGACAGGTCGCGTACGTCGCAGGCGGCGGTGAGGACTGCGGCGCCGTTCTTGCGGCAGAGGGTGGCGGTGTGTTCCAACTGGCCACGCGTCCCCAGCGGGTACGGCACGCCGTCGAGGTCCTCGCAGAGGTCGAGCAGCGCGAGGTCGGCGCCCTCGGCGGCGCAGGCGACGGCGGTGGCCCGGCCGAGGCCCCGGGCGGCGCCGGTGACGAGGACGGTCTTGCCGGTCAGACGCACAGTTCCGCCCCCTCGGCCGAGGTCGCCAGCTCCTCGGCGACGATCCGGAGCAGTTCGGGCGCCGACTCGGTGAGGTACATGTGGCCGCCGTCCAGCTCGACGTGGCGGTGCCCGGCGTCCGTGGTCCGGTCCCAGGCCTCGGCCTCGGAGCGGCGGACGAGGGTGTCGGCCGTTCCGCGCAGGGTGGTGACCGGGACCGTCAGGCTCCGGTCGTCGGAGGGTACGTACGACTCGTGCATCTCCACGTCGGCGCGGAGCGTGGGCAGGACCAGCTCGCGCAGCTCGGGGTCGTCCAGGGCCTCGTCCGCGTAGCCGGCGAACTCGTTGACGCGCGCCAGGAACGCGTCGTCGTCGAGGCCCGTGGCGCGGGCGGCGCGCGGCTCGGCCGGGTGCGGGGAGCCGCTGGCGAAGAGCCGTACGAGCTGGACGTCCGGGGTGGACGCGAGCCGGCGGGCCAGCTCGTACGCGAGGACCGCGCCGAGGCTGTGGCCGAAGAGGGCGACGCGGCGCGGGCCGGCCTCAGCGGGCAGGGCGGCCAGAGCGGTCAGAAGGTCGGCGTGGAGGGCGGCGGCGGCGGCGTGCGCGTCGCGGAACGGCTCCTCGTCGATGAGGCGTTCACGGCCCGGGAGCTGGAGCGGCAGGACGTCGAGGCCGAGGGGCTCGGCGTGGCGCTGCCAGGGGCGGTAGAACGAGGCTCCGGCGCCGGCGAAGGGCAGGCAGACGAGGGCGGTGCGGTCGGACATGTCAGTGTTCCCCGGTCTGGTCGGCGGCGGCGGTGGACCCGGGCTCGGGCTCGGGCTCGGGCGCGTCGGCCGGCAGGCGGACGTCGTAGGTGACCGGCAGCCTCACCAGGCCACGGCTGGTGGAGTTGTCGAAGAGCCACTCCAGCTCATCGGCGGGCACGGCCAGGCGCAGGCCGGGCAGGCGGCGCAGCAGGGTCGTGAACGCTATCTGGCCCTCGACCCGGGAGAGCGGCGCGCCGACGCAGAAGTGCGGGCCCTGGCCGAAGGCGAGGTGGCGGTTGGCGGAGCGGGTGATGTCGAGCCGGTCCGGGTCCTCGAAGGCCTCGGGGTCACGGTTGGCGGAGCCCATGAGGAGGTGGACGAATGCCTCCTTGGGGATCGGGCAGCCGCCGATCTCCATGTCCTCGGCGGCGACCCGCAGGGTGCCCCGGTAGACGGGGGACTCGAAGCGCAGGAACTCCTCGACCGCCGAGCCGGCCAGATCGGGCCGGGAGCGGAGCAGTTCGAGCTGGTCGGGGTGGGTGAGCAGGGCCTGGACGCCGTTGCCGATGAGGTTGGCGGTGGTCTTGTGACCGGCGATGATCAGCAGGACGAGGGTGGAGACGAGCTCGTCGTTGGTGAAGCGGCCCTCCTCGTCGGCGGCCCGCAGCAGGATGCTGACCAGGTCGTCGCCGAGGTCGGCGCGCCGGTCGGCGAGCAGGTCGAGCAGGTAGCGCTCGATGTTCTCGCTGGCGTCCTTGAGCTTCTCGTTGGACTCGGCGTCCGGGTACGGGGCGCCGCTGAGCCAGTTGCCCCAGCTGTGCAGCTGCGGCCGGTCGTCGACCGGGACGCCGAGGAACTCGCAGATGACGCGCATCGGCAGGGAGAAGGCGAACTCCATCAGGTTCGCTTCGCCGTGCTCGGGCAGGTCGTCGATGAGCTCGTCGGTGATCTCCTGGATGCGCGGGCGGAGCAGCTCCATCCGGCGCGGTACGAAGGCCCGGCTGACGAGCTTGCGCAGCCGGGTGTGCTCCGGCGGGTCGGCGGTGAGCATGTTGCGGATCAGTACGGGACTGGCGTCCTTGACGAGGTCCCGGAACCAGGCGGGGGCGTTGTCGATCTGCTTCGACAGGCGCGGGTCGCTGAAGGCCTTGAGCGTGGTCTCGTAGTCGGCGACGACGTAACCCTCGCCGCCCACCGGGTAGTTGATCGCGTGGACCGGGCAACCGCTGGCACGCAGCTTGGCGTTGGGGGTGTGGAGGTCGTTGCCCTCGGGGGCGGTGAAGAACTCGGGGGGCAGCTGGTCCGTGGTGCGGGGCAGCTCGGTGGTCATCGGGTTTCTCCTTCCTTGTCGGAACGCTTGGTGTCGGAGCGGTTGTTGTCGGAGCGGCTGTTGTCGGAGGCGGGCGCGTCGGCGGCCGACGCGTCGGCGGCCGGCGCTGTGTCTGCTGTCGGTGCCGTATCGGGCTGTGCCGTGTCCGCGTACGCCTCCGGGGGCGCGAGGTTGCGGATGCGCGGGCTGAGGGTGGGCAGGGCGGCCAGGCCGGAGACGACGGCCATGATGGTGAACACCCAGACCGGTCCTGCCGTGTCGAAGACGGTGCCGATGACGAACACACCGACCGGGGCGGCGATCATCGACATGAACATCACCGCGCCGAGGACCCGGCCCTGCGCCTTGTCGGGCACCATCGCCGCGAGGTAGGCGAGGAAGAGCGCGCTGGTGATGGGGCCGCGCAGGAACACGCAGGCGACGATGATGCCGAGCGGGATGAGCCCGGAGACGTTGGCGAGCAGGATCGCGGCCACGGGCCCGATCCAGGCGGCGGCCAGGAAGAGCTTCGCCGGGGCGACCTTCTTGATGACGGGTCCCGCGACGAGCGAGCCGACCAGTCCGCCGATGCCGGCGATGGAGAGCAGCATGCCGGTGAAGCTCGCGGAGGCCCCCCGGCTCTCGGCGGTGGCGATCAGGGCGAGGAAGACGCCGGAGTGGGTGAACGCCATGTTCGAGCCCATGATCCAGACGATCAGCAGCCGCAGGACCGGCTGGTTGGCCAGGATCTTGAAGCCCTCGGCGGTGTTGCGCTTCTCCCCCGGGCTGATCTGCTCGACCTTCATCGGCTTGCGGATGAAGAGCAGCAGGACGGTGGAGACGAGGAAGCCGATCGAGGCGCTCAGGAACGGGAACGCGCGCGCCACGCCGAACAGCGCGCCGCCGACGGGCGGGCCGCCCATGGTCGCCGCGAAGTAGCGGATCTGGTTCTGGGCGGTGGCCTGGGTGAGCTGGGAGGGCGGGACGAGCTGCTTGATGGCGGCGAGTCCGGTGGGGTTGGAGATGCCGAGGCAGGCGGCCGAGCCGACCGCGACGGCGAAGACCAGGACGGGGTGGGTCTGGTCGGCGAAGATCAGCAGGCTGAAGACGCCGAGCAGGACGACCCGGACCAGGTTGCAGATGATCATGAGGAGCCGGCGGTCCACCCGGTCGGCGAGCGTGCCGCCGGGGATGGACATCAGGCTGGCGGTGATGAGCTGCGCCGAGCCGACCGCGCCCGCGTAGAAGGCGGAACCGGAGGAGGCCAGGATGAGCAGCGGGTACGCCACCTCCGCGGTCTCCTTGGCGAGCGCGGCGAACGCCTCGCTGGTCCAGAGTGCCTGGAAGTCGCGGTTCTTCAGGAGCGGCTTCTCGGCGGGCTCCTGCTTCTCCTTGGTCTGCTCCTTGGTCGCCCCCTTGGTCTCCTCCCTGGTCTCCCCCTTCGTCTGCTCCCGCAGCTCCTGTTCGTCCGGCGACTCCGTCGCCATGTCCGCCGTACTGCCGGGCGGTGTCTGCGAGACCGTCATGAGTCCTTCCTCTCCTTGGGTTCCTCTGTGAGTACTTCGTCGAGGCGGGCGGCGAGTTCGTCGACGTACGGGGCCCGCAGCATCGACCAGTGGTCGCCGGCGACCGGGACCACGCGCAGCCCCGCCGGGTAGAGACCCGCCAGGCGCCGCGCGAGCCGGGCGGCCGCTGCCGGGTCCGCGTCCGCCTTGAACAGCACGGCCGGGCAGTCCACCGGGCCCGGCCGGTGGGCCAGTACGGCGGCCTGGCCGGCCAGGAACCGGCGGCGCGCCTCGGGGTCGCGGCGGAACGGCCCGGCGGTCGGGCCGACGCGGAGCAGGGTGTCGAGGCCGGCCCGTACCCCGCCGAGCAGGAAGTCGGGGGCGGCGGCGACGGGGAGCGGACGGGTGTCGGGGACGTAGCCGTCGAGGGAGACCAGTACGTCCACCTCCCGCCCGTGGCCCATGAGCAGCCGGGCGGTCTCCTGCGCCACGACGGCGCCGAAGGACCAGCCGCCGAGCGTGTACGCCCCCGTCGGCTGGGCCCGCAGCAGGGTGCGGGCGTGCGCGGCGGCGAGGGAGCGGATCGTGCCGCCCCGGGACGCGGGCCGCTCCAGGGCGAGGACCGGGCGGTCGCCCACGGGAGCGAGCCGTGCGGCCAACTCCCGGTAGGGCAGGGCGTTTCCGAGGGCGTCCGCGACGAGGAAGACCGGGCGTCCTGTGCCTGCCCGCAGGGTGGCCACGCCGGGGGGCAGCGCGGTGACGGGGTCGGTGCGGCCGGGCAGCCGTCGCTCGACGAGTTCGACGAGTCCGGCGAAGGTGCCGTTCAGGGCGAACTCGGTGACGGAGACCTCCGCGCCGAGCCGTTCGCGGACGGCGGTCGTGAGCGCGAGGGCGAGCAGCGACTCGCCGCCGAGGACGAAGAAGTCGTCCCCGTCTCCGACGGCCGGGACGCCGAGCGTCTGCCGCCAGATCTCTTCGAGGGCTCGGCGCGGACCTCCGGCGGCCAGGGTGGCCTTCGCCACCGAGGCCTTCGCGACCGCACCCGTCGTCGCCCTGCCCCGGCCAGGTCCCGCCTCCGGGTCTGGGGCGGGGGCCGGGGCCGAGTCCGGGTCCGGAGCCGGGTCAGGGTCCTCGCCCAGGAGCGGGTGCGCGGGGAGCGAGCACCGGACGGGCCGGTCCTCGGGGTCGGCGTACCGGGCCTCCAGGACCGATTCGAGGGCCTGGTCCACGCCGAGCTCCCAGAGGGCGCCGATCGCGTCGAGCAGCCCGGCCTCCGTCTCGACCCGGCCGCCCGGGGCGAGCCGTACCGTCCGGTGGCGCGGGTTCCAGCCGGGCGCGACCCGCAGCGAGCCGGTCATCGAGCCGCCGGGGCCCAGCTCCAGGTACGTCGTGCAGCCGGCGGCCAGCAGCGTGGCGGTGCCGGCGTCGAGCCGGACCGGTTCGCGCAGGTGCTCGGCCCAGTGGCCGGGGGTGACCACGGCCTCGGGATCGGCCCAGTCGCCCGTGGTGTTGGAGATGTACGGCAGCCGAGGCGGGCGGGCGGGCATCGACGACAGATGGTCCCGCACCGCCTCGGCTGCCGAGTTCATGGCCGGCGAGTGGAAGGCCCGCCGGGTGTGGACGGGCGTGACGCGCAGTCCGGTGAGCGCGTCCCCCGCGAGAAGGCAGTCCATGGCGGCCTCGGGGCCCGAGAGGACCGCCGAACCGTTTCCGCGTACGGCGACGGTGACACCGGAGTCGACGGGCAGCCGGGCCTCGACGTCGGCGGGGGCCGCCTCGACCACGGCCATGCGGCCGGGCTCGGCGTCGCGCATCGCCACGGCCCGCCGGTGGACAAGCCCGACGGCGTCGGGCAGGCTCCACACCTCCGCGAGCGCGGCGGCGGCGTACTCGCCGATGCTGTTGCCGAGCATGGCGTGAGGGGTGACACCCCACGCGGCCAGCTGACGCCCGAAGGCGAAGCCCAGTGCGAAGAGCCCGAGTTGCTGGTGGACGGTGTCCGCGTACCAATCGTCGCCGAGCGAGCCGACGCCGAGCGAGCCGTCGACCGCCGGCGCGGAGACCACGGACCCGGCGACCGCCGCCGCTCCGGAGCCGCCCGACTCGGCGCCATCCGACCCAAGGCCGCCGTCGGCCACCGGCCCGGCGGCGTCCCGTGCCTCGCCGCCCGTTCGCGCGTCGCCGTCCTCAAGACCCGCCTCGACCGGGACGACCACCGGGTTCAGATCCACCCCACAGTCGTCGTACGCGATCTTGCGGATCTCGTCGAAGGCCGCGCGGAACTCCGGCAGCAGCCGGTACGCGGCCTCGCCCGCGGCGCTCTTGAGGGTGCCCTGCCCCGGGAAGAGGAAGGCCACCTTGCCCAACCGGCCCGGGGTTCCCGGACGTTCCGCCGCCGCCCCGGCCGCCGCGCGCAGTGCCTCCGCCGCGTGGGCGTGGTCGCGTACGACCACGGCCTGACGGTGCTTGTGGACGCGGCGCCCGGACAAGGTCCATGCCACCGCGTCGAGTTCGGGTGCGGAGGAAGCATCGGCCTCGGGGCCGTCGAAACGATCCGCCAGCGCCTCGTCCAAGCGGGCCAGCGAGGCCGGGCTGTAGCCGGAGAGCGGCAGCAGACGCGGTCCGCCGACGCGCCCCCCGGCGCGCCGGCGCGACGGCGCGACCGTCGGCGCCTCGGTCAGCACCGCGTGCGCGTTGGTGCCGCCGACGCCGAACGAGCTCACCGCTCCGGCCCGCCGCTCCTGGCCCGCGCGCAGCTCCCACGGGCCGAGGGACTCGGTCACGCGGAACGGCGAACGCTCCAGCTCAAGAAGCGGGTTGGCGGACGTGTAGTGCGCGGTCGGGTAGATCTCGTGGTGCTCCAGCATGAGGGCCGTCTTGATCAGGCCCGTCACACCCGCCGCCGCGCCGGTGTGCCCGATGTTGCCCTTGACGGCGCCGAGCGCGCACCAGGCGGTGTCCGCCTCCAGGCCCCCGCTCGCCGGGCCGAAGACCTCGGTGAGCGCCTGCACCTCGATGGGGTCGCCCAGTTGGGTCGCCGTCCCGTGCGCCTCCACGTGTCCGATCGCGGTGGCGGGGAGCCCGGCCGCGTCCAGGGCCGCGCGGATGACCTCGCTCTGGCCGCCGGCCGAGGGCGCGGTGTACGCCATCTTGTCCGCGCCGTCGTTGTTGACGGCGGTGCCCGCGATGACTGCGGCGATCCGGTCGCCGTCGCGCAGGGCGTCGGCGAGCCGCTTGAGCACGACCACGCCCACGCCCTCGCTGGGCACGGTCCCCGCGGACCGGGCGTCGAAGGGACGGCAGTGTCCGTCCGGCGCCAGGATCCCGCCGGGCTCGAACAGGTAACCCCACTCGCCGGCCGGCATCACGGTGACGCCGCCCGCGAGGGCCGCGTCGCACTCGCCGCCGCGCAGCGCGCCCACCGCGAGGTGGACGGCGGTCAGCGAGGTGGAGCAGGCGGTCTGCACGGTGATCGCGGGCCCGCGCAGGCCGAGCTTGTACGCGACCCGGGTGGCGACGAAGTCCTTCTCCCGCCCGATGTACCGGGCCAGTTCGCTCAGGGCCGCGTCGTTCCTGCCGGGGCCCGAGCGGTCGGCGCCCGCGTAGACGCCGACGCGGCCGCGGAACCGTACGGGATCGAGACCGGCGTCGTCGACGGCGGTGGCCGCGCACTCCAGGAAGACCCGCTGCTGCGGGTCCATCGCCGCCGCCTCCGCGCGGCTGTACCGGAAGAAGGACCAGTCGAAGCGGCGGGAGTCCTCGATGACGCCCATGGCCGGTACGAAGTTCTCCTGGCCCGCGTAGGCGGGGTCCACACCGCTCCTGAGCAGCTCCTCGCGGGTGGGGCGGCTGATGCCGTCCCGGCCCGCGCGGAGCAGGGCGCGGAAGGCGCGGACATCGCGTGCGCCGGGCAGTCGGCAGGCCATGCCGACGACGGCGACGGCGTCTTCGAGGGACATGTCAGACCTCTCCTCCCAGGTCGACACCCAGGTCGACGTACAGGTGGTCGAGACCGACGTAGCTGAGGTTGGGGCCCCAGACGGCGGCCTCTTCGGACAGCCGGGCGTCCGGGAACCGCGCCGCCAGGCGGCGCAGCAGGACGGCCGCCTCCAGGCGGGCCAGCGGCGCGCCGACGCAGTAGTGCGGGCCGTGGCCGAAGACGAGGTTCCGCTCCCCGTCCGCGAGCGCGGCGGGGGTCGAACCAGGGGCCACGCCAGAGGCCGCGCCGGGCGACTCGGCCGCGACCGCTCCGGTCACCGGACAGACGGCTGCCGGGACTTCCTCCTCGACCTCGTCGAGCGGCCCCTGACCGGTGAGGCTCACAAGGACGAGGTCCCCCTCGCTCAGCCGCGCCCCCGCGAACTCCTGGTCGTACGCGACGACCCGGCCGAGGTGCCGCAGCGGCGGCTTGCGGACGAGCACCGACTCGACGAGGCCGGCGACCGCGCCCGGCTCGTCGCGCTTGACGGTCTCCCAGAGGTCCTGGTCGCCGAGGGCGGTGAGGACCGTGGAGCCGAGCAGCGAGGCCGTGGTCTCCAGGCCGCCGAAGAGGCACATGGCCCAGGTCGCGGTGGTCCGGGCCCGGTCCTCCGGGGTGTCGGTGGGGAAGCCCTCCAGGGCCCGGGCGCCGGCGAGCGCCTCGGCCATCTCCTCCATCACCTTGTGCGCGGCCAGCGCGTGGTCGCGGCGGTACATGGCGCCGATGAACAGCGACAGGGTCCGCGACCAGCGGTGCAGGACGGGCGGGGGCACGTCGACGCCGACGACGTGCGCCATGACCTTGCCCGAGATGCCCTCGGCCACGGCCGGCACGAGGTCCTGCGGGCGGTCGGCGGCGGCCAGTTCGGTCAGGCACTCGTCCGTGATCTCCTCGATGCGCGGCGCGAGGAGGCGCACGTACGAGGCGGAGAGCATCCGCTGGACCGGGCGCCGCAGCGCCATGTGCTCGGGGGCGTCGGCCTGGACGAACCAGAGCCGCAGGAACTCGGTGAGCTCCCGGTACTCGGCGCGGGCCGTGTCCGTCATGTAGAGCTGGAAGGAGCGCTCGAAGGTCCCTGAGGCGAAGCCGGGGTGGTTGAGGACCTGCAGGGCCAGGCGCGGGTCGGCGACGACCCAGCAGTCGAGTCCTTCGTCCCACTCCGGCGCCCGGACGCCGTCCGCGAGGGACGGCGCCGGGACCGGTGCCGCGGTACGGGTCATCAGTCCGCGGCCTTCTCGATGAGGGCACTCAGCCCGGCGGGCGTGGGCGACAGCAGGAAGTCCCGCAGCCGTACGTTCGCGCCCAGCTCCTGCTTGATCTTGCGCATCAGGCGTACGGCGCCGAGGGAGTTGCCGCCGACCATGAAGAAGTCGGTGTCCTCGGTGACCTCGGTGAGGGGGTCGCCGTCGATGACTCCGTCGAACAGTGCGGCGATGCGCTCCAGGTCCACCCCGGCCGGTGCCGGGACGGCGGGCGCCTCCACCGCGGGCACCGGGGCGGCCGACCGCTTCGCCGGGCCCGCCACGGCGGCGAGCGCACGCCGGTCGACCTTGCCGTTGGCGGTCACCGGCAGCCGGTCCACCACGGCCCACAGGTTCGGGACCATGTAGGAGGGCAGGTTCTCCGCGAGCAGTTCGCGCAGGCCCACCGCGTCGACGGCGGCGCCCGGCGCGAGGACCACGGCGGCCACGAGCCGCTTGTCGGCGCCGTCGCCGTCGGTCACGATCACCACGGCGTCCTGCACCTCGGCGTGCGCGGCGAGGACGTCGCTGATGGCACTCAACTCGACCCGGTAGCCGCGCAGTTTGACCTGGTCGTCGGCGCGGCCGAGGAAGCGGACGCGGCCGCTGGTGTCGACGCGTACGAGGTCGCCGGTGCGGTAGAGGCGCTCGGGCACGTCCGGGGAGAGGTTCCCGAAGACGCGGGCGGTCTCCTGCTCGTCGCCGAGGTAGCCGTCGGCGAGGCCGGCGCCGCTGGTGTAGAGCTCGCCGACCGCGCCGGGCGGGAGCTGGCGGCGCCGGGCGTCGAGGACGTACACGCGGGTGCCGGGGACCGGGCGGCCGATGGGCAGCGGGCCGTCGACGTCCTCCACGCGCGCCACCGAGTGGGTGGTGGTGAAGGTGGTGTTCTCGGTCGGACCGTAACCGTTGGTGAGGACGATGCCGGGGTGCCGGGCCAGCAGCCGGGCGGTGTGCTCGTGGGGCACCACGTCGCCGCCGGTGAGGAGCTGGCGCAGGCCGCCCAGGGAGTCCGGGGCGAACTCCTCGACCAGGCGGAAGAGTCCGGCGGTCAGCCAGGCGACGGTGACCCCGCGCTCCTGGAGGAAGGCACCGAGCTCGGTCGGCGAGGCGAGGCCCGCCGGGTGCACTTCGAGGGAGGCGCCGGTGAGCAGGGCGCCCCACAGCTCCAGGGTGGAGGCGTCGAAGGAGAGCGGGGAGAGCCGAAGCATCCGCTCGCCCGCGCCGAGGCGGACGTAACCGGCCTCGTGGACCAGGCGGATGACCGCCCGGTGCGGTACGCACACGCCCTTGGGCTGCCCGGTGGAGCCTGAGGTGAAGGCGACGTACGCGAGGCGCGCCGGGTCGGCGGGCGAGGTGGGCACGGCGTCGGCCGGGCCTGGCCGCCAGTCGGCCTCCCAGGTGGCGACGGCGGGGACGCCCAGGCCGGCGAAGCGCTCGGCGACGGTGGAGTCGACGGGTCCGGTGAGGGCGACGGTCGGCTTCGCCCGCTCCAGGATCTTCGTGACGTGGCTGTCGGGCAGCGCGGGGTCGATGCCGACGTACGCGGCGCCCGCCCAGGCCACACCGAGGACGGCGACGGCCTCGGCGACCGAGCGGTCCACGCCCACCAGGACCCGGTCACCGGGCCGTACACCCGCGGCGAGCAGCAGCCTGGCCTGCTCGGCGGCGGCCGCTTCGAGCTGACCGTACGTCAGGGTGTGGGCGGCGTCGCGGACGGCGACGGCGCCGGGCTCGCGCGCGGCGACCTCGCGGAAGAGGGCGTCGAGGGAGGTGACGGGGAAGTCCCGGCCGCTCTCGTTGATCTCGTCCAGGAGCGCGCGGCTCTCCACGGAGATGCCCCGGACGTCTTCGAGCCGGGCGTCGGGCGCGTCGGCGAGCTGGGCGACGGCGGCGCGGTAGTCGGCGACGAACGCCTCCGCCTCGGCCTGGCGCCAGACGCTCGTCGCGTACTCCAGGTGGCCGGCGTACGACGGGTCGGCGTGGCCGATGAGCATCGTCAGGTCGAACTGCGAGCCGCCGCCGTGGCCCTCCTCGACGCGTACGCGCAGCGGTCCGGCGGTCAGCTCGCGCGGGACGAGCTGGTCGTGCATGCCGAAGCAGACCTGGACGAGCGGGTGGCAGCCGAGGCTGCGCTCGACGCCGAGGCGGGCGACGAGCTCCTCGAAGGGCAGGTCGCCGGCGTCGATGGCGGCGCCGAGCGAACGGTGCACCCCGCGCAGGTAGTCGGCGACGTCGAGGTCGTCGTCCACGTCCACGCGGACCGGTACGAGGTTGCCCGCGACGGCGACGAGCCGGCGCAGTTCGGAGGAGCCGCGGCCCAGCAGCGGTACGCCGACCAGGAGCCGGCGGGCACCGGTGCGGCGGGCCAGGGTGAGGCCGAAGGCGCCGAGCAGGAAGGCGTACGGGGTGATGCCGAGGGCGCGGGCCTGTGCGGCGACCCGCTCGGTGACGCCGGCACCGAGATCGAGGCCGAGGCGGTCGCCCGCGCCGTCCTGGACGGCGGGGCGCTGCTGGTCGGCGGGGAGTTCGAGGACGGACGGCACGCCGTCGAGGTGGGAGCGCCAGAACGCGGCCTGCTCGTCCCAGGCGCCGCGGGCGCGGGCCTCCTCCTGGTGGTGGCGGAGGGCCGCGAGCGGGGTGCCGAGGTCGCGGGGCGCGGCCTGGCCGACCTGGGCGGCCTGGGCGGCGAGTTCGGCGTACGTCTCGAATATCTCGCGCAGCAGGTGTCCGACGGCGTAGCCGTCGAGGACCATGTGGTGCGCGGCGAGGACGAGGGCGCCGCGCTCGTCCTCCGCGGCGGCGGGGGCCCAGTGGCCGAACCGGTAGGCGGGGGCGGCCGCCAGGTCGAAGGGCTCGCGGCCGAGGTCGGCGCCCTCGCGGCGGACCTGGCTCTCGAAGGCCTCCGCCGGACCGACGTAGGTGTGCGCGACGAGCTCGGGGGTGTGCGCGGGCAGGATCTCCTGGACCACGTCGTCGTCGGTCTCGCGGAAGACGGTGCGCAGCCCCTCGTGGCGGGCGACGGTGGCGGCGATGGCCTTGGTGAGGAGGTCGCGGTCGAGCCGGGCGCCCTCGGTGAAGCAGTGGAAGACGAGGTTGTAGGGGGAGCCGCCGGCGACCCGCTCGATCAGCCACATGCCGCGCTGGGCAGGGGTGAGAGCCTGCTCGGCGCTGCCGGTGAGCAGTTCGGCGGGGGCCGTCTCGGCGGGGGCGACGGGCGTGGCGCCGTCGAGCACCTGCCCGAGGGGGGCCTCGCCGAGGAGGTCCATGATGGCGACGCGCAGTCCGAGCTTCTCCTGCAGGACGGCGGCGAGGCGCATGGCGCGCAGCGAGTCGCCGCCGAGGGAGATGAAGCTCTCGTCGCCGAAGGCGTCCGGGCCGTCCGGGAGGTCGAGGACCTCGGCGGCCAGCGTGCGGGCCGTCATCGGGCGGCTCCGGTGGACTGGGTGCGGGCGGCGGCGAGGAGCGCGGCGCGGTCGCCGCCGGCGCCGGGGGCGGCGGCCGGGGCAGCGGCGGCGGCGATCAGCTCGGCCTGGCCCTCGACGGTGGGCTGGCGGAACAGGTCCATGGTGCGGACCTCGCGGCCGGAGACCTGGCCGAGGCGCTCCACGAGGAGGACCAGGAGCAGCGAGTCGCCGCCGGACTCGAAGAAGCTGACGTCGTCGGCGACCTCGTCGGTCTCCAGGACCTCGCGCCAGATGGAACGTACGAGTTCGAGGCGGGCCTCCGGGTCGTCCAGGTCGACGGCCGGGGCGGTGGTGTCGGGGCGTACGGACTCTTCGAGCACGGGATTCTCCGGGAAGGTGGCGAGGTCCGCGGCGCTGCGCCGCAGAGCGTTGAGGAAGTCCTGGACTTCTCCGGTGCCGAACACATGGACCGGGTAGTCGAGGGAGAGCCCGAGCCGCCGTCCGTCGGGCGTGTCCTCGAGACGGACGAACAGGGCCAGGTCGTACTTGATGAACATCGGGTCGAGCGGGCGCAGCCGGCCGGCGGTGCCGGGGACCAGGTCGAGGGAGCGGGGCGCCTCGTCGAGGTTGACCAAGACCGGCGACAGTGGCGGCCACAGGGCGTTGCGGTCGGGGTTGAGGGCGGCGGAGACCGCGTCGAGGGGTACGTCGCTGTCGACGAAGGCCTCCATGCCGCCGATCCGTACGCCGGCGAGCAGGTCGTGCCAGGTGTCCTCGGCCTCGACGGTGGCCCGGAGCACGACGGTCGTCATGAACATCCCGATCACCTCTGCGGTGGCGGGGTCGTCGCGGCCGGGCCAGGCGAAGGCGATGAGGAAGTCCCGCTGGGGCCCGGTGCGGGCGAGGGTCGCGGCGAGCAGCGCGACGCCGACCATGAAGGGCGTACAGCCCTCGCGGGCGGCGACGTCCATGATCCGGGCGGTGGTCGCCGTGTCGAGCGAGGTGGTGACGGTGGCGCCGAGCAGGGACTCCTCGGTGCCGTCGGGTGCGGTACGGGTGAAGGGCAGGCGCACCTCGGCGGGTGCGCCGCGCAGCCGGTCGACGACCTCGGCGACCTGCTCGGCGATCGCGTCCGGGTCGCGTCCGGCGACGACGGAGGCGGGGTGCGGTGGGGTGCTCAGGAGCGGTTCGACCCCGTCGACGGCGGCCCGGTAGAGGCCGACGATGTCGTCGAGGAGCATGCCGCGGGAGACCCCGTCGAAGATGATGTGGTGCACGTTGAGGACGAGGAGGGTGCGCTCGGGCCCGAGGCGCATGACCTCCGCCCGGGCGGGCGCGTCCTTCGCGAGGTCGAACGGCGCGGAGCACAGGGCCCGTACCAGGTTGTCGACCTCCTCCTCGGTCCAGCCCTCGGCCTCCGCGTCGAGGAAGCCGGGCTCGGCCGGCGGGCCTTCGGTCGTGTACTCGACCTGGCGGCGCTTGACGTCGAGCCGGAAGCGGGCGCGGAGCGAGGGGTGCCGGGAGAGGGACCGTCCGACCGCCGAGACCAGCGCCGCGTGGTCCACGGGGCCGGTGAACTCGACGACCGTGGGGACCAGTTGGGTGGGGCGCAGCAGCTCGTCCCGGTCCAGGACCCAGATGCCTTGCTGCACCCTCGTGGCCGGATACCAGACGTGTCCGGTCGGTGACGTACCGTACGGCGCTGCGGGCAGCACGAATGGACCTCCGAATTCCGCGGGGGCGGTGAGTGGGATGGAGCCCGGTGGGGCTGGGTGGAGCCAGGTGGAGCTAGGCGGGGCGGCGTGGAGCCGGCCGTCGGGCCTGGCTCAGCCCCACTGGGAGTCGTCGAGCGGCGCGACGGGGGTCTG
Organism: Streptomyces sp. NPDC058579; assembly: GCF_042718575.1. Classification (NCBI taxonomy): domain Bacteria; kingdom Bacillati; phylum Actinomycetota; class Actinomycetes; order Kitasatosporales; family Streptomycetaceae; genus Streptomyces; species Streptomyces sp. NPDC058579. The sequence continues at coordinate 216,592 of NZ_JBHXPI010000004.1, forward strand.
CGGCGGGGTCGGGCCCCACTGGGAGTCGGCCTGGACGGTGGAGGCGGGAGCGGTGGTGCTCGTGACGGCCAGTCCCGCGATGGCCGGAATCGTCAGCGCGAGAACGGCGAGAGCTCTGACGGAAGCGTGCTTGAACATCTCTATACCTTGCCTTTTCACTGTGGTCGGAGTGACGGTGCATGGTTTAGACCTGTGTGGTTCCCCGTCCGGAATCATGCGTTGTACTGACGCGCCGGGTCACCCGTGATCGGGGAGGATGATCCTGCAATGCGGAAACCAGCAGGGTGGGGAAATGTGCACGAGAGCGGACATAGGAAGCGAAGATCGCACCGTCGAGATCTGCGCAACCGGACTTCAGTACTACGCCGACGCCTTGGCGAACCGGCCGACGTCGGGCGAATGCCCTCAATGCCTGCTTGACCTGGGACTTGTCCAGCGCGTGCCGGACGGGGAACTCGCCCCGATACCGCCCCGGCTGGCCTCCGGGGCACAGATGGACCGTATGGAACGCGTCATCGAGGAGAAGAAGCACGCCCTCTCGACCATGCGCGCGTCCATCGCCCAGGCGCAGGAGATCTATCTCGACAGTTATGGCCAAGGGGATTCGCATCTGATTCGCGTCGTGCAGGGGGCCGACGCCATCAGCGCGACGCTTTCGGCGGCCGTGCACGCCTGCGAAGAGGAGCTGCTGACGGCGCAGCCGGGCGGGGGCCGGCCGCAGGAACTCCTGGACAAGGCGCTCGCCAGCGATCTGGAGGCGATCGGGCGGGGTGTCGCCCAGCGGACGATCTACCAGCACACGATCCGCTCCCACCAGCCGACGCTCACGTACGTCGAGCACATCGCGCGCGCGGGCGGTGAGGTCCGCACGCTCGACGAGGTCTTCGACCGGCTGATCGTCTGCGACCGGAAGATCGCCTTCATCCCGGACCCCAGCTCGGAGCGGAGCGAGATCGCGCTCGCCGTGGAGCATCCCGGCGTGGTCCGGTACCTGGTGGGCATCTTCGAGCACGCCTGGCAGCGGGCCTCGCCGCTGCGCAACTTCCCCAGCACGCGGCTGCCCCCGCTGCTGACGGACGAGGTGCGGCGGGCGATCCTGCGGCACATGGTGAACGGCTACACGGACGACGCGATCGCGGCCCGCCTCGGCATGAGCACGCGCAGCGTGGCCAACCACATGCGGTGGGCGGCGGAGCTCTTCGGCAGCCGCAGCCGGGCCCAACTGGCCTACCTGATAGCCAAGAGCGGCTTCCTGGACGACGCCCCGGAGTGACGGGACGGCCCCCGGGGGTGGGGTGGGGCCGGGGGGCTGCTGGGGGGGTGGTGCTGGGGCCTGGGGGCGCGGGGGCGCGCGGGGGGATCTTCACGTTCGGCGCGGTGTCATGTACGTTGTGCCATCAGCACCACCCCCGCGCGGTCTTCTCCGGCCGCAGCAGAGCGCAGACCGGCTGGTTCCCCGTCGCGCCACGCAGGACCCTGCCCCGGGTCGTCGATCCGGTGGCCTGTGGTCCGTCTCTCCGCACGCGCCCCGCGCCGTCCTTTCCGTACGCCGCGAGCCCGCGTGTCCTGGCGCGTTCCCACCGCCCGCCCCGGCGAAAGGAAGACGGGTCTTGACCGTCCACGCCACCACACCGTCCGATACACCGTCGCTCGTGCCGCCGCCCGGCTGCCCGATGCACGCGGCCGCCACCGGCCCCGCCGACGCCCTCGACCTGGTCGACCCGAGTCTCTACAGCGACGGCGACCCGCACCCGGTCTGGGCGCGCATGCGCGCGCTCGACACCCTGACCCGCCACGAGGTCGACGCCGACCGCTGGTTCTGGAACGTCGTGCGCTTCGACGACTCCGACCGCGTCCTGCGCGACACCGCGACGTTCACCTCCGAACGCGGCACCATGCTGGACCTGCTGGGCCTCGACGACCCGGCCAGCGGCAAGCAGCTCGCGGCCACCGACCCGCCGCGCCACACCGAGATGCAGGGCCGGCTCAAGAAGGCCCTGGCCATCAAGTCGGTCGACCGGCAGCGGGAGATGATCCGCGACCTGGTCGTACCGCTCATCGAACCGCTCGGCGACGGCGGCACCTTCGACTTCGCGCAGGCCATGCTGGCCATGCCGATGTCGGTCACCGGCACCATGATGGGCCTGCCGACCTCGGACTGGTCCTGGCTCAACCGGCTCACCACCGTGTGCATCGCCGCCGACGACCCCGAGTACCAGGACGCGGGCGGCCGGGACGTCACCCTGAAGGCGGCCCACCGGGACCTGTTCGCCTACTTCCAGGACCTGGTGCGGTTCCGCCGCAACAACCTGGGCGACGACCTGCTGAGCGTCCTGATCTCCACGGAGTTCGAGGGCCGGCACATGGCGCCCGACGAGATCGTCGCCAACTGCTACAGCCTGCTGCTCGGCGCGAACGTCACCACCCCGCACGCGCCGAACTTCGTGATGGCCGAGTTCATCGAGTCCGGCGTGCTCCAGGACTGGGCCGCGCACCCGGAGGCCGACGCCACCGGTCTGGAGGAGTCCCTGCGCTGGGCCTCCCCCGTCAACCACTTCCTGCGGTACGCCACCCGCGACATCGAGATCCGTAACACCCGGATCAAGGCCGGGGACGCGGTCGTCGTCTGGCTCGGCTCCGCCAACCGCGACGACCGGGTCTTCACGCGCGGCAGCGAGTTCGACATCCGGCGCAAGCCCAACAAGCACCTCGCGTTCGGCATCGGCCCGCACTACTGCATCGGCCACAGCGTCGCCCGCGTCACCCTCAAGACGCTGTACGACGAGCTGTTCACGCGCTTCGAGGACTTCCGGCCCGCCGGCACCCCCGAGCGGCTGCGCTCCAACTTCGTCTCCGGCTACAAGCACATCCCGATCACCGCCCGCCCCGCGCGCGGCGGCGACGGCCGGGCGAGGAGGGCGGCGTGACGACGCCGGGCGTGACGAACCCCGGAGCGGCGAACACCGGAGTGGCGAACCCCGGAGTGGCGAACCCCGGCGGCACGACCCCGGCCAGGACGTCCGGCGCGCCGACCGGGACGCGGTGGCTGCGCCGCTTCCACGCCGCCCCGGCCGGCGCCCCGCGCCTCCTCGTCCTCCCGCACGCGGGCGGCAACGCCTCGTACTACTTCCCGTTCTCGGCCGCCCTCGCCGACCACGCCGAGGTACTGGTCGTGCAGTACCCGGGCCGCCAGGAGCGGTTCGGCGAGCCGTGCGTGGAGTCGCTGCACGAGCTGGCCGACCTGGTGACCGCAGAACTGTTCGGCGCCCGGGAGACCTTCCTGGACCGGCCGTTCACGGTCTTCGGGCACAGCATGGGTGCCTCGCTCGCCTTCGAGGTGTCCTGCCGGCTCCGCGACGCGGGCTTCCCGCCCGCCGCGCTCGCCGTCTCCGGCCGGCGCGCGCCGTCGATCGCCGCGCCCGGCGCGGTGCACCTCGCCGACGACGAACGGCTCATCGCGGACATGAAGCTGCTCGGCGGCACGGACGAGCGGATGCTCGACCACCCCGAGCTGCTCGCCGCGATCCTGCCCGCCGTCCGCAGCGACTACGTGGCCACGGAGACGTACCGCTTCCGTGGCGCCACCCCGCTGGACTGCCCCGTCACCGCGCTCATCGGCGACATCGACCCGCGGGTCGACGAGTCGCAGGCACTCGCCTGGCGCGCCCACACCACGGGCGCGTTCCGGCTGCGCTCGTACGCGGGCGGCCACTTCTATCTCGTACCCCACCTGGACGCCATCGTGTCCGAGCTGCTCGCCGATCTCCCGGCCGGCACCACGGACACCGTCAGCACCGGCGCACCCACCCACCCCTGATCCGAAAGGACCGTCCGTCATGAAGTACCGCGTCATCGGAAGTTCGCCCGCAACGCGCCGCGAGGTCAGTGTGCTGAGCCTCGGCGCCATGACCTTCGGCACCACCGTGGACGAGGCGACGTCCTACGCGATCCTCGACCGCTTCGTCGAGGCCGGCGGCACGTTCATCGACACCTCCAACAACTACGCGTTCTGGGTCAACGGCACCCAGGGCGGCGAGAGCGAGGAGCTGGTCGGCCGCTGGCTGAAGAGCCGGGGCATCGGCGACGAGGTCACCATCGCCACCAAGCTGGGCGCCCGCCCCAACCAGCCCACCTCGGGCTTCAGCCTGGACGTCGAGGGCCTCTCCGCCAAGGTCATCCGCGAGTCGTCGGAGCGCAGCCGCGAGCGCCTCGGCATCGAGAAGATCCACCTGCTGTACGCGCACATCATGGACGAGCACACTCCGCTCGAGGAGACCGTCCAGGGCTTCGCCGACGTCGTCGCGGACGGCGTGGCCGGCCTGATCGGCGCCAGCAACCACTGGGCCTGGCGCGTCGAGCGCGCCCGCGCCCTGGCCGCCGCGGCGGGCGTACCCGGCTACGAGGTGCTCCAGCACCACCACAGCTACCTGCGCCAGCGCATGGACGTCCCGAGCCTGCGCTCCCCCGACGGCAACCAGGGCCTGGTCAGCGGCGACCTGCTCAGCTACCTGCGCGCCAACCCCGAGCTCACCCAGGTCTCGTACTCGCCGCTGATCTCGGGCGCGTACGTACGGGACGACAAGCCGCTCGGCGCGGGCTTCGAGCACGCGGGCACCGAGCCGCGGCTCAAGGCGGTCCGCGAGGTGGCGGCGGAGACCGGCGCGACGGTCAACCAGGTGGTGCTCGCCTGGCTGATGGGCGGCGACATCCCGGTCCTGCCGCTGGTCGGCGCCTCGTCGGTGGCCCAGCTGGACGAGAACCTGGGCGCGGTCGACCTCGAACTGACCGAGGAGCAGCGGAAGAAGCTCGACTCCGTCAACTGACGCACTCCCGCCGCGTGCCCCCCGCCTCTTCCGAGCCGCGGGGCACGCGGCCGTCCTACGGCGTCTGCGCGCTGTTGCCCTCGACGGGACGGTCGATCCACTCGTTCCAGCCCAGCGGCCGGTCGTAGCCGGGCCGGCCCACGTTGCCGCTCGTACGGAACGGCTTGCCGTCGTCGTCGATCCGGACCGTACCGCGCTGCTTGCCGCTGGACCAGTCCAGTTCGATGTACCAGGTCACGTCGTGCGCCTGGGCGCGCGCCATCACGTAGAAGACCTCGGGGTCGGTCTCGCTGACCTTGTACGGGAAGTCCCGCTGACCGGCGACGGGGGTGACGTCGGGGCGCGGGGAGTCGAGGTCCACGGCGAAGGACTTGGTCTCCACCAGACCGCCGCAGCCGACGCCCATGCTGTAGTCGTTCCAGGCGAGCGGCGCGCCCTTCCTCTCGACGCGGACGTGGAGGGCGTCCACGACGACGGTCTGCTTCCCGGTGCCCTGCACGGTCAGCGCGAGCATCTGCTCGCCGCTCGCGACCCCACCGAGCGACGCGACCCAGCCGGGCGCCTCCGCCTCGATGGGCGGCGGGGGAACCTGCGCGGGCTCCCGGTCCAGCAGGTAGTGCTGGCTGCACGGGTCATCCCACTTGTACGCGTTGGTGGCGACGGTCGGCGCGGTGGCTTCCGCTTGGCCCCCGCCCGTTCCCGTACCCGCGCCCTTGCCCGTGGCCTTCGACGCCGACGGTGTCGGGCCGGTGCTGCCGCTCTTGCCCGACGCCGACGGGCTCGGGGTCGGGGTGGCGGGCGCGGTCTCCGGGCGCTCGGAGACGGACGAGGAGCCCGCGGCGTCCCGCTTGTCGTCGCCGTCCGCGCCTCTGGGGACGTTCAGCACGAGGGCCACCGAGACGACGGCCGCGACGACGGCGGCACCGGCGATCGCGACGGTACGCCGACGCCACCCGCGCCGGGGGCGGGGCTCGGCATCGGGCGCGGGAGACGGGCCACTGACGACCAGCTCGCCGTCGTCGGACGCGTCCGACTCCGGCTCCGCGTCCGCTTCCACCTCCGCCTGCGGCGCAGGCGCGGGTGCCGGTACGGGTGCCGCCGCAGGTGCCGGTACGGCTTCGGGCGCCGACCCCTTGCGCTGGCGCGTCACGTCCGCGTGCACCCAGAGCCGGTGCAGCTCGACGAGCTCGTCCGGCGTCGCCTTGCAGAGCCGCGCGAAGCGCTCCACGGGCGCGTAGTCCGTCGGCACGGCCTCCCCGGTGACGTACCGATGGAGGGTGGAACCGCTCAGGTGCAGTCGCTTCCCCAGTGAGCCGTAGCTCAGTCCCGACCGCTCCTTGAGCCGACCCAGAAGCGTCGCGAACTCGTCCCCGACCACCGTTTCATCCTCTCCCACATCCCGCCCCCGCATCCCAGGGATCGACATCCCCCCAGGTCAACGGCCTGACTTCGTCCCAGTGTCCCGTACCACCCGGCGGTTGTGGCGGGCGGGACGGATCTTCGCTCAAGCTCTGGTCATCCAAGCACGCCGCAGCGGCCCGGCCGCCGGCCTGCACTCGACCCACGCACATCCAGGGGGACCCCACCATGTCCGGACGCATCACCCGAACCCGCCTGCTCGCCGCGACGACGGTCGCGATCGCCGCGCTCTCGCTGACCGCCTGCGGTGACACCGACGCCTCTTCCGCACGGAGCCACGGCGCCGCCGACTCCGCCTCCGACTCCACCCCCACCTCCACGGTCACCTCCACCCCCACCGCGAGCCCCTCCGCGTCGCAGCCCGCCACGCAGCCGCCGAGCACGAGCCCGACGGCGCAGCCGGCCAAGACCACGGCGAAGAAGTCCGGCACCAAGGAGAGCGGCGGCAAGGGTGACGCGCAGGCCTCCACCGGCGGGGGCGGCGAATCCAGGAACCCGCAGTGCGGCGCCGGCACCACCAAGACCATCGCCACGCCGGTCTCCCGCCCGCTGAACCACCTCCTGATCACCGTCACCAACACCGGCAAGAAGTACTGCGACCTCCTCGGCTACCCGGTCGCCCGCTTCGGCGAGGCCCAGTCCGTGCCCCCGGTGGACGAGTCCACCCACCCGCAGGCGGTCGTCACCCTCGCCCCGGGCGAGTCCGCCTACGCGGGCGTCCGGCTGTCGGCCGCGGACGGCGGCGGTCTCCACGGCTACACGGCCAAGAGCCTGACGGTCGGCTTCAAGAACGGCACGTTCGCGAAGCCTTCGCTCCCCGGGAAGGGCGTGTACGTCGACTCCACGCTCCAGGTGACGTACTGGCAGCAGCAGATGGGCGACGCCCTCAACTGACGGCCGGAGCCGGCAGGACGATCGAGGTGCAGAGCAGTCCGTCGCGTACGCTCCAGCGTCCGGGCAGGCTGCGCCCCGTCGGCCAGGGGCCCTCGACGAGGAGTTCGGCCAGGAAGCCGCCCGAGGTGCCGGTCCGGCTGTCGCCCGTGACGTCCAGCGTGAGGGTCGCCTCCTCGAAGGTGAGGAAGCGTTCGGTCAGCGGGAACCACGCCTTGTAGACGGACTCCTTCGCGCTGAAGAGCAGCCGGTCCCAGCACACGCCGGTGTTCACGCGCGCCAGCGCCTGGACGGCCGCGGACTCCCGCGGGAGAGCGATGGCCTCCAGGACACCGTCCGGCAGGGGTTCGTTCGGCTCGGCGTCGATGCCGATGGTGAGGGCCTCGTCCGCGCGGGCCACCGCCGCGGCGCGGTAGCCGACGCAGTGCGTCATGCTGCCGACGACGCCCGCCGGCCACCGCGGCGCCCCGCGCTGCCCCGGCAGGATCGGTACGGAGGGGATGCCGAGCCCGGCCAGCGCCTTGCGGGCGCAGGCTCGGGTGGTGGTGAACTCCCGCCGCCGGGTGTCGACGGCGAGGGCGATGTGCTGTTCCTCCTCCGGGTGGAGCGGCGCGTGCGGGAGGTCGGTACGGGTGTCCGCGTACCGGACGCCGGCCGGGAGTATGTCGCCGATCATCCGCGCGGCTCGTCCTGGAGGACCGGGCGCAGCAGTGTCTTCGGCAGCCCTCTCTTGCCCCACTCGCGCGGATAGCCGAGCGAGACCTCCTTGAACGGCACGCCGTCGTAGGTGGTGTCGCGGGGGATGTGCAGGTGTCCGTAGATCGCGGCGGCGGTACGGAACCTCCGGTGCCAGTCGGCGGTCAGCACGGTGCCGCACCACTGGGCGAACTCGGGGAACCACAGCACCGACGTGGGCTCCTGGACGAGCGGGAAGTGGTTCACCAGGACCAGGGGGATCTCCGGGTCGCAGGCGGCGAGCCGCTCCTCGGTGGCGCTGACGCGGGCGCGGCACCAGGCCTCGCGGCTCGGGTACGGGTCCGGGTGCAGCAGGAACTCGTCGCTGCAGACGACGCCGGCGTCGTAAGCGCGGGCCAGGGCCTGTTCCTGGCTGAGTCCGGGCGCGCGGAAGGTGTAGTCGTACAGCAGGAAGAGCGGGGCGACCGTCACCGGTCCGTCGGCTCCGCGCCAGACCGGGTAGGGGTCCTCGGGGGTGTGCACGCCCAGGGTCCGGCAGAACGCGACCAGATGGTCGTAGCGGGCCTGCCCGCGCAGTTGGACCGGGTCCGACGGGTGGGTCCACAGTTCATGGTTCCCCGGCGCCCACACCACCTCGGCGAATCGGCCGCGCAGCAGCGTCAGGGCCCACTCGATGTCCGTGGTCAGTTCGCCGATGTCGCCGGCGATGAGCAGCCAGTCGCCGTCGGTCTCCGGCTTCATCGTCTCGACGATGCGCCGGTTCTCGGCGTGGGAGACGTGCAGGTCGCTCACGGCGAGCAGCCGGCCGGTCTTTCGCTCGGTCATGGGTCTCACACCTGTGCTTCCGCGCGCGGGGCGAGCACCTTCGGTGCCCCTTGTTTCCAGAGAAAGGACACGTGAATTGAGGCGCTCTCGATGAGCCGGTGCGAAATTCGCGATACTGCGTGGAGCGGCGCCGATACGCCGACTAAATGCCCCCGCCCAGCCACAACGCATCCCCAGAACGTCGTCGAAAAGAACAGAATTCCAGCAATTCCCCCGTCAAGCCGACTCAAGCTATACCAGTGGACGATCCACTCGCAAGGCATCCATCGGTAACCCGCAGGTGGGGGCCGTGCCGGGGCCGGCCGACGTCTCCGACCCCGGCCCGGCCCCGGCCTCAGGCGCTCAACGCGCCCGCGCGGCCTCGCTACTCGACCTTGGCGCTCTCGATGATCACGGGCTCGACCGGGACGTCCTGGAAGCCGTCGCGGCGGCCGGTGCGAACCGCGGCGATCCTGTCGACCACGTCGAGCCCCTCGACGACCTTGCCGAACACCGCGTAGCCCCAGCCCCGCGGGGACGGCGCGGTGTGGTTGAGCGAGTCGTTCTTCGCGGTGTTGATGAAGAACTGCGCCGACGCCGAGTGCGGGTCGGAGGTACGGGCCATGGCCACGGTGTAGCGGGCGTTGACCAGCCCGTTGTTCGCCTCGTTCTCGACCGGCGCGTGGGTGGGCTTCTGCGTCATGTCCTCCAGGAAGCCACCGCCCTGGATCATGAACGTCTGGATGACGCGGTGAAAGACGGTGTTGTCGTAGTGCCCCTCGTTGACATACGTCAAGAAGTTCTCGACCGTCTTGGGTGCCTTCTCGGCGTCGAGCTTGAGCTTGATCACACCGAAGTTGGTGGTGAGCACGACCTGGGTCATCGTGACTTTCCTCCGCGAACTGTAGAACTGTCGAACCGTCAATAAATCGGCCTCACCCTATAGGACCTGGTTCTTCGTCTTCGCCTTCTCGAAGGTGCGGGCGAACGAATCGTTGCCGTACCCCTCGGCGACCAGTTCGTCGGCGGCCTGCTTGACCGGCTCGAGCCAGGACGCGTCGACGCCCAGCTCCTTGCTCGCCTGGAGGATGTGGCCGAGCGCGAGCCGGTTGGTGCTGACGTTGGAGATCTCGGTCGCGTAGTCGCCCTCGTCGATGACGCGCGCCTGGTCCTGGTTCGCGATGGCGGCCCAGGCGGCCGTCGACCGGGCGTCGTCGGGCGTGCCGGTGGTCAGATTGATGAGGGTCTTGCCCCCCAGCTGCGCGGCCAGCGGCTCGATCAGGCCACGCGTGACCTCATACGTCGACACGCACACGATGACGACCTCACTGGCGGCGACCGCGTCGCCGACGGAACCGGCGAGCGTCGCGCCCTCGGAGACGAGCGCGTCGGCCTTGCCGGCGGGCCGGTTCCACACGGTGGTCGGGTGACCGTTGCCGAGCAGAGTCGCAGCTTACAAATTGGTAAGTGGGCGGCCGGGGAGGGAAATCCGAAATTCAGTCACAGCAGCAGCCACAACTGTCGGGCGCGGCCGCCGCAACCGGGACTGGCACCAGAACCGGAACCGGCTGACGCACATACGGGACTCCCCTACCGACCTCGCGAAGCGCGACGTGGGCGGGCAGATGCCTCCGACGTCCGGCGCGGATGCCGTTGCCGATGACGAGGACTTCGGCGAGTTCGTGACTGGCGACCACGGTGGCAAGGCCCAGGACGCCGGTGGCGGCCAGCGGGACGAGCGCGACGAGGATGCCGCCGGACATCACCAGGTTCTGGGTGAACACCCGGCGGGCGGCGCGGGTGTGGGCGATCGCGTCGGGCAGGCGGCGCAGGTCCTCGCCCATGAGCGCGATGTCGGCGGCTTCGACGGCGACGTCGCTGCCCATGGCGCCCATCGCGATGCCCGCGTCGGCGGTGGCCAGGGCGGGGGCGTCGTTGATGCCGTCACCGACCATCGCCACCGGGCCGTGGGCGGCCCGGAGTTCGGTGACGATACGGGCCTTGTCCTGCGGGAGGAGTTCGGCGCGTACGTCGTCGATGCCGGCGGCCGCGCCGATGGCGGCGGCGGTACGGGCGTTGTCGCCGGTGAGCATGACGACCCGGATGCCCTGGCCGCGCAGGGCCTTGACGGCTTCGGCGGCCTCGGGGCGTATCTCGTCGCGTACGGCGACGGCGCCGAGCAGGACGCGGTCGTGCTCGACCAGGACGACGGTGGCGCCGGCGTCCTGGAGCCGCAGGACGTCGTCGGCCAGCGGGCCGGCCTCGACGAAGCCGGGCTTGCCGAGGCGCGCCGTGCCGCCGTCGACGGTTCCGGTGAGGCCGTTTCCGGGGACGGCTTCAACCTCCTCTCCCGGGGTGAGGTCCCGCGCGTCGACCTCGGCGAGGATCGCGGCGGCGAGCGGGTGTTCGCTGCGGGCTTCCAGCGTGGCGGCCACCGCGAGCACCCGCGCACGGTCCGTGCCGGCCACGGGTACGACGTCGATGACCACGGGTTCGTTACGGGTGAGGGTGCCGGTCTTGTCGAGGGCGACCACCTTCACCTTGCCCAGGGCCTCCACCGCGGCACCGCCCTTGACCAGGACGCCCGCCTTGGAGGCCGTACCTATCGCGGCGACGACCGCCACGGGCACGGACAGCGCGAAGGCGCACGGGGCGGCGGCGACGAGGACGACCAGGGAGCGTTCGATCCACACGGCGGGGTCGCCGAGGAGGCTGCCCACGGCCGCGATCAGGGCGGCGAGCACGAGGACGCCGGGGACGAGGGGCCTGGCGAACTTCTGCGCGAGGCGCTGGCTGGCGCCCTTGCGTTCCTGGGCCTCGTGGACGATGTGGACGAGGCGGGCGAGGGAGTTGTCCCGCGCGGTCGCGGTGACGGTGAGCTCCAGGGCGCCGGAGCCGTTGACGCAGCCGGCGAACACCTCGGCGCCGGGGCCGGCTTCGACGGGCACGGACTCGCCGGTGACCACGGACATGTCCAGCGCGCTGCGGCCGGAGGCGATGACGCCGTCGGTGGCGATCCGCTCACCGGGCTTGACCAACAGGACGTCGCCGACCCTGAGTTCGGCAGCCGCCACCTCGGTCTCCGTACCCCCGCGACGGACGGTGGCGGTGGGCGGGACCAGGTCGAGCAGGGCGCGCAGGCCGTGCTGGGTACGGGCGACCGCGTACCCTTCGAGGCCCTCGGCGACGGAGAACAGGAAGGCCAGGGTGGCGGCCTCCCCGTACTCGCCGAGCGCGACGGCGCCGACGGCGGCGATGGTCATCAGCAGCCCGACGCCGAGTCGCCCCTTGAGCAGGCCGCGCACGGTGCCGGGGACGAAGGTCGCCGCGCCGACGAGCAGCGCCGCCCAGGTGGCGCCGGTGTCCCAGGGGCCGGGCAGCAGGAGGGAGGCCAGGAGCAGGAGTCCGGATGCGGCGGCCGCTTGGAGTTCGCGTACCTGCCATATCGCGGCGGGGGCGGGGGCCGTTCCCGGACCGGGGGTGTCGGTGGCGCAGCACGCGTCAGCCATGAACGTCCCCCTCCTCGGCGCAGTCGTCGCCCTCGGAGTCGACGAGCAGGACCAGGGAGGCCAGTTCGGCCAGGGCGTGGGCGAGCTTGGGGTCGGCCAGTTCGTAGCGGACCCGCCGGCCTACGGGGACGGTGCGCACGAGACCGCAGCCGCGCAGACAGGACAGATGGTTCGACACGTTCCCGCGGGTCATGCCCAGGGCGTCGGCGAGATCCGACGGGTAGGCGGGCGCTTCCAGCAGGGCGAGCAGCAGCCTGCGCCGGTTCTCGTCGGCCAGTGCGGTACCGACCCGGGCCAGCGCGGCGGCGTCGACGGCGACGGCGACGGGCCCGCAGGTGTGAGTAACGTCCATGAGGCACGACAGTACAGCCAAACCTGAATCAAGCACAGCCTGAACTCAAGGATGGTGGGCACGCCTCCGGGACACAGCAGGCCACCTGCGAGGATGAGGGCCGAGCGGCCGACCGCCCACCGGGGCCGGGGCCGGGGCCGGGGCGACGAGAAAGAGCAGGGCGACGTGGAGCACCGGGAGTCCAAGGGCCTGGTCGAGCGGATGGACGACCACCAGGTCGCGATCTACCTGGCGGCGATGGCGGCGGGCGGCCTCCTCGGCTGGCTCGCCCCGGCCGCCGGTCCGGGCCTGGAACACGCCATCAACCCGGTTCTCGGGGCGCTCCTCTTCGTGACCTTCCTCCAGGTGCCGGCGGCCGAGCTGTTCCGCTCGCTGCGCGACGGGCGCTTCCTGGCCGCGGCCCTGGTCGTGAACTTCGTCGTCGTCCCGCTAATGGTCGCGGCGATGTTCACGTTCCTCCCGGCCGACCAGGCGGTCCGCCTCGGCGTCCTGCTCGTGCTGCTGTGCCCGTGCGTCGACTACGTGATCGTCTTCTCGGGCCTGGCCGGAGGCTCCAGCCGCCGTCTGCTGGCCGCCACTCCACTGCTCCTGGTGGCACAGATGGCGCTGCTCCCGGGCTTCCTCTACCTCTTCATGGGCCCCGACCTGGCCGACATCGTCGAGCCGGGCCCGTTCCTCGAAGCGTTCCTGGCCCTGATCGTCATCCCGCTGGCCCTGGCCTGGGCCCTACAGGCCTGGGCGGCCCGCCGCCCGACGGGCCAAAAGGTGTCCGCCGCGGCGACCACGACAATGGTCCCGCTGATGGCGGCGACCCTCCTCACGGTGGTCGCCTCACAGGTCCCCAAGCTCGGCGACAGCCTCACGGACGTCGCCGCCGTGATCCCCTTCTACGCGGCGTTCCTGGTGGTCATGGCCTTCGCGGGCAAGGCCGTCGCCCACCTCTTCCACCTCGACACCGGCGCCGCCCGCGCGATCGTCTTCACCGGCGCGACCCGCAACTCCCTGGTAGTCCTCCCCCTGGCCCTGGCCCTCCCGGACACCCTCGCCGTAGCGGCCGTGGTCGTAGTCACGCAAACCCTCGTGGAGGTCCTGGGCATGGTCACGTACGTCCGCCTGATCCCCCACCTGATCCCGACCCAGCCCCGGAGGTAGGTCATCTTCTTACTGATCGTCGCCTGTGACGTCCTGTTCTGGTTACTGCTGTTCAGCGGACTGGCGGCCCGCTACATCGCCGGGTGGCGAAGGCTGGGCGGCGCGCTGCTGCTGTGTGTCCCGCTGCTCGACGTCGTCCTGCTCGTGGCGACCGTCATCAGCGTGCGGGGCGGCGCCGAGCCGGACATCTGGCACGGCCTGTCCGCCGCGTACCTCGGCCTCACGGTCGTCTACGGCCACAGCACGCTGCGCTGGGCAGACCAGAAGTTCGCGAAGCGCTTCGGCGAAACACCCGCCGGCCCCACCCCCGAACCGCTCTACGGCCGCCAGGCGATCGCCGCGGCCTGGCGATCCTGGCTCCGCTTCCTCCTGGCGTACACCCTCAGCGTCAGCCTGACCGCCGCCCTGGTCGCCCTGACCGGCGACAGCCAGGACAGCGGGCCCCTGCTGGTATGGCTGAACCCACTGACCAAGATCCTCATCTACTCCTTGATCTGGCCGGTCATCACCACCCTCCGCCCGGGGAGGCCGCCTCAGCCACAACCGGATTCGGCCGGTTCCTGAGGGGCGCCGGACGATTGTGCGGGGCGGGACGCCACCTCGTTGGAGTTGCTCGGCCGTGCGTGCGGGGTGGGGCGGTTGGGGGCGGGGGTTGGGGCCACGCGGGTTGCCCCCTCCCCCAGCACACAGAAGAGATGCCGCCTGACCGGCTGAGCCGAGCTGAGAGCCTCTCAGCTCGGACCGGGGGGCGGGGTATCAGGCGCTGAGCCAGTCCTGGTACCGGTTGGTGGCCAGCCGGGCATCGGCGCCGGGGACGAGGGCGTCGCCCTGGACGGCGGCGAAGAGTCCGGCCTGGTCGTCCACGACCACGGGACGCTCGTCGCCCCGCGCGGCCAGGGTGATCCGGCCGATCTCGTCGAGCGTGAACCGGTCGGGACCCGCGACCTCCAGGATGCCGCCGAGCGGCGAGCCGGTGGCCACGTCCGCGAGCGCGTCGACCACGTCGGCGCTGGCGATGGGCTGCACCGGCGTGGCGGGCAGCCGCACGGCGGTGTCGTCCGAGGTCCACGACATGGTCGGCTCCATGAACTCGTAGAACTGCGTGGCGCGCACGATCGAGTAGGGCGTGGAGCCGCCGCGCAGCAGCTCCTCCTGGAGCAGCTTGGCGCGGTAGTAGTCCAGCTGCGGCACCTCGTCGACCCCGACGATCGAGAGAACGACCTGATGGCGCACGCCCGCGCGCACGCCCGCGGCGAGCAGGTTGCCCACCGTGGCGCGGAAGAAGTCGAGCGACGCCTCGTCGAACGTGGGCGAGTTGGTCACGTTGACGACCGTGTCGGCGCCGGCGAGCGCCTTGTCGAGACCCTCACCCGTGAGCAGGTCGACGCCGGACGACAGCGACGCGGCCGTGACCTCGTGGCCCTGGGCGGTGAGCTTGGCGGCGAGCTGGGAGCCGATGAGCCCCGTTCCGATGACGGTGATCTTCACGATGTTCCTTCCGTCTGCGACTAACTCGGACAACTTCTATCCGAGATGATACTCGGATATCCTGTATCCGAGTCAAACGGAGGCGGAATGAAACTGTCGGGGGGCGTGGAGTGGGCGCTGCATTGCTGCGTGGTACTGACCGCGGCCAGCACACCAGTACCGGCGGCCCGCCTTGCCGCGCTGCACGACGTGTCGCCGAGCTATCTCGCCAAGCAGCTGCAGGCGCTGTCGCGCGCAGGCCTGGTGCGCTCGATCCAGGGCAAGACCGGCGGATACGTCCTCACCAAGAAGGCCACTGACATCACGCTCCTCGACGTGGTCCAGGCCGTCGACGGCGCGAGCCCGGCCTTCGAGTGCACCGAGCTCCGCCAACGAGGGCCCCTGGGAACACCGCCGGAACAGTGCACGAAGCAGTGCCCGATCGCACGGGCGATGGGAGCGGCCGACGCGGCATGGCGGGCTTCGCTCGCGGCAGTGACCATCGCCGACATCGCGTCAACGGTGGAGGAGGACAGCGGCCCCCAGGCCCTGCCCACGGTCGGGGCGTGGCTGAGCCGGGCGACCGACTGAGCAGGACTGCAAAGGTTTGCGGTCACTCGAAGTCGACGGCGGCGACCCAGCCCCCACCAGCCCCCAGGTCAGGCGCCCTTCGCCACCCGCTCCAGAATCGCCACGCACTCCACGTGATGCGTCATCGGAAAGAAGTAGTGACATACCCAGAGGACAAAACAGCAGGTCAGAGGGCCGCACCACTCCAGCGACGGGGCCCGTGCGTCAAACCAGCGTCACAACGGAGAACGGAATGGCGCGCGATGATCCCAGCACGAGGCTGTGCAAGCGCTGGCGAGCGCTTGCACAGCCGAATACAGCCGCCGCCAACTTGGTCCGCAAGAGCGCAGCGGCCACTCATGCGGTGCGCATCCTGCCGCCCCCGAGTCGGCCGATCAGCCCAGGTCCTGGCGAAGGCGGCGGAGATAAGTATCGATCTGCGCCAGCCCAGGCCAGTCGCCTCCCCGTAGGCGGGAGGTTTCCGACCGGAGCCGTTCTCCTATGTCCAGCGCCTGGTGGAGGCTTTCCGTCGCGGCGTACAGGCTCATCAGCCGTGCGAGAGCATCGAGGTGGCGGTTGACCGCGTCCTCGTCGCCCTCGTCGGGCGTGATCTCGCCGATTCGGTCAAAGGCTTGGATGGCGGCGGTCGCTTCGCCAAGTTCCATCCGGCATTGCCCGGCGTAGTACCAGCACAGCTGGCCTTGCTCGTCTTGGTCGCCATAGCGGTCGGTGTACTTGTGGGCGAGCGGCTCGAAGAGCGCGAGGGCCTCTCGGTGGCTTCCTGCCAGAAACCTCACCTGGGCGAGACTGAACTCCATGCCTTCTCGGAGCTCCAGGTCAGCGGCTCTTGCGATTGCCTCGGCCAGTGCGTCAGCTGCCTGCGTGAACTGGCCCTGCTGAGCCAGCCCCGCCGCCCGGTCGGAGACCGCGTCCGCCTCCTGCTCGGTCAGTGCAGCAGGGTCTGTCGCCGGCCCCTGCGACGCGCCTGCCACTGAGGGCGCCCACGGTGAGGGAACGACGACTGTGGGTGTGTACGAGGCGGAGACACTAGGGCTGGGCTCCCGGCCGCCGAAGGGTCGCAGGAACGGAAGACGGGGGTCGAGCATGCCCTCGTCGGTCGTAGCGGCGGTGCCGGTGGAGGCGTGGACGAAGGGCAGCAGGGTGTCGTAGACCGCCATCGCATCCATACGCTGCTCGGCTTCCTTGGTGAGCATCGCCAGCAGGAGCTTCTCGATGTCGGCCGGCACATCCGGGCGCAGGGTGCGGATGGGCGGAGGCGGGGTGTGGACGTGGTGCCACATGTGGGAGCGGCTGTCGTCGGGGGTAAACGGCGGCTTTCCGGTGAGGAGTTCGTGGAGCACGCAGGCGAGCGCGTACACGTCTGCGGCGGGGCCGACAGCGTTGGCCAGGCTCTGCTCCGGGGACATGTAGGGCGGGGTGCCTACGGTCATGCCGACCTGGGTGAGGCGGGGCAAGGTGCCGATTCCGCGCAGGGCGGCGACGCCGAAGTCGAGGACCTTGACCACGCCTCCGGGGGTGAGCATCAGGTTGGACGGTTTGATGTCGCGGTGAACGACGTCGTGGTGGTGCACTGTGTCAAGGACGGAGGCAATCTGGGCGCCGACGGCAGCGGCCCAGGAGACGGGGACCGTCTCGCTTTCGTAGTCGGTCTCGTCGATGAACGTCTGCAGTTCGCGTCCCTGCAGGAGCTGCATGACGACGAACAGCCGTCCGCTGGCCTCGTCGGTTCCGGTGTCGTAGACGGCCGGCACACCTAGTTGTTCGATGCCGGCGGTGATCTGGACCTCGCGCAGGAATCGGGCGCGGCGGGTCTGCAGGGTCTCCTCGAAGGCCGCGCCCTGCAACCCTGGCGGGACCGGGCTCTCGGCCAGCATCATCTTGACCGCGACCCGGCGGTCCAGGCGCTCGTCGTACGCCTGCCAGACCTCGCCCATTCCGCCCGCGCCGATGGGCGTGTGCAGCCGGTACCGGCCCGCGATCACGCGGGCCGGTACGCCGGCGTCGAAGCTCGGCGTGCCGCCCTGCATCATGCGAGGTCCCTCTCTGTGTGGTCGGAGCGTGACCACCCCGTTCGGCCTCTTGCCTGACATGCTGCAGAGCACAGGCTATGCGGTCGGCGGTTCCGCCTGACGGCTTCCGGACGACTTGAGCTCGGCGGCCCGCTGCTCCGTGGCGCGGCGCTCGGCCTCGCGGCGGACCGGGCGTCGGATGAGTTGGTACGCCTGCTGGGTCGCGACCTGCTTGAACAGGCGGTTGACGTCGGCGTCGTCGAAGTAGCGGACCATCAGGGCGTCGTTGGACGCCGCCTGGTCGATGACGATCCGGTCGAGGTCCTTCTCCAGTTCTCCGCCGAAGACTTCCTGGTCCTGGTGCAGGGCGATGGCCCGGAGTTCGGGGTCCTCGCTGACAGCAACAACGAGTTGACCGAGGAGGATCTGGTCGGTGGTGGACAGCCCGGTCCCGTACTCGTCGTTGACGGACTGGATCACCTCGGCCAGCGACATCTCCTCCGCCTCGGCTACCGCTCCGGCCGCCTCGGGTACCAGGCCAGGCAGTACCTGCGCACCCGCCGCCTCCAGGCGCAGCTCCGGGGTGCCTGTCTGAGCGATGCGCATGTGGCTCGGGGCGGCCGTCCCTATGTCGGCGCCGGCGCTGCGGGCGGGTGCGGGAAGGCGGCGCAGCAGGAAGCGGCCGTACTGGTAGAGCCGTTCCAGTTCGAGGTTCTCGAATCCGATGACGTGGGAGAGCCAGCCGTACGCCTTGGTGTAGGAGTCCAGGGCGCGGCGGAATTCGGCGGCGGTGTCTGGTTCGCTGGCGTTGAGGGCGTTGAAGCGGTCCAGGGCGGGCTGCAAGTAGCCGTAGAGGCGGGCGTGGGCCTTCATGATGGCGGTGTCGGTGGCCGAGCCGCCTTGGAAGGCCGCGAAGTACGCAGTAACGAAGGCATCCATCTCTGCTTCCACCAGGAGCTGGTAGGCCATCACCTCGCGCTCGCGGTCAAACAGGAGGTTGGGGTCGGTGGGCTCGCTGACCGACGCCTCGTAGTACTGCTGGAAAGCCTGCTCGATGTCCTCGGGCCGGTTGGCGAAGTCGAGGATGAACAGGTCCTCGGTGGTCTTGAGCCGGTGGGTGCGGTTGAGCCGGGAAAGCGTCTGCACCGCGGCCAGCTTCACCAGGACCTTGTCCACGTACATGGTGGTCAGCAGCGGCTGGTCGAAGCCAGTCTGGTACTTCTCGGCAACAACGAGGATGCGGTGCTCGGGCTTCGGCACGGAAGGCGGGTTCGGGTCGTCCGCGCGGGTGTAGCCGAACCGTGCTGGCAGTTCGCGTTCGGGGAAGCCGTTGAGCTTGGCCTCGGTGTACTCAATCCCATCGATGGTCAGGGCCCCGGAGAACGCGGCCAAGGTGCCGCAGTCAGTGAAGCCGCGCTGGTCGATGTAGGCCCGCATGGCCTGGTACAGCCGTACGGCGTGGTCACGGCCGGAGGTGACGACCATCGCCTTGGCCCGGCCGCCGAGTCGCGGGCTGGAGTGCGACCGGAAGTGGTCGACGACGATCTTCGCCCGGGAGGCCATCGACGCCTCCGACATCAGCGCGGCCCTCACCAGCCGCGAGCGGGCCTTGCGTGGGTCCACCTGCTGCTCCGCCTCATCGGCGGCGGCCTCCTGGAGCTTGAAGTACGTGGCGTAAGTGATGTAGTTGCCGAGAACGTCGAGGATGAAGCCCTCCTCGATGGCCTGCCGCATCGAGTAGACGTGGAACGGTCCCTTCTCCTGCTCCCCCGAGCCGGGATTCGCGTAAGGGGTGCCGAAGAGGTCGATCGTCTTCGCCTTGGGGGTGGCCGTGAACGCGAAGAAGGACAGGTTCGGCTGCTTGCCGCGCGCCAGGGCCGCGGCCGTCAGCGGGTCGCCGTCCTCGTCCACCGCGTCCGAGCCGAGACGTCCCAGGGCCTTCTTCAAGGCCGCCGCGCTCTCCCCGCCCTGCGAGGAGTGCGCCTCGTCGATGATCACCGCGTAGCGCTGGCCGCCCAGTCCGGCGACCTTGTCCAGGACGAAGGGGAACTTCTGCACCGTGGTGATCACGATCCGGGCCGTCGGCCCGGTCAGCGCGTCCGCGAGTTGCTGGGAGTTCTCGTCGATCCGCACGACCACACCGGCCTTGTGGTCGAACTGGTAGATGGTGTCCTGGAGCTGCTTGTCCAGTACCCGCCGGTCGGTGATGACGATGACCTTGTCGAAGACCAGCTTGTTCGCCCCCAAACCGGAGGCGAGCGCGGCAGGTGCGATCTGCCCAGGGTCGTGGGAGGTGTGCAGGCTGGACAGGTGGTGCGCGAGCCAGGCAATGGTGTTGGACTTGCCCGAGCCGGCGGAGTGCTGGATCAGGTAGTTCTCCCCTGCACCGTGGCGGGCCGCGTGCGCGATGAGCTTGCGCACCGCGTCCCACTGGTGGAAACGCGGGAAGATCAACGGCTGTGTGTGCGCGCTACCCGGCTTGTGCGACGGCGCCCGGCCGGCCTTCGCGGCGGCGTCCTCGACATGCAGGAACCGTTGCAGCAGCTCCAGCCAGTTGTCTCGGGCCCACACCTCGTCGAAGAGGTACGAGGTGGGGTACGTCCCATCCGTCGAGGCCGGGATGTTGCCCGCACCGCCCATCCGGCCAGGGCCACCGGATCCGGTGTTGAAGGGGAGAAAGCGGGTGGCGTCGCCGGCCAGGCGGGTCGTCAGAAATGCCAGCGTCGGATCGACCGCGAAGTGGACCAGGCTGCGCTTGGCGAAGAACAGTTCCTTCGGGTCGCGGTCGCGGCGGTACTGCCGCTTGGCGTCCTCGACGGTCTGACCGGTCAGCCCGTTCTTCAACTCCACCGAGGCGACGGGGAGTCCGTTGAGGAAGAGAGCCATGTCGAGGCTGTCGGCCGGGCGCGCGGCGGAGTAGTGGAACTGGCGCACGAAGGTGAGCCGGTTGGCGTTGTACTCGTCCAAGGCGTCGGCGGCGAGGGTGTGCGCGGGACGGAAGTACGCAAGCTGGATCTTCACGTTCCGGTCATTCACGCCCCGACGCAGTACGTCCAGCAGGCCGCGGGAGTCGATCTCCCGCGCCACCCGCTTGGCGAACCGACCGATGGCCTGCTCTTCGTCCTCGCCGTACGCGGCCTGGAGGGCCAACCACGCGTCGTTCTGCGACGCTCCGAGGAACGCGACCAGCTCGGAGGTGTCGATACCGAGCGTGGGGTTGTAGGTGTTCGACAGCCCGCGCTGCCAGCCGCTGCGCAGCAGTGCCGCTTCCACGGCGTTCTCAAATGCCTTCTCGGTGTATACGCGGGCGTCGTTCATCTGAATCCCCCTCAGAGGTCACGGTCGTGCGCGGGGCGGGCTGTGGCGACGTCGAGCTGGCCGGTGACGGCAGCAGTGATCAACGCTTGGCGTCTCTCCGAAAGCAGTGCAGAAGACGTCTCGATGGCAGCCCTGGTGGCTTCGATACGCCGCTCCTCAGCTGCGAGATCAGCCGCGATTTGCAGTTGCTGTCCAACAGGAACAGATGGGATGTGGATTTCCTTGATATCTTCGGACCTCAACTTGATGGTCTGCCCCGATTGCCCCCGCATCAGCAATGACATAAAGCCTCTCACCGGGCGGCTACGCAACATCAAGGCCACAAACTCAGGACTCCATTCAAGATCTGTACGAACACGATAGAGGAGGTCGCTCAGGAGTAGATTTCGCCCCTCTGTATGAGCCACTGTAGACACCCCAACATGTTCGGCCGACCCACTTCCGCGCGTCATGAGAAGGTCGCCATCAAGGATCCGGTAGCGGAAATCAGGGCGCAAGGTACTGGGGAGCCGCTTGTGCTCCATAGGACGAAAGACGCCCGAACTCACGGAGCTCGTCTTCAGCACTGCCCACTCGTCCGGCCCGGCGGGTGCATCTTCGCACTGCGGGCTCCACCCCTGCTCGACGGAGCGAACGACCCTCCGGAGACGGACAATTCCATGCTCCGTGATCAGGCTCTCCACTCTGGCAGCCAGGCGTGACACCCAAAGCTCTTTGAGGCTGTCGAGCTGACGCCTACGGGCGTCAAGGAGAGCGTCGATGTACCCAGTCTCAGCGTCGAGGAAGTCGGCGATGCGTCGCTGCTCGTCCACAGGAGGAAGCTTCACTGGAAGCACTCGCAGCAGGTCATTGTCGATTTCCACCTGCCCTGGGCGCACCCCACGCGACAGCGAGGCAAATTCCGTTGCATAGATTCCCGAACGAAGAAGCCAGTTAAGGAAGCGACCGTTCTCGTGATGGTTCGGGCGAAAGCAAATGTAGTGCCCGGAGACGATGCCACGGTATGGGGAGATGCCGACTGACCCCTGCCAAGCCTTCATCCGATTCACCACCAGCCATCCTGAGCCGATTAGCTGGTAAATGTTACGGTCAGGCGCAGCTTTGTTAAAGTTGTCGTCTCGACCTTCCCGCTTCACTACGCCGTGGTCGCGATATACGCTGAGCAGTTCCTCATGTGGATGCCCGATGTCTTTGATGCGGTCAAACATCGCCCACAGAGGAACTGTGCGCCAAGTCGAGGGCCAGGCAACTGGCGAGAGAATCGACTGATCAAATCGCGCCGGGTTCACCCTGTCACCGCTCCCAAAAGTGCCTGAATTTCTGCCTCCAACGACTTCAGTTCCGCGTTAATCTCCGTCAGAGGCCGCGGTGGCGTGTAGGTGTAGAACTGGCGCGTGAATGGGATTTCATACCCCAGCTTGAACCGCTCCATCTCTTTCGTCTTCGGGTTGCGGGTCTCCGCGATCCAGGCATCCGGGACATGAGGCAGCACCTCGCGGGCGAAGTACTCGTCAATGTCCTCGTCGAGCGGGACGTTCTCGTTGTCGCGCAGGTCGGGGTCGGGCTCGGGCTTGCCCTTAACAAGCTGGACCTCGCCTTCCGGATCGGTCACGCCCACCGCGTCGCGCAGGGCCTTCTGGAACGGCGCAACGGAGGGCCACAGGACGCCGCCGGCGACCATCGCCGTCCGCAGGGCGTCCCACGCCTCAGCCTTGGTGGCCCACTGCGATCCGAGCAGCGGCTTGAGCGCGGCCAACAACAGCTCGACCGCCGCCTCGCTCCCGACCGCCTTCTTCACGGCGGCCGACGCCCCGAGCTGATCAAGGCTGTCCTCGGTCAGCTCAAAGCGGAGCTTGAGCGGCCGGTCCACTGCGATGCGTTGGTAGCCGAACTTCCGGTTGGCGAAGAGCTTCACCCGTCCGTGGTCCGGATGGCTCTCGTCGCCAGCGATGCTCAGCGCGTCGCGGTAAATCGCGCCGATGCGTCCAATCTGCGCCCTGGTGATCTTCTTGCGCTTCTCGCCGAGACCCTTATGCATCTTCGACCACTGGTCGCGTGCGTCGAGCAGGATCACGCGGCCCTTGCGGTCGGCGGGCTTGCGGTTGGTGACGATCCAGAAGTACGTGGAGATACCCGTGTTGTAGAAGAGCTGGTCCGGGAGGGCGACAATCGCCTCCAGGTAGTCATGCTCGATGATCCACCGACGGATCTCCGACTCGCCCGACCCAGCGCCACCGGTGAACAGCGGGGAGCCGTTGAAGACGATGGCCAGGCGGGTGCCGCCGGCCTCGTCGCCCGCCTCGTCCTTCTTGAGCGGCTGCATCTTGCTCATCATGTGCTGCAGGAACAGCAGCGATCCGTCGTTGATCCGAGGCAGGCCGGCTCCGAAGCGGCCGTCGAATCCCCGGTCCTCGTGCTCCTGGCGTACGGCCTTCTCGACCTTCTTCCACTCCACACCGAAGGGCGGGTTGGCGAGCATGTAGTTGAAGGTCTCGCCGTCGTGGCCGTCCTGGCTGAAGGAGTTGCCGAAGCGGATGTTCTTGGCCGTGTGGCCCTTCAGAAGCATGTCGGAGCGGCAGATCGCGTACGACTCGGCGTTCAGCTCCTGTCCGAACAGGTTGACTCGCACGCGCGGGTTCAGCTTGCGGATGTGCTCTTCAGCTGCCGAGAGCATGCCGCCGGTGCCGCAAGCCGGGTCGAGGATCTTGACGACCTGGCCCTCTCCGTTCAGCCGGTCGTCGTCCGGGGCGAGCAGCAGCTCGACCATGAGCTCGATGACCTCGCGCGGGGTGAAGTGCTCACCGGCGGTCTCGTTGGAGGCATCGGCGAACTTGCGGATCAGCTCCTCGAAGACGTAACCCATGTCGTGGTTGTCCACGGCTTTGAAGCTCAGATCCAGGCCGGCGAACTTCCGCACCACCTGGTAGAGCAGATCGGCGTTGTCCAGGCGGTCGATCTGGAGGTGGAACTCGTAGCGGTTGATGATCTCAGTGGCCTCCGAGGAGAATCCCCGGATGTAGTCCTTGAGGTTCTTCGCCACGTTAGCTGCGTCGTTGCTGATCGTGTCGAAGGTCTGCTCGGACAGGTTGTAGAACTTGAGTTTGGACGCTGCCAGCAGCAGCCCGTCCTTGTTCTCCCCGGTGTAGGAGGCCGCCCGGTCCCACACGGCCTGACGGGTCGGGGCCATGACGCAGTCCAGTCGGCGCAACACCGTCAGCGGCAGGATGACCTTTCCGTACTCCGAGCGCTTGTAGTCACCGCGCAGGAGGTCGGCCACCGACCAGATGAAGTCGGCCAGTTCCTGGTTCTTGCTCAAAGTGTCCTGTCCTCTCGCCCCACTGCGGCGTCTCCGTCGGTCGTCGTGCTCTGGTGTTCGGCGTTGCCGCCGACACGGGTTGGCGGCGGATCGAGTGCGCCGCCGGTGAGGCCGTCGCGGGCGAGCCGCGCAGCCCGGTCGCCCATTTTGGCGAGTTCGGCAAGTTCGTGCTCGAACGCACCCAACGAGCGAAAGGCGTCGCCGTAGCGATGCTGTCGCTCAACGTCCATGCGGGGTAGGCGCGCCGCCTGCAGGTCCGCTCGGAACGTACCCGAGGAGGACGTGCTACGACGGACGTTCGCCGCGCTGCTGGCGAATCCACGCACGTAGTCGGGGTCCAACTGGTCGCTGACGGAGATGAGCTCGTCACCGTCCAGGCTGACCAGGCCGGCAGCCAGCAGGTCGCTCACCGCCACCGGGACGCCATCGTCCAGGGCGTCGGCCCGGCCACGCGGTGGCAGCTCGGGAAGCAGCGCCCGCAGGCGACTCAGGCGCGTGTCGAGATCCTCGCGCAGCTTGGCGTACTCCACCGCGTAGTCGGGTTCCGGCTCGCGTACGTAGCGGCTGGGCGTGAGGTCCACCTCGTTGTCCAGCAGATCGATCAGCGGCACCTCCGTCTCCTGATGCGGCTGAGGGTCCCACGGCCCGTCCGGGCTGTTGGTACTGAGGTCCACCATCCGAATAGTCCCCGCCGCCCGCCCGGGGATAGAGGGACGGGCCAGCAGCCACAGGTGTAGCGGTAGTGCGTGACTGGCAGCGAGGCCGGGCGGTAGAGCCACCACTGCGGTTACGCAGCCGCGGCGCAGCAACTCCGCACGGATTCTGCGACCGGAGCGGCGATGGGCGACCGACGCCGGCAGGACCACCACGGCCCGCCCGCCGGGTGCCGTGTGGTGGTAGCAATGCTGAAGCCAGGCGAGTTCGCTCTCCCCGCGCGAGGGCACACCCGCTTCCCAGCGCGGATCGATGAGAAGCTGTTCGCGGCCCCAGTCGGCCACGGCCGTCGGAGGCTCGCACACGACCAGGTCCGCGCGAAGATCGGGGAACGCGTCAGCCCGCAACGAGTCGCCTACCACCACCTGAAGCGGCGCCGCCGCCCCAGTGGCAGCCAAGGCCGCGCGCACCTGGGCTACGCGTGCCGCATCCGCCTGTGTGTCCTGCCCCAGCCTGCCTCGGACCGCACCGCCGCCCACCGCAACGAGGAGCGATCCTATGCCACACGCAGGGTCAAAGACGGTGCCTGAGGTCTCACCAGCGAATTCTCGGACCGCACGAGCCAGGCGCAATGTCGAGGCCCCATCCAACGCGGCGCGCGCGGTGGACTCCAGCAGACGGGCGACTAGAGCATCCATCACCTCGGTAGGCGTCCGGACCGCGACCAGCCGATCCACCGCCTCTCGGGCGGCCTGGTCAGCGAGGTCTTCCGCATCGCCCCGGAGATATTCCCCAAGAGCAGCCAGCGCCCCGGCCATTTCCTCACCATAGGCGCCGCGCAGCGCCTGCCAGAGCCGGACCTCCCCGCTGACCTCCGGCCCGCCGCGCTGCCCTTCCAGCCACTGCCGTACCTCGGCGAGCGAGAACAGGGGACTCGCCGAGGTGCCACCTACGGGTGTGGGGAAGTCCGAACGACGCCTGCGCCAGTTGGACACCGCGGCACGCGTCACGCCTGCCAACCGCGCGATCTCCGCAGCGGTCGCCGTGGCATCAGGAGCCTCGTTTCCTACGGTCATGGCGCGACCGTACACCGTTCACGCTCGAACTTTCAAGTTACATTCTGTTGACGGCGTTAACTAGCTCCTGTTCACTGGGTGTCACGCGCCAAGGACTCCGACACCGCGCACGGCACACGGCACACGGCACACGGCAGCCGGCACACGTAGGAGAACCGGGCGTGAGCACGAAGTCACGCGGATCGAGGAGAACGACCCCGTGGCACCGACCTCCGGCACCTCGACTCAAAGGAGCATGACGTGGCCTCTATGGAGAAGAGCAGCACCGGCACCCGTAAGTCCACACTTCACCGACTCACTGTTCCCAACGGTGGCGAGGTAGAACTTCGCACCCTTGTGCGCCCCCACTATCTCGACAGACCCGGATACCAAGTCCGCGAGTTCGCCTGGGAGGGCGTCACCGGCCTGCTGGTGAACGGGGGAATCCCCCGAGATCGCGCCGACTGGTGCCCAGCTGTCGAGCGGATCACCGGCCTGGAGGTCAACGAACGGAATCACTCCGCTGCGGGCCTGGTGCTCATGCGTACCGAGCGCGGCCTGTACGCCCTGAGTTACGGGGTCGGCCAGCACATGCTGGACCCGTACTACCGTGATGATGAGTTCGGCCTGGAGTTCGCCACCCGCTGCCTTGACGAGGACGGCATCATCAAGGTGCGCAACCAGATCATGGACGGGCGAGGGCGTGTCGACGAGTACTCCGTTGCCCGGGGGGAGCGTATCGACGGCTTCGGCCTCGACCGGTTCGGCGCAGTCGTCCGCCGTATCTGCGGAACGATCAGCGGCATCCCGTTGACCTCACTGCCCTCCGGCACCTCCAAGCACGTTCGGGTCGAGTGCTCAGAGTCGACCATCAAGCTGCCGCTGGCCACCACGCCGGAGGAATTCCTCAACGACCTGCGCGCGATAGAGGAGGTCTGCTCGCGCCCGGATCCGCTGCCCGAACTGGGCTTCGTCGATCGGCTCCGCACGCTGGACAACCGCAGCCGCAAGGCGGTAGATGCCCAGGCAGTCCTTGAGGGCATGCTCGCCGACCCGAGTCAACCGCGGCTCACGCTGGGAGTTCCGGATAGTTGCCAGGAGGGCTTCGGCTCCGCTCAGGCGTTCCGGATAAGCTCGGGGAGCCGCAGCATCGACGTCACCAACCTGGACCTTCCTGTCCTCCTCGAGTTCGTCTCGGACAAGACAGAGGGCGAGCGCCTCAAGGCGCTCGGCCAGGTACGGGTCGTCATGTTCAGCGACGACGACCTGAAGACGCCGGCCAGCGCCGCCACCACCGGCAAGGAATGGCTCATCGCGGACGTCCCCGTGGGAACGTCGCGGTACTTCTACGGCCACGGAAAGTGGTACGAGGTGGGAGCTGGCTTCCTCGAGACGTTGGAGGAAGAGCTCCGGGAGCTACTGGGCAAGCCATCCAGCGTCCAGCTGCCGGCCTGGCCGAAGGGAGTACCGAACGCCAAGGGGCGGGACTCTCACGATGAGGACTGGTACAACAAGCAGGCGGCAGGCCAGGAGGGCTATCTCCTGTTCGACAAGAAGAACATCGTCACCGACAAGTTCAACGGTGGCGGACTGGAGATCTGCGATGTCCTCGGCCCGGACAACCAGCTGATCTGCGTCAAGAAGGCCACCAGCAGCAACGGCACCGCGCCGCTGAACCACCTCTTCGCCCAGGCGGTCACTGCCGTCGAAACCCTGCGCAGCGACGAAGCCATCCGCAGCGCTTTCCTGAGGCAGGTTGCGGACCGTACTCCCGACCACCGCCTCCTGAGCGACTTCGGCACGCTGAAGGTCGTGCTCGCCATCCTCCTCAAGGACGGAAAGGAGATCACTGTCGATTCTCTCTTCGCTTTCGCCCAGGTCTCCCTCCTCCAGTCGGCACGTCGCTTGCGGGCGATGAACGCAGAGGTAGAGGTCGTCGCTATCCGACGCTGAACTGCTCCAGGCTGCTACTCCGACCTCAGACAACGAGGGCGGCCCGGAATTTACCCAGCAGAGATCGGCAGCAGCTCTGAGCGCTGCACGCGCAATTCCATCGCTGGCCGGTGCGCTGGCACGCCGACCGAGCGCAAGCGTCCCATGCCGCTACAGTCCGCGCTGAGCTCTCTCCCCCCCCGCATGCCATCACACAAGGTGACATCTGCACACCTATGCTTGCCGAAACCTGCCTCGCTCCGGGGCGGCCTGCTGCGATCTTGACTCCCTAAGAAGGCTGCCCCGGAACGCCATTCATGGCGACCAAAGCAGGGACCAACTTCCACTGACGGACCGTCAGCAATGGCGCTGGATGAGCGTCATTCGAGCGTCAAGGCACTGGGCGATCCAGCGGGACTACGGCCGCGCCCCTTCGTTCGCCACCTAAAACCGCAGGCCAGGCGACCGTAGTGGTGAGCGACGGCCTCCACCTGTTGTCGGGATGAAAACAGGTGGAGTTGCTACCGAATCCGAAAAATCGCAGGTCAGGAGCCCTTTGTGACAGGCTCCAGAATCGCCACGCACTCCACGTGATGCGTCATCGGGAACAAGTCGAACGCCCGCAGCGTCCGTACCCGGTAGCCGCCCTCCTTGAAGTAGGCGATGTCGCGGGCCAGGGCCGCCGGGTCGCACGCGACGTAGGCGATGCGGCGGGCGCCCAGGCCTGCGAGGTGCTTGACCGTCTGCTTGCCGGCGCCCGCGCGGGGCGGGTCCAGGACGATGAGGTCCACCTCCGTGATGCGGGTGCGCGGGAGGACGGTCTCCACCTTGCCCTGCTCGATGCGCACGCGGTCGTAGGCCTCGAGGTTGTGGCGGGCGTCCTCGACCGCGCGCTTGCCGGACTCGATGCCCAGGACCGCGCCCTGGTCGCCGACGCGGTCGGCGATCGCGCCCGCGAAGAGGCCGACGCCGCAGTAGAGGTCCAGGGCCGAGTCGCCCTTGCGGGGCATCAGGCCCTGCATGACCGCGAGGACCAGGGTCTGGGCGGCCTTCGGGTGGACCTGCCAGAAGCCGCCGTTGCCGACGCGGTACGTGCGGTCGTCGGCGCGCTCGCGGACGAAGGCGCGGCCGTGGACCCGGTGCACGCCGCCGTCGTTCTCCTCGACGCGGAGGACCGAGACCGGCTTGTCCAGTTCCACCAGGGGGAGGCGGGCTCCGGGGCGGGGGGTCAGGATGACCTGGCGGTCGCCCGAGCCCGTCGCCGCGATGGCCTCCACCGAGGCCATGCCCTCCCAGGTGCGCTTCTCGATGCCGAGTTCCGTGACGCCGGGAGCCGCGATCATGCAGTGGTCGATCACCTCGACCTCGTGCGAGCGGTGCCGGCGCAGGCCCGCGTGGCCCTCGACGTCGACCGCGTACTGCACGCGGGTGCGCCACTGCGGGACCTCGCCCACCGGGAGCTTGTCGCCCTCGGCCGGCATCACGGTGCCGTCCCAGCCGGCCTCCTCCGGGGTGAGCCCGGCGAGGCGCTGGAGCTGCTCGGCGATGACCTCGCCCTTGAGGCGGCGCTGTGCGCCCGGCTTGGCGTGCTGCCAGTCGCAGCCGCCGCACTTGCCCGGGCCGGCGAAGGGGCAGGGGGCTTCCACCCGGTCCTTGGAGGCGTCCAGGACCGTGATCGCGTCCGCGCGCAGGTAGCGGGAGGTCTCGTCGCCCTCCGTCACCTTCGCCACGACCCGCTCGCCCGGCAGCGCGTGCCGGACGAAGAGGACCCGGCCGCCCTCCGTCCGCGCGATGCAGTGGCCGCCGTGCGCCACCGGACCGACCTCGACCTCGTACTCTTCCCCGACCAACGAAGGAACAGGTGCGTTCTGCATGATCGGGTGACTCCAGGGGAAGAGGGAGGTGGGCTGCCGCTCGCGGCAGCGAGCCAGGCGGCAGCCCACCAGTCTACGTGCCCTTTCCGGCCGGTTCCTTCGTGCGCTTCTCGACCGGGCCGCGCCGCACCGAACCCGGCGCGTTCCAGTCCTGCCTCTTCCGGGCCCGCTTCCTCGCGGCCTCGGACGAGCGGAGCTGGTACGGGACCGAGGTGACCATCACGCCCGGGGTGAAGAGCAGCCGGCCCTTGAGCCGCAGGGCGCTCTGGTTGTGCAGCAGGTGCTCGTACCAGTGGCCGACGACGTACTCGGGGATGTAGACCGAGACGGCGTCCCGCGGGCTCTCGCGGCGGATGTTCTTGACGTACTCGATGACCGGCCGGGTGATCTCGCGGTACGGCGAGTCGAGGATCTTCAGCGGTACGTTGATCCCGCGCCGGTCCCACTCCTCCCGCAGCGCCTTGGTCTCGGCCGGGTCGACGTTGACGCTCAGCGCCTCCAGCTCGTGGGCGTGCAGCAGCTTCGCGTACGCGAGGGCGCGCAGCGTCGGCTTGTGCAGCTTGGAGACGAGGACCACGGAACGGACGCGGGAGGGCCGGACGTACTCGTCGGGGCGCTCCTCGGCCGCCGCGATCTCCTCCGCCACCGAGTCGTAGTGGCGCCGGATCGCCGACATCGTCCCGTAGAAGATCACCATGCCGAGCAGCGCGACCCAGGCGCCGTGGGTGAACTTCGTGGCGAGGACGACGACCAGGACCAGGCCGGTGAAGAAGGCGCCGAAGGCGTTGATCGCGCGGGAGCGGATCATGTGGCGGCGCTTGGCCGGGTCCTTCTCGGTCTTCAGGTGCCGGTTCCAGTGCCGGACCATGCCGGTCTGGCTGAGGGTGAACGAGACGAAGACGCCGACGATGTACAGCTGGATCAGCTTCGTCGAGTCGGCTCCGTAGACCCACACCAGCAGCATCGCGGCGCCGGCGAGGAGCACGATGCCGTTGGAGAAGGTGAGCCGGTCGCCGCGGGTGTGCAGCTGGCGCGGCAGGTACCGGTCCTGGGCGAGGATCGAGCCGAGGAGCGGGAAGCCGTTGTACGCCGTGTTGGCGGCGAGGAAGAGGACGAGCGCCGTGGCGGCGGCGAGGACCACGAAAAGGAACGTTCCGTCGCCGAAGACCGCCGCGGCGACCTGGGAGATCACCGGGTCCTGTACGTAGCTCTCGCCGACCGGCTGCCCGTTGCTCAGCAGGTCGTGCGCCGGGTTCTCGGCCATCCGTACGTCGGTGGCCATCGCCAGGAAGATGATGCCGCAGAACATGGTGACGGCCAGGCCGCCCATGAGGGCGAGCGTCGTGGCCGCGTTCTTCGACTTCGGCTTGCGGAAGGCGGGGACGCCGTTGGAGATCGCCTCGACGCCGGTGAGGGCGGCGCAGCCGGAGGAGAAGGCGCGGAGCAGCAGGAAGACCAGCGCGAAGCCGGCCAGGCCCTCGTGCTCGGGCTTGATCTCGAAGTCGGCGGTGGGCGCCTTCATGGTGTCGTCGAGGACGATCCCCTTGTACGCGCCCCAGGCGATCATGATGAAGACGCCGACGACGAAGACGTACGTCGGGATGGCGAAGAGGCTGCCCGACTCCTTGACCCCGCGCAGGTTCATCAGCGTGAGCAGCAGGATGACGGCGACCGCGCAGAGGACCTTGTTCTCGACGACGAACGGGACGGCCGAGCCGAGGTTCTCGATTCCGGAGGAGATCGAGACGGCGACGGTCAGGACGTAGTCGACGAGCAGCGCGCTGGCGACGGTCAGACCGGCCTTCGGGCCGAGGTTGGTGTTGGCGACCTCGTAGTCGCCGCCGCCGCTCGGATAGGCGTGCACGTTCTGGCGGTAGGAGGCGACGACCGTGAACATCAGGACGACGACGGCCAGCGCGATCCACGGGCTGAAGTGGTAGGCCGACAGACCCGCGATCGACAGGACGAGCAGCACCTCGCCGGGTGCGTACGCCACCGAGGACAGCGGGTCGGAGGCGAAGACGGGGAGGGCGATGCGCTTCGGGAGCAGGGTCTCCCCGAGCTTGTCGCTGCGCAGAGCCCGTCCGATCAGGATGCGTTTGGGCAGGTCGGTCAGTTTGGACACGCAGAGGATCGTAAGCGTTAGGAATTCGTCAGGCTCACCTCGGGCCCCCATCCACACCGAATCTCCCTGGCCGCGACCTGACAGGGGCCTCGGATGCGGTCCCGCCCGGGGTTGCCGCATAAGCTCGGACCGGGCAGCACGGCAGGGCGCTGCCCGCCACGGCCCGGGCCAGTCGGGTGAGGAAAGTTGTGAGCAGGGTGTTTTCGCAGGTCAGCAAGACGATCAGGAGTGCGGGGTAAGGGGACGTGCACATCGTCATCATGGGCTGCGGGCGAGTGGGAGCCGCTCTCGCGCAGACCCTGGAGCAGCAGGGGCACACCGTCGCGGTCGTGGACCAGGACCCGACGGCTTTCCGCCGTCTCGGCTCCGGTTTCGGCGGACGCCGTGTCACGGGCGTCGGGTTCGACCAGGACACCCTGCGTGAGGCGGGGATCGAAGAGGCCGGCGCCTTCGCCGCCGTGAGCAGCGGCGACAACTCGAACATCATCGCGGCGCGGGTCGCGCGCGAGATGTTCGGCATCGAGAACGTGGCGGCCCGGATCTACGACCCCCGGCGCGCCGAGGTCTACCAGCGGCTCGGCATCCCGACGGTCGCGACGGTCCGCTGGACCGCCGACCAGATGCTGCGGCGGCTGCTGCCGTCCGGCGCGGAGCCGCTGTGGAGCGACCCGAGCGGTGGCGTGCAGCTGGCGGAGGTGCACACCTCCGCGGCGTGGATCGGCCACAAGATCAGCAAGCTGCAGGACGAGACAGGCGTACGCGTGGCATTCCTCACCCGGCTGGGCGAGGCGGTCATCCCCTCCTCGCAGACGGTGCTGCAGGAGGGCGACCTCGTGCACGTGATGATGCGTATCGACGAGATCGGCAAGGTCGAGGCGGCCTTCGCCGAGGGTCCTGAGGAGGGCGGTCACTGATGCGTGTCGCAATCGCGGGCGCGGGTGCGGTGGGCCGTTCCATCGCGGGCGAGCTCCTGGAGAACGGCCACGAGATCCTGCTGATCGACAAGGCGCCCACGGCCATCTCGGTGGAGCGGGTGCCGCAGGCGGAGTGGCTGCTCGCCGACGCCTGCGAGATCACCTCGCTGGACGAGGCGGCGCTGCAGCGCTGCAACGTGGTCATCGCGGCCACCGGAGACGACAAGGTGAACCTGGTCGTCTCGCTGCTCGCGAAGACCGAGTACGGCGTGCCGCGCGTCGTCGCCCGAGTGAACAACCCGAAGAACGAGTGGCTCTTCAACGAGTCCTGGGGCGTGGACGTCGCCGTCTCGACGCCGCGTCTGATGTCGGCCCTGGTGGAGGAGGCGGTGAGCGTCGGCGACCTGGTCCGGCTGCTGCGCTTCAGCCACGGCGACGCGAACCTGGTGGAGCTGACGCTGCCGCCGGAGTCGGCTATCGCGGGTACGGCGGTGGGCGACGTGGCCTGGCCGCAGGACACCTCCCTCGTGACGATCATCCGCGGCTCCCGGGTCCTGACCCCGACCGCCGAGGAGACCCTGGAGGCCGGCGACGAGCTCCTCTTCGTGGCCGCCCAGGCCCGCGAGGAGCAGCTGGAGGACCTCCTCTCGGTCCGCCGCGACGAGGGCGCCCCGAAGAACTGACGGCGCGTGCCCGTACGGGGAAGGGCCCGGGACCTTGAGAGGTCCCGGGCCCTTCCCCGTACGAACGACGACGCCTACGGCTTACGCCTCCGGCTGCCTGGCCGCGGCTTCCTCGCGGGCCTTCTCGGCCGCCTCCTCCGCCTCCATCTCGGCGAAGACGTCGATCGGCGGCGGGGCCTTCGCCAGGAAGACCCACGTCAGGTACACCGCGAGCAGGAACGGCGGGATCTTCAGCGCGACGAGCACCCAGCCGAACTGGGTCGTGTCGGCCCACCAGTAGAGCGGGAAGAGGATCGCGCACTTGGCGAGCAGGATCAGGCCCCAGGCCCAGCTCGCCTTGGCGTACGCCTTCTTCCGGCCGAGGTTACGGGTCCGCCAGGAGAGGTTCTCCTTGAAGACCGGGCCCAGGATGAGGCCGATCAGCGGCACGCCCGCGATCGTCGTGATGATGTACGCGAGGGCCAGGCCCAGCGTGTACAGCATGCCCGGCAGGTAGAAGTCCTTGGCGTTGCCGGTCATCATCGCGAAGACCACGCCGAACGCGACGCCGAAGACACCGCTGAAGGCGTGCTTGACCGTGTCCCGGCGGATCAGCCGGACGGCGACCAGGACCAGGGAGACCGCGAGCGCCGCGATCGCCGAGATGTGCAGGTCCTTGTTGATCGTGAAGATCGTGACGAAGAGCAGACCGGGCACGACCGTCTCGATCATGCCGCGCAGACCACCGAACGCCTCGAAGAGCGCGGCCTCCGTGACCTCCTTCGATGCCCGGCGGTCCTGATCCGACTGATCCGACTGGTCCGTCGGATCCGTCTGATCCTTCGTCGGCTTGTCGAGCGACGTCACCGGCTACTCCTGTCCGAGCGGTCGGAGCTCGTATTTGGGGTTGAAGAGGACCCGCCGGCCGTGGCTCATGGAGATCCGGCCGGAGGCGATCAGCTTGCGGCCCGGCTCTATGCCCACGATGGACCGCCGGCCCAGCCACACCACGTCCAGCGGGGCCGTGCCGTCGAACAGCTCGGCCTCGAGGGCGGGCACACCGGCCCGGGGGCGCAGCGTGACCGTGCGCAAGGTACCAGTCACCTTGACTATCTGGCGGTCGGAACAGTCCGAGATGCGCGTGCAGCCCGACGCCTCGGCGTCCTCCTGGAGCTCTTCGGACTCCAGCTCCTCCTGCGAGGTGGACAGCCGGTCGAGCATCCGGCGGAAGCGCCCGGCCGGCTTCTCTGTACGGGGTGCGGCACTCATACAGAAAGCGTACCGGCCGCCGACGGCAGCGGAACCGGCCCGGATCGCCCCGGACCGCCCCGCATCAGCGCGCCACCTGTCAGCGCGGCCCGAATCAGTGCTCGAAGCGGTAGCCCATCCCCGGCTCCGTGACGAAGTGCTTCGGGTGCGAGGGGTCGGCCTCCAGCTTGCGCCGCAGCTGCGCCATGTAGACCCGGAGGTAGTTGGTCTCGGTGCCGTACGACGGGCCCCAGACCTCCTGCAGGAGCTGCTTCTGGCTCACCAGGCGCCCGCTGTTGCGGACGAGCACTTCGAGGAGGTGCCACTCGGTCGGCGTGAGACGGACGTCCCGCCCGTCCCGGTGGACCTTCTTCGCGGCCAGGTCGACCGTGAAGTCCTCGGTCTCGACCGTCACGACGCCGTCGTCCCCGCCGCCGACCGGCTCGGCCCTGCGCACGGCGGCGCGCAACCGGGCCAGCAGCTCGTCCATGCCGAAGGGCTTGGTGACGTAGTCGTCGGCGCCGGCGTCGAGGGCCTCGACCTTCTCGTCGGAGGTCTGGCGCGCCGAGAGCACCAGGATCGGCACTCGGGTCCAGCCGCGCAGGCCCTTGATGACCTCGACACCGTCGAGGTCCGGCAGGCCGAGGTCGAGGACGACCACGTCGGGGTGGCGTTCGGCGGCGAGCCGAAGGGCGGTGGCGCCGTCGGGGGCCGCGTCCACCTCGTACTTGCGCGCCTTGAGGTTGATCACCAGCGCGCGGACGATCTGCGGCTCGTCGTCGACGACGAGAACCCGGGTCATCGAAGGCTTCCTTCTCTCTGCTTCGTACGTCTGGAAGAACGGGGTCGTCCGGGAGGACGGGGTCGTGCTCGGGGACGGGGTCGTGCTGGGGGACGGGGTCGTCCCGGAGGGCGGGGTGGGTCGTGGGGTCACGTGGTGATCCGGGCGGTGGGCAGGTCGGAGTCCGAGGGCGGCAGCTGACCGTTCACGGCCTTGAGGGTCAGCGTCATCGTGAGGCCGCCACCAGGGGTGTCCTCCGCGGTGATCGTGCCCCCCATGGCCTCGACGAAGCCCCGGGCGACCGCGAGGCCGAGGCCGACGCCGGAGCCCCGCGGGGCGTCCCCGAAGCGCTGGAACGGCTCGAAGACGCGCTCCTTGCTCTCGTCCGGCACCCCGGGCCCCCGGTCGACGACGCGCAGCTCGACCCGGTCGCCCAGGGCGCTCGCGGAGACGGTCACCGGCGTCCCGTCGGGGCTGTACTTGACCGCGTTCTCGACGACGTTGGCGACGACCCGCTCCAGGAGCCCCTTGTCGACCTCCACCATCGGCAGGGTCTCGGGGATGTCCAGCTCGGCACTCCCGTCCGGCACGCCGCCGAGGGCCATGGGAACCACCTCGTCCAGGTCGATGGGACGGATAAGGGGGGTGACCGTACCGGTCTGGAGCCGGGACATGTCGAGGAGATTACCGACCAGATGGTCCAGCCGGTCCGCTCCGTCCTCGATGCCCTCGAGAAGTTCCGCCCGGTCCTCCTCTGACCAGTCGACGTCGTCGGAGCGCAGGGAGGAGACGGAGGCCTTGATGCCGGCCAGCGGGGTACGAAGGTCATGGCTGACGGCCGCGAGGAGCGAGGTGCGGATCTTGTTGCCCTCGGCCAGCTTGCGGGCCCTCTCCGCCTCGCCGACGAGCCGCTGGCGGTCCAGGACGACCGCGGCCTGGGCGGCGAAGGCGCCGAGCACACGACGGTCCTCGGCGGGCAGGACGCGGCCGGTCAGCGCGAGCGCCATGTGCTCGCCGACGGGCATGTCCACGTCCGCGTCCTCGGGGCGGGCGGCGGGGCGCTGTCCGACGCTCGCCGCGCAGGTCCACGGCTCGACGTCGCTCTCGCGTTCGAGGAGGGCGACCGATTCCATGGAGAAGGTCTCCCGGACGCGTTCGAGCAGGGCGGGCAGGCTGGACTCCCCGCGCAGCACGCTTCCGGCCAGGTACGAGAGCACCTCGGACTCGGCGCGCAGCCGGGCGGCCTGGTGGGTGCGCCGGGCGGCGAGGTCGACCACCGAGGCGACGGAGACGGCGACGCCGAAGAAGACGGCGATGGCGACGATGTTCCTGGGGTCGGAGATCGTCAGCTGGTGCACCGGCGGGGTGAAGAACCAGTTCAGCAGGAACGAGCCGAAGGCGACCGACGCGAGGGCCGGCAGGAGCCCGCCGAGCAGCGCCGAGGCGACGGTCAGCGCAAGGAACAGCAGCATGTCGTTGGCGAGGCCGAGGTCGGCGTCGATGTGCGTGAGGAGCAGGGTGAGCAGCGCGGGGCCCGCGATGCCGACCAGCCAGCCCCAGATGATCCGGGAGCGGCCGAGCCGGGCGCCCCGGGCGACGGGCAGGCCGCGGCCCTTGGCGACCTCGTCGTGGGTGACGATGTGGACGTCGAGGTCGGGGCCCGACTCGCGGGCGACGGTCTGGCCGACGCCGGGACCGAACATGTACTGCCAGGTCTTGCGGCGGCTGGAGCCGAGGACGATCTGGGTGGCGTTGACGCCCCGGGCGAACTCCAGGAGGCCGGAGGGGATGTCGTCCCCGATGACGTGGTGGAACGTTCCGCCCAGGTCTTCGACCAGCGTGCGCTGGACGGCGAGTTCCTTGGGCGAGGCGGCCGTGAGGCCGTCGCTGCGGGCGATGTAGACGGCGAGCACCTCGCCGCCGGCGCCCTTCTCGGCCAGCCGGGCGGCGCGGCGGATGAGCGTACGGCCCTCGGGGCCGCCGGTGAGGCCGACGACGATCCGCTCGCGGGCCTGCCAGGTGGAGCGGATGCCGTGCTCGCCCCGGTACTGCTGGAGGTACTCGTCGACCCGGTCGGCGGTCCAGAGCAGGGCCAGCTCACGCAGGGCCGTGAGGTTGCCGGGGCGGAAGTAGTTGGCGAGGGACGCGTCGATCCGGTCCGGTTTGTAGATGTTGCCGTGGGCCATGCGGCGCCGCAGGGCCTGGGGCGACATGTCGACCAGCTCGATCTGGTCCGCGCGGCGCACGACCTCGTCGGGGACGGTCTCCTGCTGGCGCACGCCGGTGATCGACTCGACGACGTCGCCCAGCGATTCGAGGTGCTGGATGTTGACGGTGGATATGACGTCGATCCCGGCGGCGAGCAGCTCCTCGACGTCCTGCCAGCGCTTGGAGTTCCGGGAGCCCGGCACATTGGTGTGGGCCAGTTCGTCCACGAGTGCGACGGCGGGCTTCCTGGCGAGGACGGCGTCGACGTCCATCTCGGTGAAGGTGGCACCCCGGTACTGGAGGGTGGCGCGCGGGACCTGCTCCAGGCCGTGCAGCATCACCTCGGTGCGCGGCCGTCCGTGGTGCTCCACCAGGGCGACGACGCAGTCGGTGCCTCGTTCGACACGGCGATGCCCCTCGGAGAGCATCGCGTACGTCTTGCCGACGCCCGGTGCCGCGCCGAGGTAGATCCGTAGCTTGCCGCGTCCCATGCCATGACCTTACGTCCAGAGAATCGGACATTCCGCACCAGGGGCAAGCGCGACAAGCTGTATTGACGTGATTCTGATGGCTCCGGGAGCGAACCGGCGGAAAGGTGGCTGGCGCTTTCCCGCGGAGTCGCTACGCCCTTCCGTGAGGCGCCCACGGCTCCTGGCCCGGCGGCCGACGGCGCGGGATCGGATATTGGATATTGGACAGTGGATATTGGATCCGATATCCACTGTTGATCCACTGCCGCCGTCAGTGCTCGATGATCTCGCCGTCGTTCAGTTCGAGCACCCGGTCCGCGAGGCCCAGGAGCTGGGCGTCGTGGGTGGCCACCAGGGCCGTCACACCCTCGCTGCGGACCACCGCGCGCAGCAGGTGCATCACCGCGAGTCCGGTCTCGGCGTCGAGCTGGCCGGTCGGCTCGTCGGCGATCAGCAGGGCCGGATTGTTGGCGAGGGCCCGGGCGATGGCGACGCGCTGCTGCTGGCCGCCGGAGAGCTCGCCGGGCCGCTGGGCCGCGTGGTCGGCGAGGCCGACCAGGGCGAGCAGGAGCGCCACCCGCTCCTCGCGCATCTTGGGATCGGCCTTGCGCAGCCGCAGCGGTACACCCACGTTCTCGGCGGCGGTCAGGATCGGGATGAGCCCGAACGACTGGAAGATGAAGCCGATCCGGTCCCGGCGCAGCTCCAGGAGCCCGTTCTCGCCGAGCTCCGCGAGGTCGGTGCCGTCGATGGTGATCCGGCCGCCGTCGGGGGCGTCCAGGCCGCCGACCAGGTTGAGCAGGGTGGTCTTGCCGGAGCCGGAGCGGCCCTTCAGGGCGACGAGCTCCCCGCGCGGGATGTCGAAGGAGACCCCGCGCAGCGCGTGGACGGCGGCCTCACCCGTACCGTACGAGCGGCGCAGCTCCTCGACGCGGACCATGGGTCCGCCGGTCGGGTCCTCGGCGACGGCCGTGCCGGACCGGGCGCTGCTCTCACTCATCGCTGTGCTCCCCCTCGTCGAACGTGTGCGCCCGTCAGTATGGGCCGCCGAGGGCCCGCACGACCAGGGTCCGGACATGCCGGTGGGCCGCAT
The DNA here is from genome assembly GCF_042718575.1 of Streptomyces sp. NPDC058579. NCBI lineage: Bacteria > Bacillati > Actinomycetota > Actinomycetes > Kitasatosporales > Streptomycetaceae > Streptomyces > Streptomyces sp. NPDC058579. The sequence continues at coordinate 255,955 of NZ_JBHXPI010000004.1, forward strand.
TCCGGACACGTTGTCCGGAATGCGGCCCACCGGCCTAGATCGCGAAAGAGTACGAATACGGGGTCAGCGGACCTCGGTGATCTCCGGTCCGCGCTGGAGCTGGCCCATGCCTCCGGAGAAGCGGGAGCCCTCCTGCTCGTCCTGCTGCACGCCGTCCGGCACCATCTGCGCGTCGTTGGGCAGCTTGAGGACGATGGGGTCGCGCGGGGCCATCGGGCCCTCGCCCCGGACCACCACGGTGTCCCGGACGATCTGCTCCAGCAGACCGGCGGCCTCGGGCTGCACGGCTCCCTGGCCGGAGATGACTCCGCGCAGGAACCAGCGGGGCCCGTCGACGCCCACGAAACGCACCAGCTGCACACCGCCGGTGCCGTCCGGCAGCTGCACGGGGACCTGCGCCCGCAGCTCCCAGCCCAGCGGGCCCTCGACCTCGTCGATGACCCCGCCCTGCTGGGTGATGCCGGAGGCGATCTCCTCGCGGACCTCGCCCCAGATGCCTTCCTTCTTCGGCGCGGCGAAGGCCTGCAGCTGTACGGCGCTGTTCTGCAGCACCACGGTGGCCGCGACGATCGCGTCGCCCGCCACCTCGACCCGGAGCTCCATGCCCTCGACTCCGGGCACGAAGATTCCGCCGAGGTCCACGCGGCCGTCCTCCGGCTTGGAGACCTCGGCGATGTCCCACGGTCCGTCGGGCCGGGGCGCCGGCGGAAGGTTCACCCGACGCGGCCCACCGGCCGTGTCGTCAGTGTCGACCTCGTCGACGACCTGCTCGGCCTCGCCCGCCGCGTCCTCAGCGGTACCGTTCTTCTTGCGACGTCCGAACACGTCACTGTCCTTCCCGGTCGGATACGACCGAAGCGTATCGATTCCCACCCGTTGCGCCGTCCACGGCGGCATGACCGCCGGTGGACCCGAAGCCCCCCTCGGCCCGCGCCGAGCCGGGAAGCTCCGCCACCTCGTGGAAGCGCACCTTCTCGACCTGCTGGACGACCAGCTGGGCAATCCGGTCGAACCGTTCGAACCGCACGCTCTCGCGCGGGTCCAGGTTGACCACGATCACCTTGATCTCTCCACGGTACCCGGCATCCACCGTCCCTGGGGCATTCACCAGGGCCACTCCGCAGCGGGCGGCCAGGCCCGAGCGCGGGTGCACGAAGGCGGCGTAGCCGTCGGGGAGCGCGATGGAGACGCCGGTCGGCAGCACGGCCCGCTCCCCGGGGGCCAGGACGGCCGCCTCGGTGGTCACGAGATCGGCTCCGGCGTCGCCGGGGTGGCCGTAGGCGGGGATCGGCACGTCGGGGTCGACGCGGCGGATCAGGACGTCGAGAGGGGAGTTGCTCATCAGGGGTTCACCTCGAAGGCGCGGGCGCGCCGGACCTGGTCGGGGTCGGACATGGCGGCCTGGATCTCCTCCGGGCGGCCGTTGTCGATGAAGTGGTCGACCTTGACCTCGATGAAGAGGGCGTCGGCGCGGACGGCGACGGGGCCTTCCGGCCCGCCGATCCGGCCGACGGCGGTCGAGTAGATCTTGCGCCCGTGCACGGCGGTGACCTCGGCCTCCAGGTGCAGGACGGTGCCGACGGGGACGGGCCTGACGAAGTCGGTCTCCAGGCGTCCCGTGACGGCGATGACCCGCAGCAGCCAGTTCAGGGAGCCGAGGGTCTCGTCGAGCGCGGTGGCGAGGACGCCGCCGTGCGCGAGGCCGGGGGCGCCCTGGTGGTCGGGGGTCACCGTGAACTCGGCGGTGACGGTCACGCCCTCACCGGCCCGGGCCTCCAGGTGGAGTCCGTGGGGCTGCCCGCCGCCGCACCCGAAGCAGTGCGCGTAGTGCGCGCCGAGCGGCTCGCCCGGGGCAGGCGCGTCGGGGTGGCGTACCGGCGGTATGGCGTCGGCCGGCGGGGTGAGGCGAGGAGATGTTGCGGTCACAGGCGCAGACCTTACCCGCGAGTCCGGGCGCAGGTCGCGCCGTGCCAAGCTTGGACGCATGCAGCCTTCCGCCTCCTCCCCCGTTCCGCCCGCCCCGGCGGCCTCGGCGCCGCGTTTCGACGAGCGGCTGACCGCTCCCGGCTCCTGGTGGGTCATCACGGCTCTGCTGGGCCTCAGCGGCGGTCTGGTCATGTTCCCGCTGGGCACCGTCCCGACGCTCGGCGGCGTGATCGCCGCGGGCGCGCTGGCGGCGGTGGCCGTGTCGTCGTACGGCTCGGTGCGGATCCGGGTGGTGTCCGGTTCGCTGGTCGCGGGTGACGCACGGATCCCGGCGACGGCGCTGGGGACGCCGGAGGTGCTCGACGAGGAGGAGGCGCGCGCCTGGCGCACGTTCAAGGCCGATCCGCGCGCCTTCATGCTGCTGCGCAGCTATGTGCCGCGGGCGGTCCGGATACAGGTCACCGACCCCGAGGACCCGACGCCGTACGTCTATCTCTCCACCCGCGACCCGGAGGGCCTGGCGGCCGCGCTCGAGGCGGCCCGCACGGAGGGCCAGGACAGCTAGAAGGGCCAGGACGGCTAGAAGCCGATCTGCTTGGGGTTCTCGGGCTGCTCCAGCGGGGGCAGCCCCTCCAGGGCGTCCCAGGGGACCTGTCGCGCGCGCAGGTCCTTGCGGACGTGCTGGGCGAGCTTTCTGGTGTCACGGCGGTTCATCACGGCGCCGACGGCCGCGCCGACCATGAACGGCATCAGGTTGGGCAGGTTGCGGACCATGCGCTTCATGATCTGCTGGCGCAGCTCGCGCTTGAGCTGGCCGCCGAGCGCCGCGTTGACGGTGGTCGGCTTGGTGGGGTCGATGCCCCGCTCCTCGGTCCAGGCGGTCAGATAGGCCGTCGACCGCTGGGTGAGCGTGCCGGGTGGCCTGAGTCCGTAGACCTCGTGGAGTTCGGCGATGAGCTTGAGCTCGATCGCGGCGACCCCGGTGATCTCGGCTGCGAGCTCGGCGGGCATGGCCGGGGGTACGGGCAGCATGGCGGCCGCGCCGACGCCGGCACCGACGGTCGAGCTGGCATTGCAGGCGCCCGCGATGAGCTTGTCGGCGATCTGCTCCGGGCCGAGCCCGGGGAAGTGCTTGCGCAGGGTCGCCAGGTCCCGGACGGGGACGCGCGGGGCGATCTCGATGATCCGGTCGGCGAGGTAGCCGATGCCCGCTCTGGCGCTCTCGCCGCCGCGCTTCACGCCGCGTTTGACGGCGTCGATCCGCGCGCGGTCGAGCTTCATACGGTCCAGCTGCACGCGCGCCGGGTCGGCGACGCGCTTGACGAGGCGCCCACCGCGTGAAGCGTCCCGCTCCTCCGGTTCCGGCACCGTGGCAGCTTCGAGCGAGGCCGAAGGGCCCCGCTCGTCGTCACGTGCGCCGAGGGAGGGCAGGAGGGCGGCCTGCTCGGCTGCCGTGGCCTCCTGGGCCACGTCCGCCGGGTTCGAGCCGCCCTGTTCCGCCTCCGGCCTCCCAGGAAGCCGGAAGCGTCGCTTCCGAGACGGTGAGTCGCCTGCCACGGTCGACCGATCTCAGTCGCAGTCGCGGCAGATCGGCTGACCGTTCTTCTCCCGAGCCAGCTGGCTGCGGTGGTGCACGAGGAAGCAGCTCATGCAGGTGAACTCGTCCGCCTGCTTGGGCAGGACCCGGACGGCCAGCTCCTCGTTCGAGAGGTCGGCGCCGGGCAGCTCCAGGCCTTCGGCGGCCTCGAACTCGTCGACGTCGACCGTCGAGGTCGACTTGTCGTTCCGGCGGGCCTTCAGTTCCTCAAGGCTGTCCGAATCGACGTCGTCGTCGGTCTTGCGTGGGGTGTCGTAATCCGTTGCCATGTCGCTCTCCCCCTCTGGGTGGTTGCGGTGTCTCCAGCGCAGGTAACGCTCGAGAGGCCGGACTTGTGCCCGACCCGAGGCGGAGATTTTGCCTCACATCAAGGTCTGTTACTCAATCGACACCCAACCGGCCCTCTCACGAGTGATCGGCGTTGGGTGGCGAACCGGACCGTACACGGTCCTCCTGCCGCCCTTCACGGGCGCCACCCCGTGTACTTCCCGTCATCCAGGGCCCGGGAAACCCGGACTTTTCCGGGTTTTCCCATGAATTCTCGATCACGGAGAGTAGAGCGCCGGATGCATGCCCCTGTGATCGATCACACACGTGCGTCTCAGGGGCGGACCCGGAATTCCGCGCAAAGCGAACGGAACCGGTTGGTACTCGAAGTGTGTCAGATGGGCAGAGTGACACGCATCACGAGACCACCGCCTTCGCGGGGCTCCGCGATGATACGGCCACCGTGGGCACGCGCGACGGAACGGGCGATCGACAGGCCGAGTCCGACGCCCTTGTCGCTCCCGGTCCGCTCCTGCCGCAGCCTTCTGAACGGCTCGAAGAGGTTGTCGATCTCGTACGCGGGAACCACGGGACCCGTGTTCGAGACGACGAGGACCGCCTGACCGTGCTCGGTCGCGGTGGTGACCTCCACCCAGCCTTCCTCGGCCACGTTGTACCGCACGGCGTTCTGGACCAGGTTCAGGGCGATCCGCTCCAGGAGCACGCCATTGCCCTGGACGACGGCAAGGCCACGCTCGCCGCGGATCTCCACGCCCTTGGCCTGGGCCTCGGCGTGCACCTGGTCGATGGCGCGCGAGGCGACCTCCGCGAGGTCGACCGGCTTGCGCTCGACGATCTGGTTGTCGCTGCGGGCGAGCAGCAGCAGGCCCTCGACCAGCTGCTCGCTGCGCTCGTTGGTGGCGAGCAGGGTCTTGCCGAGCTGCTGGAGCTCGACCGGCGCCCCGGGGTCGGAGAGGTGGACCTCCAGGAGCGTGCGGTTGATCGCCAGCGGGGTGCGCAGCTCGTGCGAGGCGTTGGCGACGAACCGCTGCTGGGCGGTGAAGGCCCGCTCCAGGCGCTCCAGCATCTCGTCGAAGGTGTCCGCGAGCTCCTTGAGCTCGTCGTCCGGGCCGTCCAGCTCGATCCGGCGTGCCAGGTCGGAGCCGGCCACCTGGCGGGCGGTCCGGGTGATCCGGCCCAGCGGGGAGAGCACCCGGCCGGCCATGGCGTAGCCGAAGGCGAAGGCGATGATGCTCAGGCCGAGCAGGGCGAAGAGGGAGCGGCGCAGGAGGTCGTCGAGCGCCATTTCCCGCTGGCGCTGGAGGCAGGCCGAGACGGCGTGGTCGAGCTGCTCGCCGGTGCCCTGGACGGGCAGCTCGCACCAGGAGGTGGTCGGCTGGACCTTGCCCTCGATGACCTTGAAGGGCAGCTCGGAGGCGCTGTCGCCCAGGGCCTGGGCGGTGAAGAGGTAGATGATCGACAGCAGCAGGATGCCGGCGATCAGGAACATGCCGCCGTACAGCAGCGTGAGCCGTATCCGGATGGTCGGGCGGAGCAGCGGCCTGACCGGGTCCCTCGGGTCCCAGGTCGGCTTCGGGGGCGCCTGTGGGTGCGCCGGTGTCGCGGCCACCGGGTCAGATCCGGTAGCCGGAGCCGGGCACGGTGACGATGACCGGCGGCTCGCCCAGCTTGCGGCGCAGGGTCATCACCGTGACCCGTACGACGTTGGTGAACGGGTCGGTGTTCTCGTCCCAGGCCTTCTCCAGGAGCTGCTCGGCCGAGACGACCGCGCCCTCGCTGCGCATGAGGACCTCCAGGACCGCGAACTCCTTGGGCGCGAGCTGGACCTCCTTGCCCTCGCGGAAGACCTCGCGGCGGTTCGGGTCGAGCTTGATGCCCGCGCGCTCCAGGACGGGCGGCAGCGGCACGGTGGTGCGGCGGCCGAGGGCGCGCACGCGCGCGGTGAGCTCGCTGAAGGCGAAGGGCTTCGGCAGGTAGTCGTCGGCACCCAGTTCCAGGCCCTCGACGCGGTCGCTGACGTCGCCGGCGGCGGTGAGCATCAGGATGCGGGTGGGCAAGCCGAGCTCGACGATCTTGCGGCAGACGTCGTCGCCGTGGACCAGCGGAAGGTCGCGGTCGAGGACGACCACGTCGTAGTCGTTCACCCCGACCCGCTCCAGGGCGGCGGCGCCGTCGTACACGACGTCGACGGCCATGGCCTCCCGGCGCAGTCCGGTGGCCACCGCATCGGCGAGCAGCTGCTCGTCCTCGACGACGAGTACGCGCACGTCGGTTCTTCCTTCCTGTGGGCCCATGCCCTCAACACGGACCGGGCGGTCTGAGCACTGACTGTGCGTGTCCATCCTGCCCCGTACGCGCGTAAACCGGCTGTAAGGCGGCCTGCGGGAGGCGGGCACGGGGCGTCGCGGTGGGCGGGGGGGCGTGTGGAAGCACGGGTGGAGTCAGAGGGGGCGTGCGAAGAATTCACCTGATTCCCGGGCCAGTTGAGGTTTCTCTGAGGAAACACCTGGGGAGGACGTCTGCACACCCCGTGATCACACTCTGCTTCGTGGCACACGTACGTCGCCGCCACAGGCCGCTCTGTCCCCCAGAGGTTCACAGCGTGTGATCCACCCACCCTCGGCACACCCCCGTGCCACCGACCCATGACGAGGGGGCGCACCATGGACGCTTTCACCGCAGGACTGCTGCAGCGCATAAGGACCGCGCAGACCGACCTCACACGGGCACGCGAGACGGGCGACGACTTCCTCGCGGAGGTCGAGCAGGCCGAGCTCGACGACCTGCACCGACTGGCCGCCGAGCACGGCGTGGAGGTCGGCGCCGCCAGCGTCTGACCCCATGCGGAGAGGCCCCGGTGTCCACACACCGGGGCCTCTCCGCGTCTCCGGTACCGCTCAGTCGTGCCAGGCCCCGAGCTCTTCCAGGAGCCCCTGGAGGGGCTCGAAGACGCCCGGTGGGGCCGCGACGGTCAGCTCGCCCGACGGGCGCTCGCCGGGCCGTCCGCCGGTCAGGGCGCCCGCCTCGCGGGCGATCAGGTCCCCGGCGGCGAGGTCCCAGGGGTTGAGGCCCCGCTCGTAGTAGCCGTCGAGGCGTCCCGCGGCGACGTCGCAGAGGTCGATGGCGGCCGATCCACCGCGCCGGATGTCGCGCAGGCGCGGGATCATCCGCTGGGCCACGTCGGCCTGATGGGCGCGGCGGGTCTGGACGTAGGCGAAGCCGGTGGAGATCAGCGCCTGGTCCATCGGGGGCGCCGGGCGGACCGCGAGGCGGCGCTCGCCGTGCGCCGCGTCGACGTACGCGCCGCCGCCGAGCACCGCCCGGTACGTCTCGTTCCGCATCGGCGCCTCGACCACGCCGACGAGGGTCTCGCCGTCGCGCTCGGCCGCGATGGACACGGCCCAGGTCGGCAGGCCGTAGAGGTAGTTCACGGTCCCGTCGAGGGGGTCGATGACCCAGCGGACGCCGCTGGTGCCGGGGGTGGCGGCGCCCTCCTCGCCGAGGAAGCCGTCGTCCGGCCGGTGCTCGGCGAGGAAGCCGGTGATCAGCTTCTCGGCCGCGATGTCCATCTCCGTGACGACGTCGATGGGGCTGGACTTGGTCTTGGCGACCGTCAGGTCGTCCGGCCGGCCGTCGCGCAGCAGCACGCCGGCCCGGCGCCCGGCCTCCAGGGCGAGGCCGAGCAGTTCGGTCAGCAGGGGGTCGGTCGGGGTGGGGTTCTCAGTCACCAGGGCTCCTCAGGCGTACGGACTGTCGGCGCCGGCCGCCGCGGGCCGCTCCGCCCGCGCGGGGCAGCAGCCGATCGGGCAGAGGTCGTGGGAGGCGCCGAGGGTGCCGAGGGCGCAGCGCTCGACCCGGGCCCCGCGCTCCCCCGCCGCGCGTTCCAGGACGAGGTCCCGTACGGCCGCGGCGAACCGGGGGTCGGAGCCGACGGTCGCCGAGCGGCGCACCGGCAGGCCCAGCTCGGCGGCCTTCGCGGTGGCTTCGGTGTCGAGGTCGTAGAGGACCTCCATGTGGTCGGAGACGAAGCCGATCGGGACCATCACCGCGGCCGGGACGCCGGCGCCGTGCAGCTCCTCCAGGTGATCGCAGATGTCCGGTTCCAGCCACGGGATGTGCGGGGCGCCGCTGCGCGACTGGTAGACGAGCTTCCAGGGGTGGGCGACACCGGTCTCCTCGCGGACGGCGTCCACGATCGCCCGGGCGACGTCCAGGTGCTGCCGCACGTAGGCGCCGCCCTCGCCGTGGTCACCGACGGGGCCGGAGGAGTCCGCGGCCGAGTCCGGGATGGAGTGCGTGGTGAAGGCGAGGTGCGCCTCGGCGCGGACCGACTCGTCCAGCTCGGCGAGGGAGGCGAGGACGCCCTCGACCATGGGGCGGACGAAGCCGGGGTGGTTGAAGTAGTGCCGCAGCTTGTCCACCCGGGGCAGCGGCAGCCCCTCCGCCTCCAGCTCCGAGAGCGCGTCGGCGAGGTTCTCGCGGTACTGCCGGCAGCCGGAGTACGAGGCGTACGCGCTGGTGGTGAGCACGGCGATGTGGCGCCGGCCGTCGGTGACCATCTCCCGCAGCGTGTCGGTGAGGTACGGCGCCCAGTTCCGGTTTCCCCAGTAGACCGGCAGGTCGAGGCCGGCCCGCGCGAAGTCCTCGCGCAGCGCGTCGAGCAGCGCGCGGTTCTGGTCGTTGATCGGGCTGACGCCGCCGAACAGGAAGTAGTGCTGTCCCACCTCCTTCAGCCGCTCCTTCGGGATGCCTCGGCCGCGCGTCACGTTCTCCAGGAACGGGACCACGTCGTCCGGGCCCTCGGGGCCGCCGAAGGAGAGCAGCAGAAGGGCGTCGTACGGGGCGGGATCGTGCTGATCGGACATGGCACCGATCCTGCCACCAGCCACTGACGGCCGATGGCCCGGCCCGACCGAAAAAGTGGCTGCACCATCCAGTTCAACGCCGTAGGCTTTAGCTGTTAATTACACGTTTGAGCCGCTGCCTGCCCGGAGATCCTCTTGCCCAGTCCCTACCGCGCGATCTTCGCGGCGCCCGGCACCAGATCCTTCTCGGTGGCCGGTTTCATAGGCCGGATGCCGCTGTCCATGATGGGCATCGGCATCGTCACGATGATCTCCCAGGTCACCGGCCGGTACGGCCTCGCGGGCGCGCTCTCCGCGACCATGGCCATGTCGGCTGCCGTCCTCGGCCCGCAGGTCTCCCGGCTCGTCGACCGGCACGGCCAGCGCCGGGTGCTGCGCCCGGTCACCCTCGTCTCGCTCGTCGCGGCGGCCGGGCTGCTGCTCTGCGTGCAGCAGAAGGCCCCGGACTGGACGCTGTTCGTCTTCACCGCCGTCATCGGCTGCGTGCCGAGCCTCGGTGCCATGACCCGGGCCCGCTGGGCGGACATCTACCGGGGGGAGGCGCGCCGGCTGCACACCGCGTACTCCTGGGAGTCGATCGTCGACGAGGTGTGCTTCATCTTCGGCCCGATCATCTCCATCGGTCTGTCGACGATCTGGTTCCCCGAGGCGGGCCCGCTCTTCGCCGCCGTCTTCCTGGCCGTCGGTGTCTTCTGGCTGACCTCGCTGCGGGCCACCGAGCCCGAGCCGCACCCGAAGGACGCCCACTCGGGCGGCTCGGCGCTGCGCTCCCCCGGTCTGCAGGTCCTCGCGCTCGCCTTCGTCGCCACCGGCGCGATCTTCGGCTCGGTCGACGTGGTCACGGTCGCCTTCGCGGAGGAGCAGGGCCACAAGGCCGCCGCCAGCCTGGTCCTCGCGGTCTACGCGCTGGGCTCCTGCCTGGCCGGCGCCGTGTTCGGGCTGCTGCACCTCAAGGGCGAACCGTCCCGCAGGTGGCTGCTGGGTGTCTGTGCGATGGCCGTGAGTATGATCCCCCTCCTACTGGCCGGGAACCTGCCGTTGCTGGCCGTGGCGCTCTTTGTCGCGGGCCTCTCCATCGCACCGACGATGGTGACCACGATGGCCCTCGTCGAAGCGCACGTACCGCGCACCAAACTGACCGAGGGCATGACCTGGACAGGGACCGGGCTCGCCGTCGGTGTCGCGCTGGGCTCCTCGGCCGCCGGCTGGGTGGTCGACGCGTCGGGTGCGGAGGCGGGGTACGTGGTGCCCGTGGTCTCGGGCGCGTTCGCGGCCGCGGTGGGTCTCCTGGGGTACCGCCGGCTGCGCAGGCCGGTGCCGACGCGGGAGGGGCAGCGTGAGCAGGACACCGAGAGCACGGTGGACGAGCACGAGGGCGGCGAGCAGCCCGTGGCGTAACTGGGCCGGGAACGTCACCTCCCGTCCCGCGCGGGAGGTGAGCCCGGCCTCGGCCGAGGAGCTGGCCGACGCCATCAGGAAGGCCGCCGAGGACGGGCTGCGGGTGAAGACGGTCGGTACCGGCCACTCCTTCACCTCGATCGCCGCCACGGACGGCGTGCTGATCCGTCCGGACCTGCTGACGGGCATCCGGCGGATCGACCGCGAGGCGATGACCGTGACCGTGGAGTCCGGCACTCCGCTGAAGCGGCTCAACGTGGCGCTGGCCCGGGAGGGCCTGTCGCTCACGAACATGGGCGACATCATGGAGCAGACGGTCGCCGGGGCCACCTCCACCGGGACGCACGGCACCGGCCGCGACTCCGCCTCGATCGCCGCGCAGATCCGGGAGCTGGAGCTGGTCACGGCGGACGGCGGGCTGCTGACCTGTTCGGAGAAGGAGAATCCGGAGGTCTTCGCGGCCGCCCGGCTCGGGCTCGGCGCGCTGGGCGTGGTCACGGCGATCACCTTCGCCGTCGAGCCGGTCTTCCTGCTCACCGCGCGCGAGGAGCCGATGACCTTCGACAGGGTCACCTCGGAGTTCGACGCGCTGCACGCGGAGAACGAGCACTTCGAGTTCTACTGGTTCCCCCACACGGACAACTGCAACACCAAGCGCAACAACCGCAGCGTGGGCCCCGCCGCCCCGCCCGGACGGATCGGTGCCTGGATCGACGACGAGCTGCTGTCGAACGGCGTCTTCCAGCTCGCGTGTTCGGTGGGCCGGGCGGTCCCCCCGGTCATCCCGTCGATCGCCAAGGTCTCCAGCCGCGCCCTGTCGGCCCGTACGTACACCGACATCCCGTACAAGGTCTTCACCTCCCCGCGCCGGGTGCGCTTCCTGGAGATGGAGTACGCCCTGCCGCGCGAGGCGGCCGTCGCGGCGCTGCGCGAGGTGAAGGCGATGGTCGAGCGTTCGCCGCTGAAGGTGAGCTTCCCGGTGGAGGTGCGGACGGCGCCCGCCGACGACATCGCGCTCTCCACGGCCTCGGGGCGGGAGACGGCGTACATCGCGGTGCACGTCTACAAGGGCACGCCCCACCGCGCGTACTTCACCGCGGTGGAGCGCATCATGACCGCGCACGGCGGCCGGCCGCACTGGGGCAAGGTGCACACCCGGGACGCGGCGTACTTCTCCGAGGTCTACCCGCGTTTCGCCGAGTTCACCGAGCTGCGCGACCGGCTCGACCCCGACCGGCTCTTCGCCAACGACTATCTGCGCCGCGTCCTGGGCGACTGAGTCCTGGGCGACTGACGGCCCATCACGCCGCCTGTCACTCGGCGGGCGTTCCGGCCTTCTCCGGAGCGCCCGCGCCGGTGGACGGGGTGTCCGTCGGGGGCACCGTGGGCGTCGTCGGACCGCTGGGGGTCGGGGTCGGCGTGGGGGTCGGCGGCGGGGTCGGCGTGGGCGTCGGGTCGCCGCCTGCGGAGCCCGAGGGGGTCGGCGTGGGGTCGGGGGTGCGGTTCCCGGAGTCGGGCGTCGCGCCGTCGGTGGGGGTGCCGCCGCCCTTCTCCCGCTGCTCCTGCCGCTGCCCCGTCGGCGCGTCGTCGGACGGCTGCTCGTTCTTCGCCTCGCCGCCGCGTCCGACGACCGAGCCGAAGGTCGTGGTTCCCTTCGTGCCGCTGAAGTCCTGATCGGAGATCAGTTCGTAGGTGGTGATGCCGCCCATGGCGACGAGGAAGACGAGCGCGGCGCCGACGGCGGACCGCTTCCAGCCCCGGACGCGCGTGCCGTGCGTGGTCGCCTCGCTGAAGTCCTCGTCGTACGGGGGCACGGCGGGCCCGCCGACGGTCGTGAGCACCTGGGTGCGGTCCAGGGCGGGGTGGTCCTCCGGGGCCCGGCCGACGGGTGCCTTCGCCGGCTCGGCGTGGACGGTGACCTCCCGGATCTGCTCGCCCGTGCGCTTGAAGACGTGCTGGAAGACCGAGCCGCCGCAGGTGGCGATGACGCTGATCACACCGGCGCCCAGGATCGTGCCGTACACACCGAGCGTGGAGGCGAGCTTCGCCGCCACGACGGCGGCGATCGCGGAGCCCGAGACCTGAGCGACGCTCAGGTCGAGCTTCTTCTTCTCACCGTTCTTCTCCTGCTCCATACCCACAAAGGACAAATGGGCGAAGGGGATGGTTCCGTTTCCGTGGTTTCTGTGAAGAGCGCCACGTGCGGCCGGAGATCACGGACACTCAACTCCCGTACCCCCGGAGAAGTTGGGCGGCGCGCCGGTCCACCCAGGTGGCCCGAATGGAGTACTCTGGCGATCCCTGGGTCCGGGCTCCCTCATGGGTGCCGGGTCACGGGGAGGGGGCCGAACGTGGCACTCGAACCGGCGGAGCCGAGGCACCGCACGGTCTCCCACTGCGGAGCGTGACCGGCAGTCACTCAGCGTCGCAAAAGGGTAACCGTGCCATAACGGCGATCCAAGATCCATGCCCGACACGCCGGGCAACTCGGCAAGGTTGTGGCAGGCTGCACCCGGGCAGGCCACACTCGACTAGCGGAAGCAGCGACGCACGTGACGTCGGCAGGCACCACCCGGGAGGTCCCCATGCCCGAACTGCGTGTCGTGGCCGTCTCCAACGACGGCACACGACTGGTGCTGAAGGCTGCTGACAGCACGGAGTACACGCTTCCGATCGACGAGCGGCTGCGCGCCGCCGTGCGCAACGACCGCGCGCGGCTCGGCCAGATCGAGATCGAGGTGGAGAGCCACCTCCGCCCGCGCGACATCCAGGCGCGGATACGTGCCGGTGCCTCCGCCGAGGAGGTCGCCCAGCTCGCCGGAATCCCCGTCGACCGCGTACGGCGGTTCGAGGGCCCCGTGCTCGCGGAGCGGGCGTTCATGGCCGAGCGGGCCCGCAAGACGCCCGTACGCCGGCCCGGCGAGAACACCGGACCGCAGCTCGGCGAGGCGGTGCAGGAGCGGCTGCTGCTGCGCGGCGCCGAGAAGGACACCGTGCAGTGGGACTCCTGGCGCCGCGACGACGGCACCTGGGAGGTGCTGCTCGTCTACCGCGTCGCGGGCGAGGTGCACACGGCGAGCTGGACGTACGACCCGCCCCGGCGGCTCGTCCAGGCCGTGGACGACGAGGCACGCGCGCTGATCGGCGAGACGGACGACACCATCGCCGCCGCGCCGGAGCCGAGCTTCCCGTTCGTGCCCCGGATCGCCCGGCTGCCGCGCGACCGGCCGCTGGACCGCACCCTCGACCGGACTCTCGACCGCCAGATCGAGCGCCCTGCCCCGGTTCCCGAGCCGGAGGACGAGCGGGACTCGCTGACCAGCCTGCTGGAAGCGGTGCCCAACTTCCGCGGCGACATGGTCGTCCCCGACCGGATCACCGACCCGGCCTCGACCGAGCCCGGAGAGGAGCCCGAGGCGGAGGAGCCCCCGGCTCCCGCGGCCTCGGCCGGCGCGGGCTCGGCCTACGCCGACGTCCTGATGCCCCGCGCGGTCTCGGGCCACCGCGACCGCCTCACGGGCACCACGGACCGCCAGGCGGAAGCGGACGGCGTCCGCCCGGGCCGCCGCGCGGCGGTCCCGAGCTGGGACGAGATCGTCTTCGGCACGCGAAGGAAGAAGCAGGACTGACGCCCGTACAGCAGGACGTATGGCAGTACGTAAGGCAGTACGTGAAGGGGCCCGCGCCGGGATCGGTGCGGGCTCCTTTGCCTTTGCCTTCGCCGTTCGGCAAGGCCTACTGCGGGTCCGGGCCCTTGGCGACGGGGCGGGCGGGGTCGTTGGACCACTCCGACCAGGAGCCCGCGTAGAGGGCGGACGGGATGCCCGCGATCGCCAGGGCGAGGACCTCGTGCGCGCCCGAGACGCCCGAGCCGCAGTAGACGCCGACCATCCCGTCCTCCTGGGCACCGAGCGCGTTGAAGCGGGCCGCCAGCTCCCGCGCCGGCAGGAAGCGGCCGTCCTCGGCCACGTTCTCCGCCGTCGGGGCGGAGACCGCCCCCGGGATGTGGCCGCCGACCGGGTCGATCGGCTCCACGTCGCCCCGATAGCGCTCCGCCGCCCGCGCGTCGAGCAGCAGGCCCGAGCGGGCCAGGGCCGCGGCCCCGTCCGCGTTCAGCAGCCCGACCTCGCTCGGGTCCGGCGCGAAGGCGCCCGGCTCCGGGCTCGGGGTCTCCTTCGACAGCTCGTGCCCCGCCGCCGTCCAGGCCGCGAGACCGCCGTCCAGGACCCGTACGTCCGTGTGCCCGGTCCAGCGCAGCAGCCACCAGGCCCGCGCGGCACCCCAGCCGAGGCCGCCGTCGTAGACGACGACCGGCGTGCCCGCGGAGACACCCGCCCGGCGCATCGCCGCGCCGAAGACCTCCAGGTCCGGCAGCGGGTGCCGGCCGCCAGGACCGGGCGGAGCGGCCAGTTCCGCGTCCAGGTCGACATAGACCGCACCGGGCACGTGCCCGGCCTCGTACTCGGGCCGTCCGGGCGGGCCGCCGAGCTGCCAACGGACGTCCAGGAGGACCGGGCGCCGGGCCCCGGCCAGGTCGCTCGCGAGATCGCTTGCGGAGATGATGGGCTTCATGGGTGCCATCCTCGCGCAGCCCGCCCCCGACCGGACCACGGCATAGGACGACGGAACTCGGCGCGGCCGAGGCGCGCGGGGCGCCCGTCGGTGCGAGCATCGTGCTCGGGCGCGCCCGAGGGGCGTGTACGGGGCGTGGTCGGCGGGCAGGAACCCGCTGCGGAAGCCGAGAACGCCGACCCAGGGCCCCGCTCCCACCCGCCCGCACGAGTCCCGTGCGCCCGGGTCCCCCGCACGGCCACGACGACGATGGTCCGAGGAGAGAGTGACGATGACCGAGGCGACTCGGCGCACACCCGGTACGCCCTCTTGGGTGAGCTTGATGGTGCATGGGCTTGACGCGACGCGGGAGTTCTACGGCGCGCTCTTCGGCTGGGAGTTCGCCCCCGGTCCGCAGCAGCTCGGGCCGTACGTCCGCGCGCTGCTCGACGGCAAGGAGGTGGCGGGCATCGGCCAGCTGCCGCCCGACCGGCACCTGCCGGTCGCGTGGACGACGTATCTGGCCACCGATGACGCCGACGAGGCCGCGGAGACCATCCGCTGCTGCGGGGGCACCGTCGCCGTCGGCCCGATCGACGCGGACGAGGCCGGCCGCCTGGTGATCTGCTCGGACCCGGTCGGCGCCGTCTTCGGCGTCTGGCAGGCCGAGCTGCACCACGGCACGGCGACCGCCGGGCCGCCCGGGACACCGGTGTGGAACGAGCTCCTGACGTACGAGACCTCGGCGGTCGCGAAGTTCTACCAGACGGTGTTCCGGTACGAGGCCGAGCCGGTCGTCTCCGCCGACTTCGACTATCTGACCCTCCACCTGGACGGCCGCCCGGTGGCCGCCCTGCACGGCGTCGGCACCGCGCTCCCGCGTGACCGGGGCCCGCACTGGATGACGTACTTCGAGGTCGCCGACACGGACGCGGCCGCGCGGCTCGTCACCGAGCTGGGCGGCCAGGTCCTGCGGCCGCCCAGGGAGGGCACGACGGGCCGGATCGCGCAGGTGGCGGACCCGGAGGGGGCCGTCTTCACGATCGTCCACTCGGCGACGGACTGAACGACGGCGGCCCCGGACCGCCCGCCGTCAGCCCCTGCCGCTGCGGATCAGGCTCCGGCGCAGCCGGGACGCGGTGCTGCGCGGGGCCGGGCCGCCGCCGGGCAGGGCGAGCTGCGTCAGCCGCTCGGCGTCGAAGTAGCGCGCCATGTCCGCGTCGCCCCTGTGGGCTTCGAGGAAGCGGGCCGTCTCGTCCCGGAGCAGCGGGTGGAGCTTGGGCTGCATGCAGAAGCCCACGGCCCGGACGAGCGGGGTGAGCGTCTCGGGTCCCGCGCCCGGGACGGCCGGTCCCGTGCCGGTCTCCAGGTCGGGCACGATGTGGTCCACGACGGTCAGCGGCACCCGGTTGCTGTTCTCGACCGGCGTCAGCCGGTCCAGGACCGTGTCGGTGCCCACGCGCGCGATCGGTACGCCGTAGTAGACGGAGGCGGTGACCATCGCGGTGGAGAAGCAGCCGACGACGAGCCGGGGCCTGCACCGCTCGTAGAAGGTCTCCGCGAGCAGCGGGCCGTCCAGGACCGTCAGCCGTACGCCGGCCTCCTCGGCGGCCTCGTTCAGCGCCGTCGAGTAGCGGGCGGGCGCGGTCGGGTGCGGCTTGAAGATCACCGAGGTATGTCCGGCCGCCGCGGCCCCGCGCATCATCCGGATGTGCAGCTCCTCCTCCTCGTCGGCGGTGAGGATGTCGAGCGCCGCGAGGTACTGGCCGAGGAGGAGGGCGGTGGGCTCGGCCGCGACCGCCTCGGTCACCATCGGGTCGCCGTCGGCCGCCTCGGCGATCTCCGCGAGGACCGTGCGGAAGGCCTCGTCGGGGACGAGTTCGGGCTGGACGCCGTACTCGGAGAGCAGCATCGGGCGAAGCCCTGGGACCAGGTCGAGGTGGAGCAGGCGCCCGACCCGGCAGGCGATCGACTGCGGCAGCTCCTCACGCGTCGGGCCGTAGCTCATCAGGCCGTCGGCGTAGACCTGGACGGTGCTCTCGGCGAAGACGAAGGCGAGCGCCTTGGCGGGGTTGACCTGGATGGACTCCACGATCAGCTCGACCGGGGCGTCGCCCAGCTCCCACGCCGTGCGGAAGACGCGCTGCCAGAGCGGGGCCTCCTCGGTGCGCGGCGACCAGGTGGCGGGGTGGTGCGGCTGGATCGCCTCGTTCCAGTCGATGACCTCGTCGAAGCGGGTGACGATCCGGTCGTAACCGGTCATCGTCTCCATCCGCAGGGCGGTCTCCGGGATCGCCGCGTTGTTCGAGACCAGCAGGATCCGGCGGGCGCCTTCGGCGGCCCCGAACTGACCCGCGTCGATGGCCGCCGCGAGCGTTGCGGCGCCGTAGAGCGTGGACATCTCGAAGATCTGGATGCGCGGCTTCGCCGTCGTCGTACGCGGGTTCGCGGGTGCCGTACGCGGCTTCGCGGGCGTCGCGGTCATGATCAGGCGGTCCTTCCGGTGGCGCGCAGGCCGCGGAGCAGGGTGCTGCGCGCGGTGTCCATCGTCGCGAGGGTCTCGTCGAGCACCTGCTGCGGCATCCGGCGCAGGGCGTCGGTCACGTTCTGCTTGAGCCGCTTGGTGACGGCCGGTTCGTACTGGTCGGCCTTGCCCATGTGGAAGGCGATCATGGCGCAGTACGTACGCACGGCCTTCGGCAGGAAGCGGTCGGCGTCGCGGTCCGCGGAGACCTCCTCCAGGAGGAGGTCGTACGACGGGATGAAGTCGAGCTGGCGGTTGTCGGTGATCTGGGTGAGGGAGGTGGTGACGCCGCGCCGGTAGAAGACGCCGTGGACGCTGAGGGACGCGTAGGTGGCGGCGTTCAGGTGGAGGCGCCAGATCCAGAGCCGGTCCTCGGCGGTGCGCAGCTTCGTCTCGAAGCGCGAGCCGCCGTTCTCGAAGAGCCGGGCGCTGTAGATGCCGAAGGGGACGAAGGGGTAGTCGACCATCGTGATCATGCTGGCGGGCGCGATGCCGTCGCGCGGGTCCATCACGCTCTCGCGCTCCTTGGCGGGCGCGTAGCGGATGGCGCGCTTCGTGCCGGTCGACAGGACGTGGTCGGTCCGGGCGAAGTCGCAGCCGAGCGCCTCGATGCCGTCGACCATGGCGCGCAGGTGGCCGGGGGCGTACCAGTCGTCACCGTCGAGGAAGGTGATGTAGTCGCCGGTGGCCGCGTCGATCCCGGTGTTGCGCGCCTGGGCCACGCCGAGGTTCGTCTCGTGGCGGATCACTCTGGCGTTCGGGATCCGGTCCCGCCAGCGGTCCAGGACATGGGGCGTCTCGTCCGTCGAGCAGTCGTCGATCAGCAGGAACTCGAACTCCGGGTCCGCGTTGCCGGCGAGGCTGCGCATGGTGTCGGAGGCGTAGATCCCGACGTTGTGGAACGGCACGATGACGGACAACTTGGGCACTCGGACATCCCCACACTCAAGCCAGGCGAACAGAAGAGCAGACGAACGGACCAGCGGACGAACAGATCGGCGGACCGGCGGACGGGCGGGCATCCGCCCGGTGTGCGAGCGGGCTCGCGGCTGTGTTCACCTGGGCGAACGCCGGTCGGACGGGCAGCGTAACCACCGTCATTTCCCGTCCGACGAGCCGGACGCGGACTCCAGGTGAACTCTTGGCGCCCTCCTGGCGAACCGGCCCCCGCGTCCGCCTCCGAGTCGGCCCCGGAGTCCGAGCGCGAGCAGGACGAGCAGCGCCACGGCGCCGATCGCACCGCCGGCGCGCAGTCCCGGTGGCCGGAAGGTGCACGTGACAGACGTCGTCGTGGAGTCGAGCGGGACGGCGAGGAGGCCGAGGTAGCTCTGGGCTGGTGTCGGGGCGGCGCCTCCGGCGGCGCAGTACCAGCCGGAGACGCGCGGTACGGCGATGACGGCGGTTCCCGTGCTGCCGGCCGGGAGTTCGGCGGTCAGCGTGTGGCCCGAGACGCGGACGTCGGTGGCGCCGGTCGCCGTCAACTGCCGTACGGCGGTGTCGAGACGCTCCCGGTCCAGGCAGCCGAGGGGCTGCCGCGGCAGGGACGGCGGCTCGTCGCCGCGCAGTTCGACGCGTACGGATCCGGAGGCCGGGACGGTGCCGAGCGTCCGCATCGGGCCCTGCACGGACGGGAGTCCGCCGAAGAAGGAGACGGGACGCTCGCCCGCCAGGGCCGCGGTGGCCTGGAGTTCGGGCGCCCAGAGCCAGACGCCGGAGCCCGCCGGGCAGGAGGCCGTCAGGGTCGTGGCACCGCCGGGGCCGTCGGTGCGCCGCACCTGCTCCGGCACGGTGTACACCCGCGATCCGAGCAGCAACTCCTGGTTGGCGAAGGCGGATTCGCCGAAGTCGGTACCGCGCGCGGGCAGCCGGACGTCCGGGCGGACCGTCACGAGCGGCGGCACGGGCGTGTCGGTGACGGTGATGTCCGCCTCGGGGAGGGTGTCCGGCGTCACGGGCGCGGCGGGCTCGGACCGCATCCGGGTGCCGATGGAGAAGATGGCGTCGGTCACCGGGTTGTCGAGCGTGGTCAGGTGGCGGCCCTTGGCCCAGAAGCCGAAGCCCAGCGCGGAGAGGGTGCGGTTGTACGACTCCGCGGTGAGGCTGGAGTAGTACTCGGAGCTCTGGCCGCCGACGAGCAGGACGTCGTTGCCGCCCGGCAGTTCGCCGGGGTCCGTACGGTGGCGTGGCCAGGCGTCCTTGTCGGCGACGGCCCGCCGCATGTCCTCCTGCCAGGGCCCGACGCGCGGGGACCAGTGGACCTGAGCCAGCGACAGTTCGGCGATCCTGCCGCCGGTGACGGCGGCCTCGCCCGCCTGGGCGACGACGAGGAGGAGCACGGCGAGGGCGGGCAGGGCCTTGACGCCGACCGCGTACCGCCGGGCGAGCAGGACGGCCACGGCGGCGAGCGCCGCGAGGGCCAGGGCGGCGGCGAAGGCCGGGTAGGTCCAGCGGTCGACGACGAGGCTGCCCCGGGCGGCGAAGGCGAGGGCGGCGAGCACGGCCGCCCCGCCGAGGAGGGCGGGCAGCGGGGGCAGGCCGCGGGCTGTGGAGAGCCAGGCCGCGATCAGCAGCAGCCCGCAGAGCACGAAGGCCTGCCGGTACGGGATGCCGTTCGGCGAGGCGCCCGCGTGCCAGAGGAGGTGGGTGGGGCCCCATTGCAGGGAGAGCGCGACCAGGACGATCGCGGCCGTCCAGACGAGGCGCGTCCGGAGCGCCACCGTGCTGTTGAAGGGCAGGGTGAGCGCGAGCGCGAGCGCCGGGGTGCCGATGAAGAGGGCCGGGCTGGCGACGCTGGCCGTGGCGGGCAGCAGCCGGGCGAACACCTCGGTCCAGGCGACGGCCGTGAACGTCACCTCGGGGGTCGGGTCGGCGGTCTTGGTCGCCAGATAGATGACCAGGACGAGCGGGGTGGCCAGACCGATGCCGAGGAGCACGGCCCGGGAGGCGCGCAGCAGCCCGGCCAGGCGCCGGCGGGCCGGCCCGGGTTCGGTGAGCAGGCGGACCGTCAGGACGATGGCCGCGCCGAGGGTCGCCATGTACGCGGTGTAGAAGTTGGCGTACCAGGCCAGGGCGACGACGAGCGGCCCGAGGACGGGCCGGCGCCCGCTGCGGGCCCACTCGCCCACCAGGCACAGGAGAGGGAAGGCGAGCAGCCCGTCGAGCCACATCGGCACGGTGGTGCCGTAGTTGAGGGTCCAGCCGCACAGCGCGTACGCCGCGCCCAGCACGGCCGCGACCTGCCAGGGGCCCCGGCGCAGCCGGAGGAGCAGGACCGCCATGGCCGCGCCCGCGGCGGTGATCTTGGCGGCGGTGATGACGTAGAGGGCGAGCTCGATCCGGTCGGCCGGGAAGACCACGACCAGCAGGTCGAACGGGCTGCTCAGGTACGTGCCGTAGTCGCCGAGGAAGTTCGAGCCGAAGCCCGCGCTCCAGTTGACGAACAGGTCGCCGTCGGCCTGGCCGAGGAGGACTCTGCGCCAGTGGGCGTGGAAGGGCAGGTACTGCTGGCCGAGGTCGACGGTGTTGCGGGTCGTGGGCCCGAACGGATGGCTGCCGGCGAGGAGACCGCCGAGGCAGAGGACGAGGCAGGTCAGCAGGGCGGCAGCGGCGGCCGCCCGGACGCGCGTGCTGCGCCGGACCCGTACGAGGAACCGCTGCTCGCGGGGCCGGCTTCCCCCGCCGTCCGGGGCGCCCGGACGCTCGGCCTCCGTGCGCGCGCCTTCGCCCCGGTCGGGCACGGTCTCGGCAGCAGGGGGCACACGTCCTCCGGGGTGTCTCGCGCGGCGCGCGGTTGCGCGTAGGCCCGGTGTTCACGTTCACGTCACGGGCAGACAGCCATTACCGCCGAGCCGGACGACTCGCGTCCGATCAGCAGGCGGTCTTCCGGCGCACCCGAGGTGAACACGAGGTGTTGCGACAGGGGCTCCACTGACGGGGCTCCACTGAGGGGGCTCCACGCGCGGGGCTTCTCCGACGAGGCTCCGGCGGCGGGGAACCCCGCGCACGGCGATAGCCACCCCACGCAATACCCTCCGCTTGCACTTAACCAGCGTCTGCAACTATTGTCGAAGCAAGCAAGACCCCCCTGCAAGCATTCTGGAAGGTGCTCCACCATGCCTCTCGCGCTCCTGGCCCT
The DNA here is from genome assembly GCF_042718575.1 of Streptomyces sp. NPDC058579. Classification (NCBI taxonomy): domain Bacteria; kingdom Bacillati; phylum Actinomycetota; class Actinomycetes; order Kitasatosporales; family Streptomycetaceae; genus Streptomyces; species Streptomyces sp. NPDC058579. The sequence continues at coordinate 277,239 of NZ_JBHXPI010000004.1, forward strand.
CGCCATAGGGGCCTTCGGGATCGGCACCACCGAGTTCGTGATCATGGGCGTGCTGCCCCAGGTCGCCGGCGACTTCGGTGTCTCCATCCCCACGGCCGGCTGGCTGGTGACCGGCTACGCCCTCGGTGTCGTGTTCGGCGCCCCGCTTCTGACGGTGCTCGGCACCAAGGTGTCCCGGAAGAAGATGCTCCTCTTCCTGATGGGCCTCTTCATCGTCGGCAACCTGCTCTCCGCCGTCGCCCCCTCCTTCGGCATGATGCTGGCCGGCCGGATCGTGGCCTCGCTCGCGCACGGCGCGTTCTTCGGCATCGGCTCGGTCGTCGCCGCGGACCTGGTCGCCCCGGAGAAGAAGGCGTCCGCGATCTCCCTGATGTTCATGGGCCTGACCGTCGCCAACATCGTCGGCGTACCGCTCGGCACCTACATCGGCCAGGCCGCCGGCTGGCGCGTCACCTTCGCCCTCGTCGCCGCGCTCGGCGTGGTCGGCTTCCTCGGCGTGGCCAGGCTCATCCCCACGACGGGCCGGGCCGAGACGGCGAACGTGCGCACCGAGTTCGCCGCCTTCAAGAACGTGCAGGTCTGGCTGGCCATGGCGATGACCGTCCTCGGGTACGGCGGTGTCTTCGCGGCCATCACGTACATCACCCCGATGATGACCGAGGTCGCCGGCTACACCGAGGGGGCCGTGACCTGGCTCCTCGTCCTCTTCGGCATCGGCATGTTCCTCGGCAACCTGCTCGGCGGAAAATTCGCCGACCGCGCCCTGATGCCCATGCTCTTCGTGTCGCTCGGCGCGCTCTCCCTCACCCTGCTGGCCTTCACGGCCACCGCGCACAACAAGGTCCTCGCCGCGATCACCCTCACCCTGATCGGCGCCCTCGGCTTCGCCACCGTGCCGCCGCTGCAGAAGTGGGTCCTGGACCAGGCCAAGCAGGCCCCGACCCTCGCCTCGGCCGCCAACATCGGCGCCTTCAATCTCGGCAACGCCCTGGCCGCCTGGCTCGGCGGCGTCGTCATCGCCACGGGCCTCGGCTTCACCGCCCCGAACTGGGTCGGCGCGCTCCTCTCCGGTACGGCGCTGCTGCTGGCGTTCTTGGCGGCGTTCCTGGACCGGCGTAGGCGTGCCGCGGCTGCCGGAGCCGAGGCCGGCGCAGGGACCAGCTCCCAGGCCCGGACCGCCGCACCGGTACCGGCCGGGCTGCACTGACCCCCGTACCCCTCACAACCGCGTACCCCTCCCCCACCCAAAGGAAGACAGCACCATGAGCACGACCACCACCACGGCCGTCACCCCGCTGACCACCCAGGACGCCGAGATCCTGCTCTCCGCCGCACGCCGCGCCGCCGAGCACGCCGGGGTCACCGTCAGCGTCACCGTCCTGGACGCGGGCGGCCATCTGCTGGCCTTCCGCCGCGACGACCGCGCGGTCCTGATCTCCGGCGAGACCAGCACCCGCAAGGCGTACACGGCCCTCCAGCTCAACGCCCCCACCGCCGACCTCGTCGACCTGGTGAAGCCCGACGGCCCGTTCCACAGCCTCACGACGGCCCTCGACCGCCCGCTCCTCTTCATCGCCGGCGGCCTCCCGGTCCACCGCGACGGCCGGCTCATCGGCGCCATCGGCGTCGGCGGCGGAGCGCCGGAACAGGACCACGGCTTCGCGACCGCGGCCGTCGAGGACCTCGCAGCGCGGTAGCCCGACCCGCCGGCTCGCGAGGGGGGCACGGCGTGAGCCCCCGGGCGAAGGACGTGTGACGGGCCGCGCACCGTGCCGCGAGGAGCACGAAGCCAACATGGCCGGGAGCGAAAGGCCCTGCCTACTGGTCGGCCAGCAGGTCGGTGCGGTGCTGTTCGAGGTCGGTGACGCCCTTGAGGCCCGCCCTGACCGTGTACCGGGTGTAGCCAGGAGCCGACTCGTCGGTCAGCTGAAAGTTGTCTGCGAAGCCCCAGCTGCCGCCTGTGTAGACGCCCTTGATCCAGCCGTCCACCGTCCCGACAGCGTCGAACGGGCCGCCCTTCCATCGGAAGGTCCAGTGGGTCCGGTACCAGGCGTCCAACTGCTCCGGGGCGGCCAGGAAGTGCTCGCCGCTCGGGTCCCGGGGATCGGCGACAAGACCCTCAGGTCGGTCATGCCCAGTGGTCAGTGCGATGAGGCCCGAGGCATCGGCCTCGGCAGCAGCCGGATACGTCCGGCCGCGGTAGACCGCGTAGGCCTTGGGGCGGAAATGGTCGACCTCGGCCAGCCGCCGCACCAGAGCGTGCAGCGGCTGGAGCAGATCCTCGCGGTGCTCCTCCAGATCGGTGACCTCGCCGCGCGGGAAGACGCCGCGGTAGCGGATGCCCCGGCGCTTGAGATGCGCTTTGGCGAAAGGTTCGTCGGAGCCGAGATAGTCGCCCGTGAGCGTGGCGGGCGCGGCGGCGGCGCAATCGAAGAGCTCGCCGCGCCAGCGGAACGTCCACCTCACGGCATACCAGGCTTCAAGGCGCTCCGGCGCAACCGGGTACCCCACCGACCCGTCGGCCGCCTCACGCGGCGCGAGCCCTTCGGGTGCGGGGCAGCCGGGCTCGGGCAGCAGCTCGACGGACGGCCATAGGCCCACGGCGGGACGGGTCCGGTAGAGCTTGCCGTGGAAGACGGCGACCTCGCCCTTGTCCGGGAAGGGAAAGCCCGCAGGGTCAGTCATGGTGATTTCCACCGTCCTTCGTTCTTGTCGAAGAAGCCGACGGCCGCTTCGGTACCGTCGGCGTGCATACGCCAAATCTCAGCATGGTCGGGGAAGCCGGTGGACTCGGCGATCCACTCCGGGATACCCCCGCCGGTGTAACCAGTGCCGAGGAACGGGTCACGCCAGGCCCGTCCCATGCTCTGGTCGGCCATGCTTGCGATGTGGTTGGCCAGCCTCTCGTCGTCGACGGCGCCGAAGCTCGGATTGGCACGCATGTCGTGCGGTGCCGGGAAGCGCAGCTGGTACGCCTCGGACGCGCCCGGAGGGACGGGCGACCAGCCGGCCCCGCCATCGTCAAGAGCAAGCCCGTCGCGCAGTTGGTCCATGCTGCGCAGGTCGACGGTGTCGGAACCGCGCGCGATGGAGCCGCGGAACTCGCCGGGATTGAAGGGGTCCTCGCCCAAACTCGTGGCGTTGTCCAGATAGGCCTGCATGGTCGGGGGGGCGATCACCTTGGTCACCATGCGGCCCTCGTCGAGCTTGATCGCGTCACGGACCCCGACGACCTCGCGGGCCTGCGCCTCGCTCAGCTCGTTGGTCCGGGTGAGCCGGAGCTTGTCGTGCTCGGAGCGGTCCAGGCCGCGTGCGCCCAGCTGGTCGTCGATCTCCTGCTGGTAGCTGGGGCCGTCGCGCAGCGCGCTGTTGTCGTGCCGCTCGGCTTCGTCCTCGGACGCTTCGGCCGTCGGCTCGGCCTCCGCCTCGTGGTCCTGGCGAATGCCGTTGCCGTCGCCTGGCAGGGCAGTCTCGCCGGTCTCCCCCGGCTTCGCACCGGCACCGGCCGGTTCGGCGGCCTCGGCCTCACTCGCCGGCGTCCTGCCCTCGTGGGCTTCGACGGGATCGGCCTCGTTCTCGGCGTGCGCGGGGAGGTCCCGGGGACCTTCTGCCTGCGGCTCCGGGGCATCGATCGGCGCCGTCGGCTCCGGAGCCTCTTCAGCCGAGTGCAGGACCTCCGCAGGCGGCTTCGCCGCCTCGGCCCGTTCCGGAGCAGCCTCCGCGTCAGCCTCGGGTGCCGGCGGCTCGGGTGCGTCCGTCGGCGCTGTCGGCTCCGTCGCCGACCCATCGGCGGCCTCCGATGCCCGTGCGGGTGCCGCGTCCGCTTCGCGGGACTCGGCTCGGGGCGGAGCCGGGGATTCTCCGGGCCCGGTCGCCTCCGCCTCTGCGGGCTCCGGAGCGGTCTCGGTCTCGGGTGCGCCGGGTCGTCCGGCCCCGTCCACCCCGGCCTCCGGCGCGGCCTCGGCGGTCGGCTCGGCGGCCGCCTCGGGCGCCGACACGTTCTTGGAGGACTCGTCCGGCTGCTCGGCACCGGGTGCTGCGGTGTACGCGGCCGAGTACGGCACGGAGTCGTCGTAGGGCTTGAGTTCCAGCTCCAGTTCGGGAATTTCGTCGTCCGGTTCCGGCCGATCGCCGGAACCTTCCGGCGCTTCCGGTTCGCTGCCCTCGGCGGCGGGCGCCTCCGGGCGCTCGGGCCCGACCGACCCGGTGGTGTCGTCCGATGCCGGGAAAGGAGCGGGCGCCTCGTCCGCTTCCGGGGAGCCCGATCCGGCCGAGTCGACGGCCTCCGCCGGAACCGGTGCTACCTCCGGAACCGGTGCTTCCTCCGGATCCGGCGCCACGTCCGATGACACACGCGCGTCCCGGCCAGGAGCCTCGCCAGAATCCGACGCCCTGGCGGGGTCAGGTGCCTCGTCAGGATCAGAGGCTTCAGCGGGGACGGGTGCCTCGTCGAGGTCAGAGGCTTCAGGCGGGACGGAGGCATCCGCCGGGTTGCGGACTTCGGCAGAGGCAGAGGCTCCCGCCGAGTCGGAGGCTTCGGCGGGATCGGGCGCTTCCGCCGAGTCGGAGGCCTCCGCCGGATCGGGCGCTCCCCCCGAGTCGGAAGCCTCCGCCGGATCGGGCGCCCCCGCCGAGTCAGGCGCTTCCTCCGGCTTGGAGGCTTCCGCCCGGTCCGTCGCCGGGGCCGGGGCCGGGGCGTCCGTCGGCGGGGCCGGGGCTGGGGCGTCCGTCGGCGGGGTCGGGGCAGGAGCGTCCGTGGGCTCTGGCGAAGCTGAGGCTTCCGGACGTGGGGGCTGCTCTGTCGGGCGCTCGCTCATCGGTCACGTCCTGGCCGGACGTTGTCGCGGTAGAGGCGAACCCAGGGCAGGGTGTTGCGCTGCCAAGCCGCTCGGGCGACGTGGACGAAGACACAGGCCCGGTAGTCGTCCACCGCGGAGTCCCGATCCCCTTCCGGCACGCGCAGGGGAACCGTGTCCGCGAGCCCGGCCACCCAGTCGCCGGTGTCGCGCCACCAACCGGCCTGCTCGCCGCTCGTCTTCGGGTACGCCGCCACGCGTTCCTTCAACTTCGTACCGTGCTCGGGCCACACCGCCGTGGCGGCCCGGGTGCGGAAGCTGCACCGGTGACGGCAGCCTTCGCAGTCCGGGAAGGGCGCCAGTGCGGCGTCGACCGCCTCGTCGTCGGCTGCCAAGGCGCGGAAGCGGGTGGCCAGTTCCGCGTCCGTCGCCAGAGGTGCCCGGCTGACGCCCGCCTCCCTCGCTGCCTGCGCGCGTACGTCGGGTACCTGGAGCAGTCCCGGACGGTCGATGCGGTCATGGTGGGCGAAGGCCTGGAAGGGCTCAAGGGAGGCGGCGTACCGCTCCTGGTCGGGAGAGAACCGCATGGTTCCGCCGATGAGGTTGCGGTCCTCCGCGGACGGCAGACGGTGCATGACCTTGAGGTTGGTGTTCTTGTACGCGTCCTCGACGAGCTTGCCGGGTACCTGTTCGACGATGACCACGCCCTCGCCGTACTTACGGTTCTCCGCCAGGGTGTTGGCGAAAGCCTGGGCCGCCCGGGCCTGCGCGTTGCCCTCCTTCGCGTCGCCACCGTGGGCCACCGGCCGGCCGAGCAGGCGGTGAGCCTCCTCGATCACGGTGACGTGGGCGAGGGAGCCGCCCCCGCGGTTCGCCTTGTAGTACTCGGTCATGTTCTGCAGGAGCAGCGCTGTGATGAGCGACTGCTCCTTCTCGTTGTCCCCGACTCCGGCCAGTTCGACGATCACCGGCCGCCGCAACAGCTCCTCCACCGGATAGGAGCGGGCCACGTCCAGGGTGGTGCCGCAGGCCCCTTCCGCGAGGGACTCCGCACGCAGGCGGGAGGCGGCGACGATGTTGTCGCGTACCTCGCCCGAGTAGTCCAGCTGCTCGCACTGCTTGCGCATCTCCGTGATGAAGTCGCGCAGCGTCGGCCAGTCTCCGGCCTGGGCCGCATCGGCGATGTCGGTGGGGACGATGCGCTTGCGGGCGTACGTCGCGCGCAGGGCCCGGTTGTAGATGCTGGGCAACGGGTCCCAGAGGCCGAAGGCCGCGTCGAAGCAGGCCATGAGTCCGGCGATGTGGGTGCTGACGCGCACCCCGGCCGGCACCTCGAAGGGGTTGAGGCGCAGGGGTGCGACGGATTCGTCGCCGACGGTGAGGACCAGCAGGTCCTCGAACCCAGGTCGGGTGGCCAGCCAGCGGTAGTCGTCCAGGGCGGAGTTGACGGGTTCGAGGACGAGGAAGGGCACCTGGTGGTGACGCCACAGTTGCTCGCAGAAGGCCAGTGTGGTGTTGGTCTTGCCGGAGCCGGTCGTCCCCACGATCAGGGCATGCCGGGTGAGGTCGCCGAGGCCGATGCCCAGGGGGCCGGCGGGCGTGTCGTTGACGAGCTGCTGTCCGAGGGTGATGGCCGGGCCGTCCATGCGGTACGCGGTCTCACCGGCCATGCCGGGGCGCCGTACGGGGAAGCCCGTCATGTGGCCGTTGACGGCCAGCGGAAGGCGGAAGGCCGCAACGGCCTCACGGGCGTCGACGAGTTCCGGAAGCAGTCGCAGGGGCGGGGAGAGCTGTTCGGGCAGCCGCCAGCAGTGGTCGCCGCCCCAACGCGACTGCTCCAGGGTGGTCAGCTGCCGCCAGGCCGCGGGTAGTTCACCGGGTGCGGGCCAGGCCACGGTGTGGGCCGCACCGTTGATCGTCTCGGTGAGGACGCCGCCCTCGCGAGCCTGCACCGGCGGGGACACGGTGGCACCGACGAGCTCGGCGAGGGATTCCGGCAGGGGCGCCGGCGAGGCGAGCCCGATCCGCACGCGGAACACCCGGTCGGTGTAGCGGCGGGCAGCATCGGCATAGATGCGGGAGGCGTCCACGGCGAAGGCGTCGGCGGCGAGTTGGGCGCCTGGGGACCACAGCCCGTCGGGGAGCTGCCCTGGTGTGCCCAGGCGTCCGTACTGTGTGGCGATGCGGTGCAGCAGCGGACCGAAGTCGGGCGGTACGACGTACGGCTCCAGGCCGATGCTGAGCATGACGGGGTACGGGTGCGCGGCCAGCGCCTGCCACAGCATGTCCCACGGCGGGGCCGCCGCTGTGAACGGCTGCGGCGCGAGGTAGTACTGCACCCCGGCGTCGGGGCGGTTGGGGAGACCACTGTGGTAGCGCTTGCGGATCTCCGCCACCCCCGCCGCCCCATCGGGCGAGAAGGGGGTCAGCAGCCGTGCCGTCTCGTCGCCGTCCTCGACCGGCGTGGCGTGCACATGCCGGGGCAGCGCTGCCATCCGGTCACGGAGCCCGCGCGCGGCCGCCTGGGCGCGCTCCGCGGTGGGAGCCGCGACCCGACCGAGCAGGGCGCAGGAGAGCCTGCGCTCGACCGGGTCGCTGAGGTACCGCAGCTCGATCCGTTCGCCATGGCCGGTGTTCCACTGGCCCGTCAGCCAGGCGGTCTCGGCGGCCGCCGCCTTGGTCCTGCGCTCCGATTCCGAGAGGTCCGCGTACTCCCGGGTCTCGGTGAGGTCGGCGGCGGCGTCGATGCGAACGGCCGTCCAGGCCCAGACGGTCATGCCGTCGGTGGCGGTGAGCACGCCGTCCGGCCCGGCTGCGCTCAGTTCCCACCGCCGGGGGTCCCGTACGGCGGCATGGGCGGGGCGGTCGGCGGGGTCGGCGCACCGTAGTGGGGCGGCGGGGGGCCCGGGACCTGCGGAGCCGGGTACGGCTGGTTCATGTGCGGCGCCATGGCCGGACCGGCCGTCCCGGGCGCGGGCACGGCGCCCGGAACGGGACCGCCGTTGTTCGTCGCCTGCCCGTTCGCGGCGGCGCCCGACTGGATGGGCGGCTCCTGACCGAAGGTCGACACGAGCGGAACCTCGATGCCCTGGACAGCCGTCTCCACGCCCTCGCGGGCCGCGGAGTGCACGGCCTCCCGCATGGCACGCGGCTTCTCGGTGCGGAGCATCTGGTTGATCGTGCCCGTGCGGTTGAACATCCCGCCCACGAGGTCCTTCAGGAAGTGACCGATGATCACCGCTCCGGAGCGGTTGCGCCACATCGTCCATCCGACGTACAGGCTGGTCCCGTAGCCGAACACCGTCACGTAGGCGACGTACCGGCCGCTCTTGACGACCAGCCGATTGTTCACGACCTCCGGCATGATGTCGCTGCGGATCCGGACAGGCACCGCGGACACGGGGATCTGCCGCCGCGCGAGGGCGCCGTAGATGGCCGCGTAGGCGGAGGACGATGCCGCGTGCTTGTCCTCCAGCAGGGTCTTCCACTCCGAGACCGGTTCGTTGATGCGCGCGGCGAGAAGGACGATCCAGAAGGCGATGGTGCCGAGGATCTGTCCGGTGCCCAGCTCACCCTCCGAGTCGAAGGGGCCGGAGTCCGACATCAGCGCGGGCAGCAGGCCGAAGATCAGGAAGACGAGGAGGGAGACGACGAAGGCCTGGAACCAGAGCTGGAACACGGTCCGGAAGGGCACGGACTCGTCGAAGCTCAGCTCGACGTCCTCGTACTTCATCGTCTGGTTGCGGTATGCGGCATTCGGCCCCATCGCCCCCGTGGCCGCCCAACCCGCCGTGCCTCCGGCTTGTATACCGTCCATGGTCCCCGTTCCAACGTCCCAGCATTCGAGTTGATCACACTAATGCAGGCGACCGACATCGACCAAAGCCCCCCGAACTTCGGGGAGTCGGCACGGACCGGGGACAAGGAAGCAGTGCTCAGGCGTGGTTGACGGGGAGGACGTCCGGGGAGAGGGCGCCGGCGCGGGTGGCGGCGGAGGTCATGTGGCGGCGGTGGTGGCGGCGGCAGAGGACCTCGTAGCCGACTTCCTCGGCCGGGCGGTTGACGTCGCCGACGACGACCTGTTCGCCCTCGACGACCATGACGCCGTCCACCGTGCGGGCGTTGTGGGTGGCGCGGGCGCCGCACCAGCACAGCGCCTCGACCTGGAGCTGCTCGATCCGGTCGGCCAGTTCGATCAGCCGCTGCGAGCCCGGGAAGAGCTTGGTGCGGAAGTCGGTGGTGATGCCGAAGGCGAAGACGTCCAGCTCCAGGTCGTCCACGATCCGGGCCAGCTGGTCGATCTGCTCGGGCGCGAGGAACTGGGCCTCGTCCACGATGACGTAGTCCGCCTTGCCGCCCTTGGACAGCTGGTCCACCAGATACGCGTACAGGTCCATGCCCTCGCCGGCCTCGACCGCCTCCGTCACCAGGCCGAGACGGGAGGACAGCTTGCCCTCTCCCGCCCGGTCGTCACGCGTGAAGATCACGCCCTGGAGCCCGCGGGCAGAGCGGTTGTGGCCGATCTGGAGAGCCAGTGTGCTCTTTCCGCAGTCCATCGTTCCGGAGAAGAACACCAGCTCGGGCATGGGGAGTCAGGGACCTTTCAGGTCGGGGTGGGTGACGGGGGTAAGGGCGTACGGGTACGGGTCAGGAGCGGACTTCGAGGAGCGGGACCAGCTGCTCCGCGGGCGTCATCGATCCGTGCACACCGACCATCGCCGACTCGTGGGGCTCGTTGACGGAGGCGGTGATGATGACGTCGTCGTGGGCCGCGGCGACGACGTCGCCGATCCGGCCGTGGACCCGCTCGTCGACCTCGTCGCCGAACCAGCCGAGCGCGATGGCCTCCTCGCGGCTCGCCACCCAGAACTGCTCGCCGAGCACTTCCCGCCAGCACGTGAGCACATCGGCCTCGGCCCCCGGCACCGCGTAGACGTGCCGGGCGCGCCCCTCGCCGCCGAGGAGGGCGACACCGGCGCGCAGCTCCCAGTCCTCGTCGAAGTCGATCCGGTGCTGGTCGTCGAAGGGGATGTCGACCATGCCGTGGTCGGCCGTGACGTACAGGGCCGAGCGGGGCGGCAGCTGCTCCGCGAGGCGCTGCACGAGCCGGTCGACGAACATCAGCTGACCGCGCCAGGCGTCGGAGTCGATGCCGAAGCGGTGTCCGGCCCCGTCGAGTTCGCTGTAGTACGTGTACACCAGCGAGCGGTCGCCGCCGGCGAGCTGCTCGGCGGCGAAGTCCATCCGCTCCTCGCCGGAGAGCCGGCCGTGAAACGTCCCGCCGCTCAGCGCGATCTTGGTGAGCGGGGTGTCCTGGAAGATCGGCGACGAGACCTGGGCGGTGTGGATGCCCGCCTCGTGGGCGAGCTGGAAGACCGTGGGGTACGGCTGCCAGACGCGCGGCGAGGTCCACGGCTTCCAGCGGAGCTGGTTCATCAGCTCGCCGGTCCCGGGGTTGCGGACGGTGTAGCCGGGCAGTCCGTGCGCGCCGGGGAACCGTCCCGTACCGACCGAGGCGAGCGAGGTCGCGGTGGTGGCGGGGAAGCCCGCGGTGATCGGGCGACCAGTGCCGCCGCGCGAGGAGCCGAGGAGGGACGTGAGGTACGGGGCCTCGTCCGGGTGGGCCTTGATCTGCTCCCAGCCGAGCCCGTCGATCAGGAAGAGGCAGTTCCGGTCGGCCGGGGCGAGCTCGGCGATCCGGGCGTCGAAGCCGGGGGCGCCCTGTCCGGCGACGAGCGTCGGGAGGACGTCGGCCAGCGAGCCGGTGCCGTACTCGGGGACGGGCGCCGTGGCGAGATCGAGCGGTACGGGATCGTCCGGCCAGCCGGAGGCGACGGTGGTGGGCTGGACGACCATCAGCGGGTCGCCGCGGTGGCTTCGGAGAGCGACTGGGCGAAGACGAGGGTCTGGCGGACCGTGTCCGGGCCGTCGCCGGCCTCGCTGACGCGCAGGCTGAGGTCGTCGGCGGTGGCGTTGCCGGTGTAGCCGTGGTCGGCGTCGCAATTGGGGTCCCCGCAGGCGGCGGGCTCCAGGTCGATCCGCGAGACGGCGCCCCAGCCGATGGTGAGGACGACCTCACGGGGCAGGGTGCCGACGGTGTACGACTCCGGGTTGGCGACGACCCGGCTGACGACGACGGAGGAGATCCGGTCGAGCTTGACCGACTCGGTGGAGGTCGTGGCGTACGGGGTCGGGGAGCTGCTGTCGGCGGCCTGCTCGTCGGTGTGGCTGACGATGAAGCGGTTGGCCGTCAGGACGAGGACCGTGACATGGCGACGGACCTCGTTGGAGTCGAAGGTGGTCTCCTGGTGCACCAGGTACGACGCGATCGGCTCGCCGCCGACGGCGGCCTCCACCGCCTCGGCCACGAGGGCCGGGTAATAGCCGCTGCGCTCGATCGCCGCGCGCAGCCCCTGGGTCGTCGTACCGGTCTTCGCCATGGACTCCATCCTAATCCGTCGGAAGGGGCACTCCGGGACGGTCCGGCCGTCTCGTCGAGGCCGTTCCCGAGGGGGTCTAGTAGCCGTCTAGTAGCTCGGAAGGCTGCGCGGGCCGAGGTCCGTGCGGGGTGGTGGTGGGGCGAGCCGGACCGTCGCGCCGAGCACGGAGAGGCCGTGCGGGGCGACGACGACGGGCTCCAGGGCGATCGCGACGACCTCGGGATGGTCGTCGACCAGCCGGGAGACGCGCAGCAGCAGCTCCTCGAGGGCGGGGGTGTCGACGGGGGCGGAGCCGCGCCAGCCGAAGAGCAGCGGGGCGGTGCGGATGGCGCGGACCAGCTCGGCGGCGTCCCGGTCGGTGGCCGGGACCAGGCGGTGGGACATGTCGCCGAGCAGTTCGGAGGCGGCGCCGGCCAGGCCGAAGGAGAGCACGGCGCCGACCGCCGGGTCGATGGCCGAGCGCACGACGGTGTCGACGCCGCGCGGCACCATCGCCTGGACGACCGGCAGCAGCTCGGCGGGCTTGCCGAGGGCCTCGGTCAGTTCGGCGTACGCGGTACGGAGTTGTTCCTCGCCGGCGAGGTCGAGGCGTACGCCTCCGAGGTCGGGGCGGTGGCGCAGGTGGGGGGCGGTCGTCTTGAGGGCGACCGGGTAGCCGAGCCGGTCGGCGGCGTGAACGGCGGCGTCGGGGGTGGGCGCGGGCAGGGTGGGGAGCACGTCGATCCCGTACCGCCCGAGCAGCTCGCGGGCCGCGTGGGCGTCGAGGGTCACGCCGCGGGCGTCCGCGTCCGGCCCGAGGGCGCGCTCGATCTGCGCGGCGGCCCCGGCCTCGTCGATCTCCTCGAACTCGGGCACCCGTCCGGGCTCGACGGCCTGCCGTCGCCACTGCCCGTACCGGACCGCCTCGGCCAGCGCACGCACGGCCCGCTCGGCCGCGGGGTAGGCGGGGATCCCGCCGGGGCGGGTGGGAGTAGCGGGGGTGGGCGGGCCTTCGGCCGCCGTCGGGGTGGCAGCGGCCGGGGGTGCCTGCGGGGCAGGGGCCGGGGGTCCCTGCGGGGCCGGGGCCGGGGCCGGTGGCGTGCGCCGAGCCGGCGGTCTCGTGCTGGTGGCCGCCGAGAGGGCCTCCGCCAGGCCGCCCATCTCGACGTGGACGACCACCACCGGCTTCGCCGGCAGCGGGGCGGCGGCGACCGCCTCGCGGAGCTGGGCGGCGAGGACCTCGCCGTCGCCGGACTCCACCGCGCCGTTCTCGCCGACCCAGGGGATCGCGGTCACCACGACCGCGTCGCACGCGTCGTCCACGAGCGCGGCCGCCAGCGCGGTGCGGAAGTCCGCGGGGCTCGCGCCCGTCGTCAGGTCGAGCGGCCGCAGTGGGCGGAGCCCCTCCGTCAGGCAGGCGTCGTACGCGAGCAGGCCGAGCGACTCGGAGTTGCCGAGGATGGCGACGCGCGGCCCGGCCGGCAGCGGCTGGCCCGCGAGGAGGAGCCCCGCGTCGACGAGCTCGGTGACCGTGTCGACGCGGATGACCCCGGCCTGCCGGAGCAGCTCGGAGACGGTGGCGTACGGGATCCGGGTGACCGGCACCCGGTGTCCCGGCGGCGCGCTTCCGCTGTGCCGCGCGCCCCTCACCACGACGACCGGCTTCACCGCCGCCGTGCGCCGGGCCAGCCGGGTGAACTTCCGCGGGTTCCCGATGGACTCCAGGTACAGCAGGACGACGTCCGTCTCCGGGTCGTCGTACCAGTACTGGAGGAAGTCGTTGCCGGAGACGTCCGCCCGGTTGCCCGCGGAGATGAAGGAGGAGATCCCGGCGCCGTGCCGGTGCAGTCCCGCGAGGAGCGCGATACCGATCGCGCCGGACTGGGTGAAGAGCCCGATCCGTCCGGCGGCCGGCAGCCGCGGCGCCAGCGAGGCGTTCAGCCGGACGTCGGCCGAGGTGTTGATGATCCCGAACGCGTTGGGCCCGATGATCCGCATGCCGTACGAGCGGGCCTGCCGCACCAGTTCCCGCTGCCGGTCCCGGCCCTCCCCCGACCCGGTCTCCGCGTACCCCGCCGAGAGCACGACGAGGCCGCGCACCCCGTGCTCGCCGCAGTCGGCGACCGCTTCGGGCACGCGCTCGGCGGGGACGGCCACGATCGCGAGGTCCACCGGTTCGCCGATGTCCCCGACGGAGCGGAAGGCCGGCACTCCTTCGAGCGTGCCGGTCTCCTCGGTCAGGGCACGGTTGACCGCGTACGTCCGTCCGGTGAAGCCGCCGTCCAGGAGGTTGCGCAGGACCGTCCGGCCGACCCCGCCCGGGGTACGGCCCGCTCCGACGACGGCGACCGAGCCGGGGGTGAGGAGCCGCTGCACGGAGCGCGCCTCCGCTCGCTGCTCCCGGGCGCGCTGCACGGCGAGGGAGCGGTCGGTGGGCTCCAGGTCGAGGTGGAGCCGTACGGAACCGTCCTCGAAGCTCCGCTTCTGGGTGTATCCGGCGTCCGTGAAGACCTTGATCATCTTGGTGTTGGCGGGCAGCACCTCCGCCGCGAACCGCCGGATGTCCCGTTCGCGCGCCACCGCCGCGATGTGTTCGAGCAGCGCGGAGGCCACGCCGCGCCCCTGGTGGGCGTCCTGGACGAGGAAGGCGACCTCCGCCTCGTCGGCGGGCGAGGAGGCGGGCATGCCGCGGTCGTCGATCCGGTCGTACCGCACGGTGGCGATGAACTCGCCGCCGACCGTGGCCGCGAGGCCCACCCGGTCCACGAAGTCGTGGTGGGTGAAGCGGTGCACGTCCTTGGCGGAGAGCCGGGGGTAGGGCGCGAAGAAGCGGTAGTACTTCGACTCGTCGGAGACCTGCTCGTAGAAGCTGACCAGCCGGTCGGCGTCGTCGGCGGTGATGGGCCTGATGCGCGCGGTGCCGCCGTCGCGGAGGACGACGTCCGCTTCCCAGTGGTCGGGGTACTCGTGTTCCGCTTGCTCCGGCCGTTCCGACGCGCTCTGCATGGGCCAAGCGTACGGCCGGGGTACGACACGGGCACCGGTCGCGCGGCACGTGTGCGCCATGCAAGGTAAGGAGGACCGAACGGCCCCCCGGCGGGGGCCGAAGGTCGGCGACGAGCACCCCGCGACCCGTGAGAGACTGGTCTAGACAACCCGCTTGAGACTTGAAGGGCAACACCATGGCTGAGCGCCGCGTCAACGTCGGTTGGGCCGAGGGCCTGCACGCCCGCCCCGCCTCCATCTTCGTCCGTGCCGCCACGGCCTCCGGCGTCCCCGTGACGATCGCCAAGGCCGATGGCAACCCGGTGAACGCCGCGTCGATGCTCGCGGTGCTCGGTCTGGGTGCGCAGGGCGGCGAGGAGATCGTGCTCGCTTCGGACTCCGAAGGCGCCGAGGCCGCGCTCGACCGTCTGGCGAAGCTGGTTGCCGAGGGTCTCGAGGAGCTCCCCGAGACCGTCTGACGGATCTCCGGCCGGACGGACGTCCGGGCCGAATTCGCGGGAAGCCGCACACGCCGAAATGACGGCGGGTGCGGCTTCTTTCTTTTCCTGATTCCGGGCCGCTCCGCGTCGCGATTCCAGCATTCCGGGCAGCACGAAGAAAGCCCCCGAGAATTCCCGCTCTTTGTATACGGCCCGCTCGTTAATTCCGGCCGCTCGCGGTGTTGACGACATGTTGCGAAGTCCTCACACGCCCGCGCGGCGGACGGTCGGGGCGCTTCAGCCGGTGCAGCAGCAGAGAGCGCTCGGCGTGCAGCGCGGTCAGGGCGCGGGCCCGTTCGGCGTCGCCGCGCGCCACCGCGTCCACGATCGCCCCGTGCTCCGCCCACGCCTCGACCGGCTGGGCGGGGGCCTCGACCGCGTACATCCAGGCGATCTTGTGCCGCAGCTGGGTGAGCAGGGCGGTGAGCGCCGGGCTGCCCGAGGCCTGCGCCAGGGTCTCGTGGAACCAGCCGCCGAGCGAGCGCAGATCGTCCCCCTGTCCGCGCCTGGCCCGCTCCTGCCCCAGTCTGACCAGGCCGCGCAGCACCTTGAGGTGCGCGTCGGTACGGCGCTGCGCGGCCCGGGCGGCGCCGAGCGGTTCAAGCAGCGAGCGCATGTCCAGGAGGTCGGCCGCCTCCTGCTCGGTGGGCTCGGCCACCTGCGCGCCCGCGTGCCGGCGGGTGATCACGAAGCCCTCGGACTCCAGGGTGCGCAGCGCCTCGCGGACCGGGACGCGGGAGACTCCGTATCGGCGGGCCAGCTGCTCCTCGGTCAGCCGGCCGCCGCGCTCGAAGACGCCGGTGACGATGTCGTCCCGGATCGCCGTGCACACCGAGTGCGCGGGAATGCGCATGATCGACCTCCGCCTTAATACGCGCGAAACCGGTTGTCCGGTGACTCTATTGCAGCGGGGCGGCATTTCCGACGGGTCCTCGTTAACCATGGATATCTTTTGGTCAGCGATGGGTCAGCGAAAAGCCCCGGCTCAGTACGAGCCGGGGCTTTTCTGACGTGCGCGGCCGGTCGGTCAGACGTTCACGCCGCGGGCGCGGAGGTACGCGACCGGGTTGATGTCGGAGCCGTACTCGGCGGTGGTGCGGGCCTCGAAGTGGAGGTGCGGGCCGGTCGAGTTGCCGGTCGACCCCGAGATCCCTATCTGCCGGCCCGGAGTGACGGACTGGCCGACGGAGACACTGATGGCCGAGAGGTGCCCGTACTGGGTGTACGTGCCGTCGTTCATCCGGATGACGATGTTGTTGCCGTACGCGCCGCCCCAGCCGGCCTCGACGACGGTGCCGGAGCCGACGGAGACGACCTTGGTGCCGTAGGCGGCGTGGAAGTCGACGCCGGAGTGGCTGCCGGAGGACCAGAGGGAGCCGCCGGCCTGGTAGCCGGTGGAGACGTACGAGCCGGCCACGGGGGACTGGAAGGAGTTCAGGCGCTTGCGCTCGGCCTCGCGGGCGGCGCGCTCCTTGGCGGCGCGGACCTCCTTGGCGCGGGCCTCCGCCTTGCGCTTGGCCTCCGCCTTGGCGCGGGCCTCGGCGACGCGCTTCGCCTCGGCCTCGGCGGCCTCGCGCTCCTGCGCGGCGGCCTGGGCGTCGATCTTGTCGGCGAGGGCGTTGTCGGCGACGACGACCTGGGTCAGGCCGGTGTCCTCCAGGGAGGGGGCGTCCGTGTCGACGGCGAGCGCCGGGGAGGCGAGGGTGCCGATGACGCCGGCGGTGGCGAGGGTCGCGACGCCGGCGACGCCCGCGCTGCGGCGCGCCAGACGGCTCGGACCACGATGCTTCCCGGTGGCACGGGTGAACGCCATGTAGTGGCTGATCCTTTCCTTCCTTCTCGCCTACCGGGTTAGCTGACGGGTTCGGAGCAGGAAGGTCTCCTACGGGCCCCTCCGCACGGATGCGAAGGCGTCCGATTCACCCCAGGGACTTCGTGTGGGTCCCCGGCTCCCCAGGCTCGCGCCTGACGGGGACTCGGCGATGACTGTCCGATGCCGCGGGTGCGGCGGGTGCAACTGGCGAACAGCCGGACCGACGCTATGCGGATCGTCTTTCAATCACCAAACAGACACGCCTGTTTGTAAGACATGCCACAGGGCATACAACCACGCTATACATCAATACGGACAAAGCGGAGGACCCTGACGTAACGTGACGTCAGGGTCCTCCGGACACTCCGCCGCAGCAGCGGCGCGGCTCAATCAGCCGGTGACGACGGTGACTTCGCCGATGCCGAGGGCCCGCACCGGCTCCTCGATCTCGGCCGCGTCACCCACGAGCACGGTGACGAGCCGGTCCACCGGGAAGGCGTTGACGACGGCCGCCGTCGCCTCGACCGTGCCGGTCTCGACCAGGCGCGCGTACAACTGCGCCTGGAAGTCGTCCGGGAGGTGCTGCTCGACCTGGTCGGCGAGCGTCGCCGCGACGGAGGCGGCGGTCTCGTACTTGAGCGGCGCCACGCCCACCAGGTTCTGCACGGCCACGTCGCGCTCGGCGTCCGTCAGACCCTCGGCCGCGAGGGTGCGCAGCACCTTCCACAGGTCGTCAAGTGCCGGGCCGGTGTTGGGGGTGTCCACGGAGCCGCTGATGGCGAGCATCGAGGCACCGTTGCCCGCGCCGTCGGAGCGCAGGACCTGACCGAAGGCCCGGACACCGTAGGTGTAGCCCTTCTCCTCGCGCAGGACGCGGTCCAGGCGGGAGGTGAGCGTGCCGCCGAGGCAGTACGTGCCGAGGACCTGGGCGGGCCAGACGCGGTCGTGCCGGTCGGCGCCCACGCGGCCGATCAGCAACTGGGTCTGGACGGCGCCCGGCCGGTCGACGATGACCACACGGCCGGCGTCGTCGGCCGTGATCGGAGGCATGGGCCGGGACTCCGCGCTGTTCCCCGTCCAGGCGCCCAGCGACTCGGCGAGGACCTTGTCCAGGTCCACGTCGGTCAGGTCGCCGACGACCACGGCGGTCGCCGTGGACGGCCGGAGGTGGGTCTGGAAGAAGGCGCGGACGGCGGCGGCGTCGATGGCCGCCACCGTCTCCTCGGTGCCCTGGCGCGGCCGGGACATGCGGGACTCGGCCGGGAAGAGCTCCTTGGAGAGCTGCTTGGCCGCCCGGCGGGCCGGGTTGGCCGTCTCGTGCGGAATCTCGTCGAGACGGTTGCGCACCAGACGCTCGACCTCGGTCTCGAGGAACGCCGGCGCGATCAGAGCCTCGGAGACCAGCCCGAGCGCCTTGGGCAGCCGGGAGACGGGAACCTCCAGGGAGACCCGTACGCCCGGGTGGTCCGCGTGCGCGTCGAGCGTGGCGCCGCAGCGCTCCAGCTCGGCGGCGAACTCCTCGGCGGTGTGCTGGTCGGTGCCCTCGGTGAGGGCACGGGCCATGATCGTGGCGACACCGTCGAGACCGGCGGGCTCGGCCTCCAGCGGGGCGTCGAAGAAGATCTCGACGGCCACGACCTGCTGACCGGGACGGTGACAGCGCAGCACCGTCAGGCCGTTGTCCAGCGCCCCGCGGTCCGGGGCGGGAAAGGCCCAGGGCCTGGCCGAGCCCGGCTCGGGCTGCGGGTGGAACGTCATGCTCGTCAAAGACGCGGCAGCGTCGGTCACTGGTCCGCTCCCTCTTCCTCGTCGCTGTCGCCCTGCTCGGCGTCGCTCTGTTCGGTACCGACGGGCTCGTAGACCAGCACCGCGCGGTTGTCCGGCCGCAGCCGGGCCGCGGCGACCTCGCGCACCTCGTCGGCCGTGACGTCCAGGACCCGGTTGACCGCGGTCAGCGCCAGCTGCGGGTCGCCGAACAGGACCGCGAAGCGGCACAGTTCGTCGGCGCGTCCTGCGACCGTGCCGAGCCGGTCCAGCCACTCGCGCTCCAACTGGGCCTGGGCGCGCTCCATCTCCTCGGGCGTCGGGCCCTCGGCGGCGAACCGGGCCAGCTCCTCGTCGACGGCCGTCTCGATCTCGGGCACCTCGACGCCACCGGAGGTCTTGACGTCCAGCCAGCCCAGCGATGGCGCGCCGGCCAGCCGCAGCAGGCCGAAGCCGGCGGCCACGGCCGTACGGTCGCGGCGCACGAGGCGGTTGTGGAGCCGGGACGACTCGCCCCCGCCGAGCACGGTCAGGGCGAGGTCGGCGGCGTCGCACGCGCGCGTGCCGTCGTGCGGGAGGCGGTAGGCGGCCATCAGCGCGCGGGCCGGGACCTCCTCCTCGACGACCTCGCGCAGCTGCTCCCCGATGGTGTCGGGCAGCGCGCCGTCGCGCGGGGGCAGCTTGCCGTCGTGGGACGGGATGGAGCCGAAGTACTTCTCGACCCAGGCCAGCGTCTGCGCCGGGTCGATGTCGCCGACGACCGACAGGACCACGTTGTTCGGCGCGTAGTACGTACGGAAGAAGGCCCGCGCGTCCTCCAGCGTCGCCGCGTCCAGGTCGGCCATGGAGCCGATCGGCGTGTGGTGGTAGGGGTGGCCGTCGGGGTAGGCGAGGGCGGTCAGCTTCTCGAAGGCCGTGCCGTAGGGCACGTTGTCGTACCGCTGGCGGCGCTCGTTCTTGACGACGTCCCGCTGGTTCTCCATGGACTCGTCGTCCAGGGCGGCGAGCAGGGAGCCCATGCGGTCCGCCTCCAGCCAGAGCGCGAGCTCCAGCTGGTGCGTGGGCATGGTCTCGAAGTAGTTGGTGCGCTCGAAGCTCGTCGTGCCGTTGAGCGAGCCACCCGCGCCCTGCACCAGCTCGAAGTGGCCGTTGCCGTGGACCTGCTTCGAGCCCTGGAACATCAGGTGCTCGAAGAGGTGGGCGAGGCCGGTGCGGCCGGCGACCTCGTGGCGGGAGCCGACGTCGTACCAGAGGCACACCGCGGCGACCGGGGTCAGGTGGTCCTCGGAGAGCACCACACGCAAGCCGTTGGCCAGCCGGTGCTCGGTCGCTGTCAGGCCGCCTGAGCCGGCCTCTGCCGTGGCCGTGTGACCCATGGGCATGTACGTCCCTTCGATCGCGATATGGAAAAGTCCTCCCACCCTATGCAAGCGCACTGACACCTCGCGAAGTTCCCACAGGTTCCCGGCGTCCCTCTTCCGGGTCGCGGGGCGTCACGGACGGCTCACGAACCGCTCATACCCGGGTCGCGGTCGGCGTTGTCGGTGGGACGGTCCACAATGGTCCGCGTCAGATCAACCTTGTTGGTGAAGGAGCCGCAGCCGCGATGGCCCGCCGCAGCACGAAGACACCGCCGCCGGACGACGCGTTCGAGGAGAGGATCCTCGACATCGACGTCGTCGACGAGATGCAGGGCTCCTTCCTCGAGTACGCGTACTCGGTGATCTATTCCCGCGCGCTGCCGGACGCCCGCGACGGCATGAAGCCGGTGCAGCGCCGCATCGTGTACCAGATGAACGAGATGGGGCTCCGCCCCGACCGCGGCTATGTGAAGTGCGCCCGCGTCGTCGGCGAGGTCATGGGCAAACTGCACCCGCACGGCGACGCGTCGATCTACGACGCGATGGTGCGCATGGCCCAGCCCTTCTCCATGCGCCTCCCGCTCGTCGACGGCCACGGCAACTTCGGCTCGCTCGGCAACGACGACCCGCCGGCCGCCATGCGGTACACCGAGTCGAAGATGGCCGCCGCCGCGCTGATGATGACGGAGTCCATCGACGAGGACACCGTCGACTTCACCCCGAACTACGACGGCCAGGAGCGGGAGCCGGTCACGCTGCCGGCCGCGTATCCGAACCTGCTGGTCAACGGCGCCTCGGGCATCGCGGTCGGCATGGCGACGAACATGCCCCCGCACAACCTGGGCGAGGTCATCGCGGCCGCCCGGCACCTGATCCGCCACCCGAACGCGGACCTCGAGGCGCTCATGCGCTTCGTGCCGGGACCCGACCTGCCCACCGGCGGCCGGATCGTCGGCCTCTCCGGCATCAAGGACGCCTACGAGAACGGCCGCGGCACGTTCAAGATCCGCGCCACCGCGACCGTGGAGGACGTGACCCCCCGGCGCAAGGGCATCGTCGTCACCGAGCTGCCCTTCACGGTCGGCCCGGAGAAGGTCATCTCCAAGATCAAGGACCTGGTCGGCTCCAAGAAGCTCCAGGGCATCGCCGACGTCAAGGACCTCACCGACCGCAGCCACGGCCTGCGCCTGGTCATCGAGGTCAAGAACGGCTTCGTGCCGGAAGCGGTCCTGGAGCAGCTCTACAAGCTGACGCCGATGGAGGAGTCCTTCGGCATCAACAACGTGGCGCTGGTCGACGGCCAGCCGCTCACGCTCGGCCTCAAGGAGCTCCTCGAGGTCTATCTCGACCACCGCTTCGACGTGGTGCGCCGGCGCTCCGAGTTCCGCCGGACGAAGAAGCGCGACCGGCTGCACCTGGTCGAGGGCCTGCTCGTCGCGCTGCTCGACATCGACGAGGTCATCCGCCTCATCCGCTCCAGCGAGAACTCGGCGCAGGCGAAGGAGCGGCTGATCGAGCGCTTCTCGCTGAGCGAGGTCCAGACGCAGTACATCCTGGACACCCCGCTGCGCCGGCTCACCAAGTTCGACCGGATCGAGCTGGAGACCGAGCGCGACCGGCTCAACGGCGAGATCGACGAGCTGACCGGGATCCTGGATTCCGACAGCGAGCTGCGCAAGCTGGTCTCGGCGGAACTGGCGGCGGTGGCCAAGAAGTTCGGCACCGACCGGCGGACGGTCCTGCTGGAGTCGGCGGGCGCTGCGGTCACCGCCGTGTCCCTGGAGGTCGCGGACGACCCCTGCCGGGTGCTGCTGTCCTCGACGGGCCTGCTGGCGCGTACGGCCACGGCGGAGGTCCCGGCCCCCGCCGAGGACGGCAAGCGGGCGAAGCACGACGCGATCGTGTCGGCGGTCCCGGCGACGCAGCGCGGCGACATCGGCGCGGTGACCTCCACCGGCCGGCTGCTGCGGCTCGCGGTGATCGACCTGCCCCAGCTACCGGACACGGCCGCCGCGCCGAACCTGGCGGGCGGGGCGCCCCTGGCGGAGTTCCTGACCCTGGAGGACGACGAGACGGTGGTCTGTCTGACCACCCTCGACGAGTCCTCGCCGGGTCTGGCGCTCGGCACGCTGCAGGGCGTGGTCAAGCGCGTGGTCCCGGACTATCCGGCGAACAAGGACGAGCTGGAGGTCATCACCCTCAAGGAGGGTGACCGGATCGTCGGCGCGACCGAGCTGCGGACGGGCGAGGAGGACCTGGTCTTCATCACCTCCGACGCCCAACTGCTGCGCTACCAGGCCTCGCAGGTACGGCCCCAGGGCCGGCCGGCGGGCGGCATGGCGGGCATCAAGCTGGCGGACGGCGCCGAGGTGCTCTCGTTCACGGCGGTGGACCCGGCGGTGGACGCGGTGGTCTTCACGGTCGCGGGCTCCACGGGCACGCTGGACGACGGTGCCGCCACGTCGGCGAAGCTGACGCCGTTCGACCAGTACCCCCGCAAGGGCCGTGCGACCGGTGGTGTGCGCTGCCAGCGGTTCCTGAAGGGCGAGGACGTGCTCATCCTGGCCTGGGCTGGCGCGACCCCGGCGTTCGCCGCACAGGAGAACGGCACGCCGGTGGAGCTGCCCGAGGTCGACCCCCGCCGCGACGGCTCGGGCACCCCGCTGCCGAAGCCGGTGACGGTGCTGGCGGGCCCGGCGAGCTAGCCCTCGTCGTCCGGATCGTTCTCCCGCTCCTGTACGTACCGCAGGACGCCCCACATGCTGTGCTCGTCGGGGGCGTCCTGCGGGCCGTTCACGCGGCAGCCGTCGAGCGCCTTCCGCAGGGCCCCGGCGTCGATGCCGGAGCCGATGAGGACGAGTTCGGTGAGCCGCTCCTGCCCGGCGGTCCAGGGCTCGGGGTAGAAGCGCAGGAACCTGCCGACGGCGTGCACGGCGTAGCGGTTGGCGGGGTCGGCGGCGCCGAAGTCGAGGAAGCCCTTGATGCGGTACAGGCCCTCGGGCCGGGAGTCGAGGAACTCCATGAGCCTGCGGGGGTGGAGCGCGGTGCCGGAGGTCAGGGAGAGGGTCTCGTAGGCGGCGTGCGGATGGTCGTGCGCGTCGTCGTCCCCGTACAGCAGGTCCTCGATCGACATCTGCCCCTCGATCTCCCCCTCGGGCACGACCCGGTCGAAGAACAGCTCCGGGTCGACCCGCCCGTGCGCGGCCCGGACCACGGCGGCGCGCCCGGCGAGCTCTGCGACGACCTCATGGACGGCGTCCACCTCGTCGACCCCCACCCGGTCGACCTTGTTGAGGACGACGAGGTCGGCGAGGGCCAGATGCCGGTCGGTCTCGGGGTGCGCGCCCCGGGTCCGCGCGAACTCGGCGGCGTCGACGACCTGCACGAGCCCGCCGTACACGACCCGCTCGTTCTCGCTGGCGAGCACCATCCGCACGAGCTCCTGGGGCTCGGCAAGACCGCTCGCCTCGATGACGATCACGTCGAGCCTGGCCTCGGGGCGGGTGAGCACCTCCAGGTACTCGTCCAGCTCACTCGCGTCGACGGCACAGCACAGGCACCCGTTCCCGAGCGAGACGGTGGAGCCGACCTGCCCGGCGACGGTCATGGCGTCGATCCCGATGTCCCCGAAGTCATTGACCATGACACCGATCCGGGTCCCCCGGGCGCTGCGCAGCAGCTGGTTGAGCAGCGTCGTCTTGCCCGACCCGAGAAACCCGGAGAGTACGACGACGGGAATCTGCTGCTTGGTCAAGGGAAACCCCTCCGACGACTCGACACACACCAAAGCCCCCAGAATAGGCACTAGGCGCAAAGAACCCCGCAGCCACCGACGGCGAGCGTCGGAGGCGACGCGACTGCCCACCAGGCGCACGGGCACGGCGGCCCGAGAACCCCACGCTCTTCCCTGCCCGCGACGCGAAGCCGTCGCGCCCCACCGCCCCGCGGCCGCCGACGGCGGGCCACCGCGCACAGGTCGGCCCGCACCTCTGCCCTCCTTCCCGCACGGGTGGTGCGGGTGGGAACCCCAGCCCGGCCGGAGGCCGGGCGCACCCCCACCGGCCCGCGGCCGCACCACCCACCTCCGCCCGCCTACAGGCCGCCCGCCCAAGGGCCCCGCACATTTCCGGTCCCCGCCCCCATCCCCGTACCGTTCCTGCCATGCCCCCCGCACCGACCACCCCCACGCGACGCAGGCGCTTCGGCTGGCCGAGGCGGGTCTTCGCCCAGGTCCTCCTGATGCAGCTGGCCATCGCTGCCGGCGTCACCGTGCTGGCCACCGGCCTCTTCCTCGCGCCGCTGAGCGACCAGCTCGACGACCAGGCCATGCGGCGCGCCCTCGCCATCGCCGAGACCACCGCCTCCCCCGAGGTCGCGGCCGCGCTGCGGACCACCGGCCCCTCCGCCGAGGGTCCGGTGCAGCGCGAGGCGGAGCGGATCCGGCAGGCCACGGGCGCCGAGTACGTCGTGGTCATGGACACCCGGGGCGTCCGCTGGTCCCACACGGACCAGGCCCAGATCGGCAAGATCGTCTCCACGGACCCCAGCGCCGCGCTCGCGGGCCGCGAGGTCATGGAGATCGACAACGGCACCCTCGGCCGTTCCGCAAGGGGCAAGGCCCCGCTGCGGGACGCGGAGGGGGCCATCGTCGGCGCGGTGTCCGTCGGCATCGAGTACGACAGCGTCCACGACCGGCTCCTCGGGGCGATCCCCGGCCTCCTCGCGTACGCGGGCGGCGCCCTGGCGGCCGGTGCCCTGGCCGCGTACCTGATCTCCCGCAGGCTCCAGCGGCAGACCCACGACCTGGCGTTCTCGGACATCTCCGCGCTCCTCGCCGAGCGCGAGGCCATGCTCCACGGCATCCGCGAGGGCGTCGTCGCCCTCGACCGCACCGGACGCGTCCGGCTCCTGAACGACGAGGCGCAGCGGCTGCTCGGCATCGGCCCCGAGGCGACCGGGCGCCCCCTGGAGGAGGCGCTCGGCTCAGGTCGTACGGCCGATGTGCTGGCCGGCCGGGTCACGGGTGAGGACCTGGTGACCGTACGGGGCAACCGTGTGCTGATCGCCAACCGGATGCCGACGGACGACGGCGGCGCCGTCGCCACCCTCCGCGACCGGACCGAGCTGGAGCGGCTCGGCCGCGAGCTGGACTCCACCCGGGGCCTGATCGACGCCCTGCGCGCCCAGGACCACGAGCACGCCAACCGGCTGCACACCCTCCTGGGCCTGCTGGAGCTGGAGATGCACGACGAGGCGGTCGAGTTCGTCACCGAGGTCGTCGGCGTCCACCGGGCCACCGCCGAGCAGGTCACGGAGAAGGTCCACGACCCGCTGCTCGCCGCGCTCCTGGTCGGCAAGGCCACGGTCGCCGCCGAGCGGGGCGTGTCCCTGCGGATCTCCGCCGACTCGCTCCTCCCCGACCGGCTGGTCGACCCCCGCGAGCTGGTCACGGTCGTCGGCAACCTGGTCGACAACGCCCTGGACGCCGCCGCGGGCACCGTCCACGCGCGCGTGGAGATCGCCCTGCGGGCCGAGGGCCGTACGGTCGTCCTGCGGGTCACCGACAGCGGTCCTGGCGTACCGGACGACCGCCGCGAGCTGATCTTCACCGAGGGCTGGACCACGAAGGAGCTGCCCTCCCACGGCAAACGGGGCCTGGGCCTGGCCCTGGTGCGCCGACTCGCCGAACGCCGGGGCGGCAGCGCCCTGGTCGGCACTGGCCCGGACGGCAACGGCGCCGAGTTCACCGTCGTCCTCCCGGAGGCGCTGGACGAACCCGAGCCGACGGAGCGTACGACAGTGTCCGTGGGAGAGCCGCGATGATCGACGTACTGGTCGTGGACGACGACACCCGCGTGGCGCGGATCAACGCGGCGTACGTGACGAAGGTGCCCGGTTTCCGGGTCGTCGCCACCGCCCACTCCACGGCGGAGGCGCTCGCCCGGCTGAGCGAAGTACCGGTCGACCTGATCCTGCTCGACCACTACCTGCCCGACGAGAACGGACTCGCGGTCGTACGGGAGTTGCGCCGCCTGGGCCACCAGACCGACGTGATCATGGTGACGGCGGCGCGCGACGTGGCGACCGTCCAGGCGGCGATGCGCCACGGCGCGCTGCAGTACCTGGTCAAGCCCTTCGCCTTCGCCGGGCTGCGCGCCAAGCTGGAGGCGTACGCAGGCCTGCGCGACACGCTCGAACGCGGCGGCGAGGCCGAACAGGCCGAGGTCGACCGCATCTTCGGCGCCCTCTCGGCGGGCGCGGTGGAGCCCGACCTCCCCAAGGGCCACTCCCCCACCACCGCGGAGCTGCTGCGCCAGGTGCTGCTGGCCGCCGACGGGGCTCTGTCCGCGCAGGAGATCGCCGAGCGGGCGGGGGTGAGCCGGCAGACCGCGCAGCGCTATCTCAAGCTGCTCGAACGGGCCGACCGGGTGCGGCTCTCGCTGAAGTACGGCGAGACAGGCCGCCCCGAGCACCGGTACGTCTGGGTGAAGGCGACGGGCTGAGCCCCACGGAGACCCCCTCCGGGCCTCAGACGGCCCCGGCCCCCGTCAGGGCCCTGACCTCCGTCTCCGCATGCTTGGCCGCGTCCGGCGGCTCGGAGGACGTGACGGTACCGATCCAGCCCGCCAGGAAGCCGAGCGGGATGGAGACCAGGCCCGGGTTCTGAAGCGGGAAGACATGGAAGTCCACGCCGGGGAAGAGCGCCTCGGGGCTGCCCGAGACGACCGGGGAGAAGACCACGAGCAGCATCGCCGGAACGAGCCCTCCGTACACCGACCAGACGGCGCCGCGCGTGGTGAAGTTCCGCCAGAACAGCGAGTAGAGCAGCACCGGCAGGTTGGCCGACGCGGCGACCGCGAAGGCGAGGCCGACCAGGAACGCCACGTTGAGGTCGCGGGCGAGCAGACCGAGCCCGATCGCGGCCGCGCCGATCCCGGCCGCGGCCATCCGCGCCACGGTCACCTCGCTGTACTGCTTCGCCCGCGGGCGCCTGCGGCGCAGCGAGGCGTACAGGTCGTGGGCGACGGAGGCGGACGAGGCGAGCGTGATGCCGGCGACGACGGCCAGGATGGTGGCGAAGGCGATGGCGGCGACGATCGCGAACAGCACCGTGCCACCGGTCGACCCGGCTCCTCCGCCGAGGTCGAGGGCGAGCAGCGGTACGGCTGTGTTCCCGGCGGCGTTGGAGGCGCGGACGGCGTCGGGGCCGATGATCGCGGCGGCGCCGAAACCGAGGACGATCGTCATGAGGTAGAAGCCGCCGATGAGTCCGATGGCCCAGACGACCGAGCGACGGGCGGCCCGCGCGGTCGGCACGGTGTAGAACCGGGACAGGATGTGCGGCAGGCCCGCGGTGCCCAGGACGAGGGCGAGGCCCAAGCTGATGAAGTCGAGCCGGGCGGTCCATTCGCCGCCGTAGCGCAGGCCCGGCGCGAGGAAGTCCCGTCCGTGTCCGCTGCGTTCGGCGGCCGTGGCCAGCAACTGGTTGAAGTCCCCGTGGAAGCGGAGCAGGACCAGCACGGTGAGGGCGATCGTGCCGGCGATGAGCAGCACGGCTTTGACGATCTGGATCCAGGTGGTGGCCCGCATACCGCCGAGCGACACGTAGATCACCATCAGCGCGCCGACACCGATCACGGTCCAGGAGCGGGCGGCCTCGCTGGTGCCCCCG
Organism: Streptomyces sp. NPDC058579; assembly: GCF_042718575.1. Lineage (NCBI taxonomy): Bacteria > Bacillati > Actinomycetota > Actinomycetes > Kitasatosporales > Streptomycetaceae > Streptomyces > Streptomyces sp. NPDC058579. The sequence goes on from NZ_JBHXPI010000004.1 coordinate 304,549, forward strand.
AGGAGAAGGGCGACCAGGCTGCCCGCGCCGACCATCTGGGCCACGAGATAGAGCACGGAGACGGTGACGGAGGACGTGCCGGCGGCGATCCGTACGGGGCGCTCCGCCATCCGCGCCGCGACGACGTCGGCGAGCGTGAACCGGCCGCAGTTGCGCACCAGTTCGGCGACCAGGAAGAGGACGACCAGCCAGGCGACGAGGAATCCGACGGAGTACAGCATGCCGTCGTAGCCGAAGAGCGCGATCAGGCCGGAGATGCCGAGGAAGGAGGCGGCGGACATGTAGTCGCCGGCGATGGCGAAACCGTTCTCCAGGGGCGAGAAGAGCCGTCCCCCGGCGTAGAACTCCTCGGCCGAGCCGTGCCTGTTCCGGCTCACCCAGGTGGTGATCCCGAGGGTTACGGCGACGAAGGCGCTGAACAGCAGCAGCGCGAGCATCTGATGGTCGTTGGTCACCGCTGCACTCCCCGTGTCATCCCCTGTGCCCGTGTCTCGTCGAACACCGTCCAGCGCAGCTCCAGCGCGGCCCGGTCCCGCCGTAGCCGGGCGTGCCGGGCGTAGGCCCAGGTCAGCAGGAAGGTGGTGAGGAACTGCCCGAGCCCGGCCAGCATCGCCACGTTGACCATCCCGACGACGGGCCGTGCCATCAGCCCGGGTGCCGCCGTCGCCGCCACGACATAGGCGAGGTACCAGAGGAGGAAGGCGAAGGTCGCCGGGATCACGAACCGCCGGTAGCGGCTACGCACTTCCTGGAAGGCCGGGCTGCGCTGGACCTCCAGATAGATGGCGGCCGCACCCCGGTCGGATCCGTGCGCCGAACCGTGCACCGACCCGCCCTCGAACCCGCGCCCCGAGTCTCGCCGCTCCGAACCGTGCACCGACCCGGACAGCGACCCGTGCTCCGGCTGCTGTCGCGGTACGGCTCCGGTCGCCGGCGCGGCGGTCCCGTCCTCGGTGCCCGGCGCCTCCGCGTCGACCGACTCGCCCCAGCCGGAGGCGAGTGCGTCGTACCAGGGGTCGTCGATCCGCACCGCGGGGACGCCCGGCCCTTCGTGCTTCTCCACCGCTGAACTCTCCTTGTCAGCGAACCGTTTCGGCCGCGTGCCCAAGGATGGACAGAGCGGGAAGATCCAGGACTCTTCTCCCTCCTCACTTCACCCCATCAGGTGATGGCTTCCCCTGGTGGTGCGACGAGCCCATGGTGATATGCGTACCGGACGGCCTGCACGCGGTCGCGGACTCCGGCCTTGGCGAAAAGGTTGTTGATATGGGTCTTCACCGTGGCGGTGGAGATGCTCAGCCGGGCGCCGATCTCCTGGTTGGAGAGGCCGTCCGCGACCAGGACGAGCACCTCGGCCTCGCGCTCGGTGAGCCCGTCGGGCAGTGTGACCGGTTGCCGCCGCGGCCGGCCTCCCGGCGGGTCGCCGACGGGTCCGCCGCTCCGCTCGGGCTCGACCATCAGCTTTTCCAGGAGCCGCCGTTGGACGGAGGGAGCGAGTCCGGCCCGCCCGTCGAGCACGTCGTGCACCGCACGCCCGATCTCCTCCCCTCCCGCGTCCTTGGTGAGATAGCCACGCGCCCCCGCCCGGAGCGCCGGGAAGAGGGAGTCGTCGTCGGCGTACGTGGTGAGGACCACGACCTCGGTGCCGGGGTGTTCGGCGCGGATCTTCCGGGTCGCCTCGACTCCGTCGCAGCGCGGCATCCGGAGGTCCATCAGCACCACATCGGGGGCCAGTTCGGCGGTCAGGGCGACGGCCTCCTCGCCGTCCCTGGCGGCCCCGACCACCTCGATGCCGGGCAGCAGGCCCAGCACGAGCACGATCCCCTCCCTCACCATGGACTGGTCGTCGGCGACGATCACCCGCGCGACCCTGCGGTCGTCCCGCCGGTTCCCGGGGTCGCTCATGCCGGCACCCTCAGCCGCACCGCGAAGCCGTCGCCCTCGGGCCCCGCGTCCAGCGTCCCGCCGAGGAGCTCGGCGCGCTCGCGCATGCCGAGCAGCCCGTAGCCGGAGCCCGAGGCGCCAAGCCCTGCTCCCCCGACCGCTCCGGGTGCGCCCGAGTCCCGTATCTCCAGGGCGACCTCCCCCGTCTCGTAGGCCAGGAGCAGGCTCGTCCTGGCCCCGGGAGCGTGCTTACGGACGTTGGTGAGGGCTTCCTGCGCCACTCTGCGTACGGCCTGGGAGGCTTCCGCCGGCAACTGTCGCCGCGCGCCGACCACTTGGACCTCGGCCCGGTCCTCGCGCGCCAGCTCCCGTAGGTAGTCCTCGACGGGCACCATGTCGCCGCGGAGAGCGGAGAGCGCCTGCCGGGTCTCGGCGAGCCCCTCCCGGGCCATGGACCGGGCCGCGACCACCCGCTCCAGGATCGTCTCCCGCTCGGCGCCCGCCTCGATCTGGAGCCTGGCCGCCTCCAGGTGCACCATCTGCGCGGAGAGGCTGTGCGCCAGGACGTCGTGGATCTCGCGGGCGATCCTGGCCCGCTCGGCCAGGGCCGCGGAGGCCGCCTCGGCGTCGCGTGCGGCGCGCTCCTGGGTGAGGAGCCGGAACCCGGCGCTCCTGGCCTCGGCGTCCAGGCGGAGGGAGTACCCGGTGAGCAGAACCGCGGCGGTGGTGACTGCGGCACCCGCGATCCCGGTCTCGTCGGCGTCGACGAACCCCCCGGAGAGGACCAGCACGGTGGCCAGGGCGACGGGCATCGGCAGTCGCTGCATCGCGGCGACGGAGACGACGATCCAGAGCAGGGTGGCGGTGACATGCGCTCCCGCGAGGTGCGCCGCGAGGCCGAGGCCCGCGCCGGCCCCGAGCAGGGCGAGGGAGGGCAGGAGCCGGTTGGCCAGGGTCGTCCGGTGGTAGGCGCAGAGCGCGGCCGCTGCCAGGACGAAGCCCAGCGGTGGGAGCACTCCGTACCAGCCGGGAAAGGCGCCCGAGAGATAGGCGCTGATCACGGTCCCCCCGCTTATCGCGGCGAACAGCAATCCATCGATCACGAGGCGGCCGCCTGGCACCCCGACCCGGGTCAGTGCCTCCGGCGCGGGCCACGCGAGCCATCGCCTGGTCGACGTGTTGCCTTTCACATCCGTCCCCCTCCGTCATCTCGATGCTACGGAGAGGGAGCGCGTGCGTGATCAGCTCAGGGGTGGAACTTGGTGGCTCCACCCGTGGGTGGAGCCACCCGGCTACGCGTCGATCCGCGACCGGTCGAGCGTCGCCGCGGAGCTGGTGATGAACTCCTTGCGGGGCGCCACGTCGTTGCCCATGAGCAGGTCGAAGACCTGCTCGGCCGAGTCCAGATCCCCGATGTTGATCCGGCGCAGGGTCCGGTGCCGCGGGTCCATGGTGGTCTCCGCCAGCTGGTCGGCGTCCATCTCGCCGAGGCCCTTGTAGCGCTGGATGGCGTCCTTGAAGCGGACCCCCTTGCGCTGGAACTCGAGCAGGGTCTGGCGCAGCTCGCTGTCCGAGTACGTGTAGACGTACTTGTCCTGGCCCTTCTTGGGCTGGACGAGCTCGATCCGGTGCAGCGGCGGCACGGCGGCGAAGACCCGGCCCGCCTCGACCATGGGGCGCATGTAGCGCTGGAAGAGGGTCAGCAGCAGGCAGCGGATGTGCGCGCCGTCGACGTCGGCGTCGACGAGGAGCACGATCTTGCCGTAGCGGGCCGCGTCGATGTCGAAGGTACGGCCCGAGCCGGCTCCTATGACCTGGATGATCGCCCCGCACTCGGCGTTCTTGAGCATGTCCGAGACCGAGGACTTCTGGACGTTGAGGATCTTGCCGCGGATCGGCAGCAGCGCCTGGAACTCGCTGTTCCGAGCGAGCTTGGCGGTGCCGAGCGCGGAGTCTCCCTCGACGATGAAGAGCTCGCTGCGCTCCACGTCGTCGCTGCGGCAGTCGGCGAGCTTCGCGGGCAGGGAGGAGGACTCCAGCGCCGTCTTCCTGCGCTGCGCGTCCTTGTGCTGGCGGGCCGCGATACGGGTCCTGGCGGCCGCGACGGCCTTCTCCAGGACGGCCCGGGCCTGGGCCTTGTCATCGCGCTTGGTGGACGTGAGGAAGGCCTTCAGCTCCTTGGCGACCACGGTGGCGACGATCCGGCGGGCCGCCGAGGTGCCGAGCACCTCCTTGGTCTGCCCCTCGAACTGCGGCTCGGCGAGCCGGACGGTCACGACGGCCGTGAGGCCCTCGAGGGCGTCGTCCTTGACGATGTCGTCCTCGGCGACGCGCAGCATCTTCGCGGAGCGCAGCACCTCGTTGACCGTCTTGGTGATGGCCTGGTCGAAGCCCGAGACGTGGGTGCCGCCCTTGGGGGTGGCGATGATGTTGACGAACGACCTGACCGTGGTGTCGTAGCCGGTGCCCCAGCGCAGGGCGACATCGACGCCCAGCTCGCGGGTGACCTCGGTCGGCGTCATGTGGCCGCGGTCGTCGAGGACCGGGACGGTCTCCTTGAAGGTGCCCTGGCCGGTCAGCCGGAGCACGTCACAGACGGCCTTGTCCTGGGCGAGGAACTCGCAGAACTCGCTGATGCCGCCGTCGAAGCGGAACGTCTCCTCGCTCTTGCCCACGCCCTCCAGGTCCCGCTCGTCACGGACGACGATGGTGAGACCGGGGACCAGGAAGGCGGTCTGCCGGGCGCGCTGGTACAGGTGCTCCAGGGAGAGCTTGGCGTCCTTGAGGAAGATCTGGCGGTCCGCCCAGTACCGCACGCGGGTGCCGGTGCGGGTCTTCGGGACGCGCTTGCCCTTCAGCAGGCCGCTCGACGGGTCGAAGGGGCTGTCGGGGCCCTGCTCGGTGAAGATGCCGGGGACGCCCCGGCGGAAGCTGATCGCGTGCGTCGCGCCGTTCCGGTCGACCTCGACGTCGAGCCGGGCCGAGAGCGCGTTCACCACGGACGCGCCGACGCCGTGCAGGCCGCCGGAGGCCGCGTACGAGCCGCCTCCGAACTTTCCACCCGCGTGGAGCTTCGTCATGACGACCTCGATGCCGGAGAGCCCCGTCTTGGGCTCGACGTCGACCGGGATGCCCCGGCCGTTGTCGCGCACCTCGACGGAGCCGTCGTCGTGGAGGATCACGTCGATGTGGTCGCAGTAGTCACCGAGAGCCTCGTCGACCGAGTTGTCGATGATCTCCCAGAGGCAGTGCATCAGACCGCGACTGTCGGTGGACCCGATGTACATACCGGGGCGCTTGCGGACAGCTTCGAGCCCTTCGAGTACGAGCAGGTGCCGCGCGGTGTAGTTGGAACCGTCACGGTCTGCGGTCAGCAGCGCACTGGACGGCACGGACGTCTCGGCGGTCACGCGGTTCGCTCCTCGCTGAATTTGAAAACTGGCCCAGTGGGGTAAGGCCCGGCGTCATTCACCGGTCAGAGGGTACCGATGCCTGGTAGAGCCGTTGTCACGCCACCCTCCTGATTTCTCATGCTAGTGCAGAGTCGCATGGGTGTTCGATCCCTCGAAGGGGTGACGCGAACATCACGTTCCCTTCGAGGCATGAACCATTTAGGCTCCGGGCACGTCCTCATGAACAACCGGCAACCCAGCCGGGAGGACGAAACCGAGACAAGCAATGCGAAATCCGTAGAGCGACGCAATACGGCCCATTCGCCGCCAACCGGCAGCAGCAGCCACCTCGGGAAGAAGTTTCGAGGAAAAGCCACGAGCGGGAACGTTTTCGGCCTGGTTGGATGTTGACCCTGGTACGACAGCTCGTCGAGCTAGAGAAGAGGCGACGTGACTACTGTTCTGACCCCCGCGAGCCCCCTGACGGCCGCTGACCGCTGCGACCGCTGCGGCGCCCAGGCGTACCTGCGCGTCGTCCTGACAAGCGGCGGTGACTTGCTCTTCTGCGCCCACCACGGTCGCAAGTTCGAGCCGGAACTCAAGAAGATCGCCGCGGAAATACAGGATGAGACCGACCGGCTCACCGATGTGCCGGCCAAGGCAGTAGACGAGGACCGCTGACGCCTCGCATCCACGACGAGCCAAGGGCCGGTCACTAGACCGGTCGACGGGCGGCCACCCCCGCACCCCGGGGGTGGCCGCCCGTTCTCGCACCCGAGGCTCAGAAGTTCTCCGGCAGCACCTTCGAGACGCGCGTGTAGACGCCCGGGTTCTCCGGCTGTCCGCAGCCGCTGCCCCAGGACACCAGACCGATGAGCCGCCCGCCGGCCACCAGCGGCCCGCCACTGTCCCCCTGGCAGGCGTCCCTGCCTCCCTGCGGGTCACCGGCGCACAGCATCGTGGCGGACCGGTACGCCGCCCCCCAGCCGCCCGGGTAGGCCCGCTCGCACGCGCTGTCGGGCAGCACCTGGACGCGCGCCGAGCGCAGGGCGGACGCGTAGGTCCCGTTTCCGGTGGTGTCCCCCCAGCCGTACACGTCCGCCGCCGTGCCGGGTGTCTCTGCCGCGTCCCCGGGGACGGCGGTCTTGATCACGTACGACTGCGGCAGCGGGCTCGCCAGTGTCAGTACGGCGAGGTCGTTGGTATTGGCCGTCGGGTCGTAGTCCGGGCTGACCCATGTACGGGAGACCCGGATCTCGTGTCCGTCCTGGCCGTACAGGGCGCTCCGGCCCGCGATCACCTTGAAGTCGGGCAGATCCGAGGGCTCGCCTCCCAGGACGTCCCTGCCCAGGCAGTGGGCCGCGGTCAGCACCCGGGTGGGCGCCACGACCACTCCCCCGCAGAACTGGCCCGCCCGCGTACCCCCGAACCGGTCACGGCTGGAGAGCGCCACGGCCCACGGAGCGTCCGCGGCGGCGGCGGGCTGCCCGCCCACCACGACGCTGTCGGCGGCCGCGGGGGCGACGGCGGCGAACGGACCGGCCGCGGTCGAGATCAGGCCCAGGGCAGTGGTCACTGCTCGGGCGATGGGGCGACGCATAGAGCCTCCTGACTCTCCGGTGACTTCTGTTCACCCAGCGTCGTTCAGGCCTTCCCACCGCGCACCCGCGCAATGCCGAAGGGCCCGGCCCCCTTTCGGGGAACCGGGCCCTCCAGTTCGAACGAACGCGGACTAGTCGAGGTAGTCGCGCAGCACCTGCGAGCGGGACGGGTGGCGCAGCTTCGACATGGTCTTCGACTCGATCTGGCGGATGCGCTCGCGCGTCACTCCGTAGACCTTGCCGATCTCGTCCAGCGTCTTCGGTTGGCCGTCGGTGAGACCGAAGCGCATGGAGACCACGCCGGCCTCACGCTCGGAGAGCGTGTCGAGCACGGAGTGCAGCTGCTCCTGGAGGAGCGTGAAGCTGACCGCGTCGGCCGGGACGACCGCCTCGGAGTCCTCGATCAGGTCGCCGAACTCGCTGTCGCCGTCCTCACCCAGCGGGGTGTGGAGGGAGATCGGCTCGCGACCGTACTTCTGGACCTCGATGACCTTCTCAGGGGTCATGTCGAGCTCCTTGGCCAGCTCCTCCGGGGTGGGCTCGCGGCCCAGGTCCTGGAGCATCTGGCGCTGGACGCGCGCGAGCTTGTTGATGACCTCGACCATGTGCACCGGGATACGGATGGTGCGGGCCTGGTCGGCCATGGCGCGGGTGATCGCCTGACGGATCCACCAGGTGGCGTACGTGGAGAACTTGTAGCCCTTGGTGTAGTCGAACTTCTCGACGGCGCGGATCAGACCCAGGTTGCCCTCCTGGATCAGGTCCAGGAAGAGCATGCCGCGGCCGGTGTAGCGCTTGGCCAGCGAGACCACCAGGCGGAGGTTGGCCTCCAGGAGGTGGTTCTTGGCGCGGCGGCCGTCCTCGGCGATGATCTCCAGCTCGCGCTTGAGCTTGGGCGCCAGCTTGTCGGAGTTGGCCAGCTTGTCCTCGGCGAACAGACCGGCCTCGATGCGCTTGGCGAGCTCGACCTCCTGCTCGGCGTTGAGCAGCGGGACCTTGCCGATCTGCTTGAGGTAGTCCTTGACCGGGTCCGCGGTGGCACCGGCGACGGCGACCTGCTGCGCCGGAGCGTCGTCCTCGTCCTCGTCGGACAGGACGAAGCCCTTGTTCTCGCCCTCGGCCTCTTCGTCCTCGCCCTTGCCGGGCACGGCCTCGTCGAGGAGCTCCTCGCCCTCGACGGCCTCGTCGGCGTCCTTCTTGGTGGCGGTCTTCTTGGCCGTCGTCTTCTTGGCGACGGTCTTCTTCGCCACCGTCTTCTTGGCCGCGGTCTTCTTCGCGGCCGCCTTCTTGGCCGGCGCTCCGGCCTCGTCGGCCGGGTCCGCGCTCTCTGCCGCCGGGGCCGCCGTGGCGGCCGCGACGGTCTTCGTCACGGTCGTCTTGGCGGTGACGGTCTTGGTGGCGGTGCGCTTGGCCGGGCTCTTCGCTGCGACGCTCTTGCGGGCGCGCTTCGGCGACTCCGCTGCACTGACCATCAGCGTCACACCCTCTTCCTCGAGGATCTGGTTGAGGCTGCGCAGAACATTCTTCCACTGGGTTGGCGGAATCTGGTCAGCCTCGAAGGCCCGACGCACGTCATCGCCGGCGATCTGCCCATCAGCCTTTCCCCGCTCGATGAGCGCCATCACAGACTCGGACTCGGCGATCTCCGGCGGGAGCGTACGGGATGTGCTGGCCGACACGAACAACCTCTCGGAACGATGGAAAACGGCTTCCGGCCCCGCCCAGGATCGGGCTGGAGCCGACGACCGTCGACGGGGAATGTGCCGACGGCGCGGGCTGGACCGGGGAACTGCACAGCGCCTGAGACGGCTGCTGTATTCCTTCCTCGGCTGTCACCTCTTAAGTCATCGCACGGCTTCGAGGAGTGTTACGCCCAATCCGCGTGGCCCGAGTCACACCCCATGTGCGACGAAAGCGGCCAGAACGGGCGTTCGTCGCACATTCGCGCCACCGGAGCCCCCGCGACCCCGGGTCTCAACCATGATTCCCGGGTTCCGCACGGCTCCGGCGGCACGTGACGCGTACGCCTCGCGCGCCCGGCCACGGCCCGCGGGTCAGTGCTCGCGCGGAGCGGGCACGACGCGCTCCACCTCCGGGTGGACCGTGAGCAATTGCCGCATGGCCGTCTCGGCCCCCTGGGCGTCGCCCGTCGCGAGGCAGTCGGCGATGCGCGCGTGGTGCGCCAGGCTGACCTCACCCGGGCGGTCACAGCCGGTGACCGGGCCGCCGGAGACCTGGAGCGCGGCGGAGACGATGCCGGAGAGGTGCTCCAGCATGCGGTTCCCGGCGAGCTGGATGAGCAGGGAGTGGAACTCGGCGTCGGCTCGGGAGAAGGTGATGCCGTCCCCCTGGGCATAGGCGTGGCCCATGATCTCGACCATGTCGGAGAGCCGCTGCTGGACGTCCTCACGGCCGTGACCCGCGGCGAGACGCGCGGCGAGGGGCTCGATCGTCCACCGCAGCTCGTTCAGCTCGCGGCGCTGGTCGTCGCGCTGCGGGCCGAAGGCGCGCCACTCGATGATGTCGGGGTCCAGCAGGTTCCAGTCGCTGACCGGCCTGACCCGGGTGCCGACGTTAGGACGGGCGCTGACCAGGCCCTTGGCCTCCAGCACGCGCAGCGACTCGCGCACGACGGTGCGGGAGACCTCGAAGCGCTGGCCGATCTCCTCCGGAACGAGCGGGCGGTCCGCGCCGAGGTCGCCGGAGACGATCATCTGACCCAGCTGCTGGACGAGCTGGCCGTGCAGTCCGCGGCCACGGCTGCCGGCGCTGCGACGACCAACCCGGCCGAGGTCCGTCTCCACCCCTTCCCAGGAGGGCGGACCCACGCGCTCGGCGACGGGCGCCTCCGCGTACGGGTATCGATCGAGATCGCCCGGGGCGCCGAGGCCGGAGTCGACGGGACGGGCGGCGGTCATCATGGTGTGCGCAAGGGTACTCACGCATCCTTTGTCGGCGTGGCCCTCGTGCCCCTTGAGGTCTTTGGTGAAAAGCACACGAAAGGGTGATCGGCACCCCCTACACAATTGACGATTATTCGGACATAGCCGGGCATTCTCAAGAGAGTTGCCAAGGAAACGGAACCTTTCGATCCGGACTTGATCACCAACGCGCCTTGCGATGAAGGCCGGTGATCACATACGCGCAGAGGAGCGCGGTCAACGCCAGCGCCAGCGCCACCCCCACGGGCTGCGCGACGACCCGCAGCGCGCCCAGCAGCCAGTGGTCGGCCGCCGCCGGCCACTCCATGCTGACGAATTCCCTCAGCCGGCCGGGAAGTCCGGCGATCGACCGACCCGCAGGGCCCGCGGTCGTGTGACGCAGCAGCGGAGCCACGACCACGGGTACCGCGAGCACCGCGGCCACTCCCGCCGCCGCCACCCGGAAGACCCCGGCCCCGAGCACCCCCGCCCAGGCGCATCCGACAATTAGACCGAGCCAACTCGCACACAGAGTCGGCCAGTTTTCCGGTACGGGAATCAACTCGCCGCCGTACACGAGGCGGAGCGCCTCCAGGTCTGCCACCACGACGAGCACCGCGATGACCAGGGCGGTGGCGGCCGCGACCGCGAGCTTGGCGAGCAGCAGCCCCAGCCTGCGTGGAACGACGCCCCGGCCGGTCGTGAGCGCCGGGTAGCGGTACTCGTCGCCGAACGAGAAGGCGCCGAGCAGCCCCGCCCCGAGCGCGGCGGGGGGCAGCGGCGAGAGGGCGGGCCAACCGGCGAGCACCGTCGGCAGGGGCGTCCGGCCACTGCGCGCGAGGAGCAGCGAGATCACAACGGAGGCGACGAGTACCGCCGCCACGACGAGCGGTGTCGCCGGAACGCCGAGCAGCCTGCGGATCTCGTACCGCAGCGGCCGCAGCGGCGAACGGGCCGGCCGCCGGGGCTCCGCCGGCCCGGGGTCCGGCGCGGCGGCAGCGGGCCGCTCGGGCTCGGCATCGACTTCGGTGTCGGTGTCGCGACGGCCCTCGCCCCGGGCGTCGGCGCCCAGGGCGCCTGTCTCGACGGGGCCGGTGTCGGCAGGGCCGGTGTCGCCCACCTCGTCGGTCAGCCGGTGGATGAGGACTCCGTGACGGAAGGCGGTCTCTCCGATAGCGGCGCAGTCGCTGCCGTAGACGGACAGGCGGTTGCCGCGCTCGGTGATCACTTCGACGGTGCGGCGCGCGGCGCGCGCCTCCTGGGTGACGGCGGCGGCGAGCCGGGCGGCATGCGGTGTGCGTACGGCCACGCGCGGCCGGAGCCGGGTGTGCGCGAAGTCGGCGGCGGCCTGGGCCGCGACGAGCCGCCCCTTGTCGAGGGTGACGATCCGGTCGGCGTTGCGGGCCGCGTCCTTGGGATCCTCGGTGGCGTAGAGGACGGTGCCGCCCTCGGTGGCGTGGGCGCGCAGCAGTTCGTGCAGCCAGGTGCGCTCGCGTACGGAGAGCCCGGCGCCGGGCTCGTCGAGCAGCAGCGTGTGCGGGTCACCCAACAAGGCCGAGGCGAGGCCGAGTCGGCGGTCCATCCCCCGGGAGAGCCGGCCGATGCGCTGGTCGCGCAGGCCGGCGAGTCCCACGAACTCCAGCAGCTCGTCGGCTCTGGACGCGGGGACCCCCGCGGCGGCGCTGAGCATCCGCAACTGGCTGCGCAGGGTCCGCGAGGGGTGTCCGGGAACGTCACCGAACAGCACCCCCACCTCGCCGGCGGGGTGGGCGATGCGCTGCAGGGGGCGGCCACGGAAGTACGTGACGCCTCGGCCCGGCTCGAGTTCGAGCATCAGCCGCAGGGCGGTGGTCTTCCCGGATCCGGCGGGGCCGAGAAGGGCGGTGACCTGGCCAGGCCGTGCGTCGAAGGTGAGATCGTCCACGGCGGGCGGGAGGTCGCGGCGGGGGCTGCTGGTGAGTCCGATGGCCTGGAGCATCGCTTCTCTCGCGGTAGGTGAGACCGCTCCGCGGCAGGGCGGCTATCGAAGCAAGATAACGCTACATTTCGGACTTTTGGTGCATAGCTGGGACCACGGGTCGCCCCTGAGCGATCCGCTCAGACCTCAGGACGGAGCATCGGCGGGTTGAGCAGCGTCGCCCCGCCTGCCCTGAACAACTGTGCGGGGCGCCCGCCCTGACGGGTCGTGGTACCGCCCGCCGGAACCAGGAAGCCGGGCGTACCGGTCACCTTCCGATGGAAGTTGCGCGGGTCGAGCGCGACACCCCACACGGCTTCGTACACCCTGCGGAGCTCGCCGACCGTGAACTCCGGCGGGCAGAAGGCCGTTGCCAGCGAGGAGTACTCGATCTTCGAGCGGGCCCGCTCCACGCCGTCACCGAGGATCCGCGCGTGGTCGAAGGCGAGCGGCTCGGCCTGCCCGTCGTCGACGGATCCATCCTTGCCGAGCAGCTCCTCCACCGGGGCCCAGCGGGCGCTGTTCGCGTCGCCGCCCGCGCGCGGGGCGGGCAGATCCGGGGAGAGCGCCAGGTGGGCGACGCTGACCACCCGCATCCGGGGGTCGCGCTCCGGGTCGCCGTAGGTGGCCAGCTGCTCCAGGTGGGCGCCGTTGGCCGGCACGGGCGCCGGGGCACCCGGGTCGTGGACGCAGAGTCCGGTCTCCTCCACCAGCTCGCGCGCCGCAGCCATGGTCAGGTCCTCGTCGGCCCGGACGAATCCGCCGGGCAGCGCCCACCTGCCTTGGAACGGTGCTTCTCCCCGCCGTACCACCAGGGCGCACAGGGCGTGGCGCCGCACGGTGAGCACGACCAGATCGACAGTGACGGCGAAGGGCGGAAAGGCCGACGGGTCGTAGGGAGGCATGCCGTGATCATAGTCGTCTTCCTGACGATAAACACGCCCCTCCCGTGCATCGAGGTCGACTTCTTCTCGCTCCTCGGCGACCGCGCCGGTGCTGTGGGGCGGCATCCGGTCAGCCCCCCAGCTGGAGGCCGTCGGCGGCCTCCTCGACCATCCCGAGGCCCAGCCGGCTCACTCGCGCGGCGAACGGCTCCCCGGCGACCCGTACGCCCGACAGCTGTACGGCTCCGAGCGGAGCGGACCGGACGGGGTGCAGGGCGACCGTCCCACCGGGGGCGTCCGGCCGGATCCCGACGAGGGCCGTCACGAGGTGGACCGCACCGGCCGCCGCCACCGCCGCCGGCCGACAGGCCGTCGGATGGGGGACGGGGATCGCCCCGGTCGTCCGCACGCCGCCGCCGTACATCTCGGGCAACCGGTAGCCGAACGCCTCCGCCGCGTCGACGAGCCCCTTCAGCAAGGAACCCGCTTCCCTCTCGTACCCCGCCGCGGCGAGCCCCGCGACGGCCACCGCCGTCTCATGGACCCGCACCGCACCGGCCCGGTGCCCGAAGGGGTTGTGGCCGGGCTCCTTGGCACCGAGGCTGCGCAGCCCCCATCCGGAGTCGAGCGCGGGCGTGCCCAGCAGACGGGCCAGCTGTTCGGTCGAGGCCTTGTCCAGGAGACCGGGTGCGTACCGCCCGCCGCCCAGGAGTCCGGTGTCGAGCAGGTGCGCTGCCCAGCCGCCCAGCTGCGTCCACGGTCGGCCGCCGGGCATCAGGGCCGCGGCGGGCCTGCCGCCGGACCTGTCGTCGAGCCAGAACACCGCCCGGAACCGCTCGCGCAGGGCGCGAGCCCACTCCCGCCATTCGTCACCCCCGGGCCGGCCGCAGCCGTCGAGGAGGTCGGCGCCGAGCAAGGCCGCGCGATGGGCATGGGCCTGGGTCTCCGCCCGCCAAGGCCCGGCGGGGCCCGGGTCCGGTACGAAGCCCTGCGCGTCGGCGGCGGCCCTGAGCCACTGGAGGCACCGTTCCGCGGTGGGAAGGAGCTCCACGAGGTCCTGCTCGGGGAGCCCCCACCGCCTCGCCTCGGCAAGGACCGTGGGGAAGGCGAGCGTGGCCTCGATGCCCGTGCAGCGCGGAGGGAGAAACGGACCGGCGTCTCTGAGGGGCCCTTGGATGCGGCCGGTCGCCGGCCCTGGCCCGTCGAGCTGGGTGCGGGCCAGGGCTCTGAGCGTCGTGACGGCGAGCCGGGTGCCGAGCGGGAGGGCCATGCGCGCCGCCCAGAGCGCCTCGGCGGTGACGGGTCCGCAGCGCCAGGGGACTCCGGCGGCGAGGTGGACGTCGCTCGGGTGCACCGGGTCTCGCTGCAGGAGCGCCCGCAGGTCGTCGACTGCCACCCGCAGGAGCTCGCCGATCCGGGGATCGTCACCCTCGGCGCGCGCTTCCGCGAGGACGACCCCGCTGGGTCGGCCCGTACCGGTGCCCACGGCTCCGGAAGGTCGGGGCGCGCGGTCCGCGCGCACCCTGAGCTCGATGGTCCGGGTTGCCCCAGGAGCCAGGTCCATCTCCCACCGAAGGAGTCCCGCCGCGGCCAGCGCGTCCGTCGGCGGCGGGTCGGCGCTGACGGAGGCGTACCGTCCGTCACCCGCTGTCCAACGCATCCCCGTGCCATGGACGCTCGCGGCGATTTCGGGTCCTGCCCGCCCCGCCGCCACGGCGCCCAGGTCCGCGAGATCCGTACCCAGAGCGATTTCCACCGGGAGGCGGAGGGCTCTGCCGACGGAGCTGCGCAGGGTGATCCGCTCGGTCCCGTCGGCGTCGCGTGAGCGCTCGACGGTGAGTCCGGGGTCGGGGCCGATGTCTCCCGCCGTACGGACGGCGGAGAGGAAGACCGCGCGGTCCACCGAGGCCTGGCGGCCTTGCAGGGCGAGAGGTTCCCGGCCGGCCACGCGCAGCACGGAGCGGGAGAGGAGACGGCGTCCGGAGACGTAGACCCCTTCGAGGCCGTGGCCGGTGAGCTGGCCGTGATCGGGAGAGATCGCGAGGGCGGGCAGGGCCACGCAGAGCAGCGCGTGGTGCACGGACGGCGGTTCGCCCGGTCGAGCGGCGGAAGGAGGCGTAAGCCCGCCGGCGGACGCCTGTCCGGCCGGGGGTCCGGGGGCTGTCGGGAGTCCGGGGGCTGGGGCGGGACGGGAGGCCATGGGTGGTGTGCGGTGCTCTCTGTGCGATCCGGGCTGCCGATAGGGGTTCGGCGGCACGGGTCGTCGGGCTCCGCCACAGAGGTGAACGCCGCTGCGGGTGGCCTGGTCACGGGCGTCACCGCCCGCTCCTGGTCCCGCGCTGTCCGCCGCGCGGTCCGGCCGGCCGGGTCGCGGCACCGCGCGATCGCTGGGCGGAGTCCTTGCCGGGACGGGTCCCCGCAGTCGGCGCAGCCTTCCTCGGGGCCTTCGCGACCTTCCCCGGCTTCGCCTTCGCCTTCGCGGGACGGTGCGCGGCGTGCTGTTCCAGGGCCGCCGCCCTCGACCCGCGCTCCTGCCGCAGGCAGCTCCGCAGGGATTCGGGGTCCAGCCCCTCGTTGCAGGCCTGGTGCAGCAGCCGGGCGAAGACGTAGTCGGGGTCGGCGTCCAGGGCGAGCCCCAGGGCGACCCGGGCGGCCGGCTCGTCCCCGGTGGACCAGGCCACCCAGCCGGCGAGCGTGAGCGGAGCCGCAGCGTGCTCGCCGAACGGTGCGACGCAGCGCCGGGCCAGCACGCGCCACAGCCGCAGCGCGGCGGCACCCTCGCTGCCCTCCATCCATTCGGCGGCCTGGTCCCGTGTCTCCCGATCCTGGAGCCCCAGGATCAGGGCGGCGGCCTCATCGGCGTCGATGGTCGCGTCGTCGGCCGCGTCCTGTTCGGCCGTCGCGGTACCACTCACCCCGGTCGGCACGGGTGGCGAGGCCGGGGTGTCGAAGCGTCGGAGGACCTCGCGGGCAAGGTTGATCGTCGTCTCCCTGACCTCGGCACGGCCCGCGCCGGGCGGACCGTCGAAGATCTTGGGGACGATCACGGCGGAGGCCTCGTTCAGGGCCTTGCGCTGCCGTTCGTCCTCGGACGAGGGCGACGCGCGGGGCGTGAGCCGGGCCTCCATGTCCCGCAAGGATCCCCGGACCTGGATTCCGGCGTACGCGGCGGAGGCCGCCATGACCGACGTACCGGTCAGCGCGAGGGGCGTGCCGTCGGGCGGGCAGCAGCGGGTGTCGGGGCAGCAGTAGGAGAAGTACAGGCCGTCGGAGATGCAGAGCGCTTCGTAGACGGGAATGTCGAGCGCGCCGCAGGCGGTGCGCAGGCGCTGGGCGAACGGGCGCAGCCGCTCCATCACATGACGGCCCGTCTCACCGGGTGCCGGGTCCTGGCAGAGGAAGACGACGATGCCGTCCGGCCGGGTTCCGCGCCGGGCGCAGCCGTCGACGAGGCACTCGGCGAGGTGTTCCGCCGTCGAGGGCCATTCGTTCGCGGAACGCGGGATGCCGAGCCTGACCCGGCCGCCGAATCGTCCGTGCTCACCATGGAGCGCGACGAGGACGACGGAATCGCTCGGGTGGAAGCCGAGCATGAACGGGAGTGCGTCGGCCAGTTCGGCGGGGCCGCGCAGCGTGATCTGCTGGGTTTCGGTCGTTCCACGGAATTCGTGCGGGTTCGTGTTCATGGTCACGACGGTCTCGCGCCGACCGCCGACTCCGAAAGCCCTGTGGATAACTCCCCGACCGACCCCGCCCGGAGTTATCCACAGGCTCGGGCGGCTCGGTCGCGCGATGTCCGAGGCATCGGCTTACCTGGGATCATGACCCACACAGACCACCCGGACACGTGGCGCGTATCGAAGCCGTTCAGCGACCGAGCGCGCGGGAGCCATACCCACACTCACCCCGAAGCCGCGAGAACCAGCGGGAGAACCGGACCGCTGCCGGCCCGGCGGAGCTGGCGGGTCGCGACGGCGAGGGTCCAGCCGGAGTCGGTGTATTCGTCCACCAGCAGGACGGGCCCGGCGGCTCCTGCCACGGCGGCGGCAAGCTCCTCCGAGACGGTGAAGGCACCGAACAGGCCCCTGAGCCGCTGCGCGGAGTTGCTGCGGCGTGCCGCTTCGGCGCCGCCCGATCCGGTGTACGTCAAGGTGCCGAGGTAGGGGAGGCGACCGATGGATGCGATCCCCTGCGCCAGGGAGCCGACGAGCTGCGGTCGGCGGAGCGACGGCACGGCGACGACGCCCACGGGCCGGGCGGAGGCGTCCGCGACGTTCGGCGCCCACCCGCCCGAAGAGCGCGCCCAGTCGGCCAGGACGGCCACCGCCGCCTTCAGAACGTCGTCGGGGACCGGACCGTCGGGGGCGTTCTCGGCCAGCAGGGGGCGCAGTCGGTTGCCCCAGCCGATGTCCGAGAGGCGGCCGAGGGCACGCCCGGTGGACCCTTGCTCACCGGCGGGGATACGCCCCTTGAGGTCGATGCCCAGGGCCGGCATACCGGTCGGCCACATCCGACGAGGCTCGACCTCCACCCCCGGGCGGTCCAGCTCTCGCGTGGCGCCCGTCAGCGCCTCGGTCGAGACGGAGGAGCCGATCCAGGCTCCGGCGCAGTTGTCGCACCGGCCGCACGGCTCCGCACCCTCGTCGTCCAGGTGCTGACGCAGAAACTCCATCCGGCACTGGGTCGTGCTCACGTAGTCGCGCATGGCCTGCTGCTCGGCCTTGCGCTGCCGCGCCACCCACTCGTACCGCTCCGTGTCGTAGACCCACGGCTGCCCCGTGCTCTCCCAGCCGCCCTTCACGCGCTTGACGGTCCCGTCCACGTCGAGCACCTTGAGCATCGTCTCCAGGCGGGTGCGGCGCAGATCCACCGCCGCCTCCAGGGCCGGCACGGACAGCGGTCGTCCCGCGTCCGCGAGGGCCGCGAGCGTCTGACGGACCTGTGCCTCGGGTGGGAAGGCCGTGTCGGCGAAGTAGCGCCAGATCGCCTCGTCCTCCTTGCCCGGCAGCATCAGCACCTCCGCGTGTTCCACACCGCGTCCGGCACGGCCCACCTGCTGGTAGTACGCGATCGGCGAGGACGGCGAGCCGAGGTGGATCACGAAGCCGAGGTCGGGCTTGTCGAAGCCCATGCCCAGGGCCGAGGTCGCCACCAGCGCCTTCACCCGGTTCTGCTGCAGATCGGCCTCGGCCTGCAGCCGGTCGGCGTTCTCCGTACGACCCGTGTACGAGTCCACCGTGAAGCCGCGCTGCCGCAGAAAGGCCGTGGCCTCCTCGGCCGCGGCCACGGTCAGCGTGTAGATGATCCCGGAGCCCGGCAGCTCGTCCAGGTGCTCGGCGAGCCAGGCGAGGCGGTGGGCGGCGTCAGGCAACTGGACGACTCCGAGCCGGAGGCTCTCCCTCTCCAGCGAGCCCCTCAGGACCAGGGCCTCTCCCGCTCCCGTACCCAGCTGCTCGGCCACGTCCGCGGTGACCCGTGCGTTGGCGGTCGCAGTGGTGGCCAGGACCGGCACGCCCGGGGAGAGCTCTCCGAGCATGGCCCGCAGCCTGCGGTAGTCGGGGCGGAAGTCGTGGCCCCAGTCGGAGATGCAGTGCGCCTCGTCGACCACCAGCAGACCGGTCGTGGCCGCGAGCTTGGGAAGCACCTGCTCGCGGAAATCGACGGAGTTGAGCCGCTCAGGACTCACGAGGAGAACGTCGGTCTCGCCCCGCTCGACCTCCCCGTAGATGGAGTCCCACTCCTCCGGGTTGGCCGAGTTGATGGTGTGCGCCCGGATACCGGCCCGCTCCGCCGCATCGACCTGGTTGCGCATCAGCGCCAGCAGCGGCGAGATGATCACCGTCGGACCGGCCCCGCGGCGGCGCAGCAGAGCCGTCGCGACGAAGTACACCGCCGACTTGCCCCAGCCGGTGCGCTGCACCACCAGCGCGCGCCGACGCTCCTCCACCAGGGCCGACACCGCCTGCCACTGGTCCTCCCGCAGCCGCGCGGCGCCTCCGGGGTCTCCCACGAGCTCGGCAAGGATGGCGTCGGCTTCGGCACGGAGCTCCAGGTTGTCCATGCCTCCATGCAACCTGATGACACTGACAATCGGCCAATTCACCCGGAGCGACATCTCACTCTCGAACGGTCCACGGCGCGGGCACCAGCAGGGACCGTCCGGGCGCGTTCCCCCTGATGCCTGACGTCCAGGTGTGAAACGGAGCGTGAACAGTGGGTGTCTGGGCAGGGATATGAGTGTCATACCAACCCATTCCAGTCAGCGGCGTCAATTGCTCGTTGCCGCTCGCGCACGGGCCAGCAAGAATTGGGAACCCGCCCGGCATGGCCCCGTACGCGGTCCGGAAGGACTGTGCCGTGGTGCGCCCTCACTCGACCCTGCCCGTCCAGCGGGCGCGTATCCGAAGGGAGGACCGTGACCTTCGGATTCGCTCCGTCCGCAGCCACTTCGATCAACTCGTCGACCGAGTCCGCCAGCCGCCTCGCGCGGATGCTGGAGCCGGCGGAGTGGGCGGCGGCCGAGATCCCGCTGCTCCGCAACCCCCGTGAGGTCGTCAGCGGGCTGCACACCCGCCACCGTCCGACCCCGGCGACGGCGGTCGTCGCCGTACTCGACCACGAGGAACGGCTCACCGCCAGCGCGTCGTTCACCCGTCGTCCGGCCCCGGCGGACGGCTGGGAGTTCCGCAACGTGCTCCTCGCCCATCTGCGCCGCGTCATCCCGCACGACCTGCGCCGCCGGACACCCGTGCGGACGGCGGTGCTGCTCTACTGCCGGGACGGCGACGAGCGGTGGACGGAGGAGGACGGCGCCTGGATGTGGGGCCTGCGGGACGCCTGCACGCTGCACGGGCTGCGCTGTGGCGCGTACATCACCCTGACGCGCGGCGGCTGGCAGGTGCTGGGCGAGGGGCGCGGCGGCCGGTACCCCGGCTCGGGTTCGCGCCCCACGCCGCTCGGCGACGTCCCGTCCGAGCTCGGCCTTCTGACGCCCCGTACGGCCGGCGGTGCCGCCGAACCATTGCGCCGGACGGCGGCCCGCTGAGGCGGACCGCCCCTGCCGCTGAGGCGGACCACACCGGCCGCAGGGGCGGGGCCACGGCCCGGCCGCCCCGAAGGGCAGCCGGGACAGGACCACGAGAAGTGATCCTGCTCAGACCTCGTACGGGTCAGACACCCGCGCCGAGCACGGCGTTGATGCGCTGCGGGTCGCCACAGACGATGAGCAGCGCGGTCGCGCGCCCCATCGCCAGGGGCAGCGCCTTGGCGGCTGCCTCCTCGGCTCCACCGTTGACCGCCACCACGACCACGGGCCGGGCGACCGCCCGCTCCACGGCGCCGGCGTCGGCGAAGAACACGTCGTCGCCGGCGTCCTGCTGGGCCCAGTAGGCGGTCTCGCCGAAGGACAGCTCGTGCGCCGTCCACGGGTGCTGCTCACCGGTGGTGAGCACGAGGACGTCGCCGGGGGCGCGGCCGCTGTCCAGGAGCAGATCGACGGCCTCTTCGGCGGCGTCGAGGGCGCCGTCGACCGGGGCGGGGATCACCTGGATCTGCGGGCCGCTCCGCTGCTCGGAACGATTCTCCGGACGAGTCGACGGGGACTGCGCGGCACCGGTGTGCGGGCGGGGCGTCGGCGGTCCGGGCCTGGCCGATCCGGGACCGGGACGCCCGGGACGCGGCGAGGCCGCGGAACGCGGACCGGGGACGGGACGGGGGGTCGGCGCGGGGTGGCCTGCGGCCGTGCCGCGGGGACCCTGGGCACTCTCGTGAATCTGAGGCTCCTCGGGGAAGAGAGGCATGGGTGGATGTCTATCAAACGCCGGTGCGCGGGGCTCCGGCGGGTGGGCACAATCGTGCGACCCGGCCCTCGGCCGAAGCCTGCCGGGAAGTTCAGAAATCGAAGCCGAGCTGGCCCCCGCTTTCCAGTGCGGCCGCCTCGGCGGAGATGCGGATCTTCTTGAGGTGCCGCCACTGGGGCAGCGCGTCGAGATACGACCAGGAGAGCCGGTGGAAGGGCGTCGGCCCCCGCTCTTCCAGGGCGGCCTTGTGGACCGGCGAGGGGTAGCCCGCGTTGGCATCGAAGCCGTATCCCGCGCACCCCTGCGACTCGCCCTCCAGTTCGGCCATCATCGCGTCACGCCGGACCTTGGCGATGACGGAGGCCGCCGCCACGGCGATGCAGGACTGGTCGCCCTTGATCACCGTACGGACCTTCCACGGGCTGCCGAGGTAGTCGTGCTTCCCGTCGAGTATCACCGCGTCGGGGCGGACCGGCAGGGCGTCCAGCGCGCGCACGGCGGCCAGCCGGAGCGCGGCGGTCATGCCCAGCTCGTCGATCTCTTCGGGGGAGGCGTGGCCGAGGGCGTAGGCGGTGACCCACTTCTCCAGTTCCGCGGCCAGGGCGGTACGGCGCTTGGGGGTGATCAGCTTGGAGTCGGTGAGCCCCTCGGGTGCCCGGCGGAGGCCGGTGACGGCCGCGCAGACCGTGACGGGACCGGCCCATGCCCCGCGTCCGACCTCGTCCACCCCGGCGACGATCTTGGCGCCGGTGGTGGCTCGGAGCGAGCGCTCGACGGTGTGTGTGGGTGGTTCATAGGGCATGGCGCCAGCCAGATTACGCCGATGGGCCCCGCCCGCGATACCCGGATTCCCCTCGGAAGTCCGAACGGGCCATGTGAAGCCGGTCCGAGACGGCTTGATCTGATCGATCGCGGGGCATCCGGAACGCACGCACCCCGGCCCCATCCGCTCACGAGCGGGTCAGGAACCGGGGTGGCGCGCGGCGAGATTCCGACTGTGCGCAGGACGTCCGGATCGCTCCGAAGGTCAGGGGGTCCCGTACGGGTCGGCGTACGGGTCGCCGGACCGATCGCCGTTCTCGTAGGGGTCGTAGTCATCCCCCCTGCTCACCGCTCCGCACTCGGCCGGGCTCCGGTCGATGCCCCGCTCCGCCAGGAGCGTGCGCGCCCTCGCCTCCGACCAGCTGGTGGCGTACCATCCTCCGTCGTCGCCGCGCAGGCGCACCTCGATGCCGAGGAGGGCGCAGGAACGCTGCGGCTCAGGAAGCCGGTCGAGGGCGGGTACGGCGTCCGCCGAGAGCCTGGCCAGATAGGGAATGTCGATCTTCTTGGAGCTGCTGAACCGTTCGACGTTGCGTTCGGCGACGAGGGCGTCGGGTGAGGCGAGGCCGAAGGCGAGTACGCCCGCGGCCGCGCTGACGGCCACCGCGCGGGGCAGCAGCCGCGCGCCGAAGATCCCTGCGGCCATGATCAGCAGAATGACCACACCCAGCCAGATCTCCATGGCGGCCACGGAGATGCGCAGCCTGGTGAGCCCGTACGCGTCCACGTACAGGTCCATCCTGCGCAGCGCGGAGGCGACCACGACGAGCGTGAGGACGCACAGGGTGCCGAGGACGCCGCGGACGAGCGTGCGGTCGCGGGCGTCCGCGCGCGGCGCCCAGCGCAGGGCGAGACCGATCACCACGAGGGTGAGCAGGGTGGCCATGAGCAGCTGCCAGAAGCCCTGGCGGGCGTACGCGGAGTAGGTCAGGTCGGTCTCTTCGAGGACTTTGTCGTACCCGCCGAAGAGAACGGCGAGTTGGACCGCGTTGAACACAGCGAAGAGCAGGTTGAGCACGATGAGCGGAAGGGCCCACTCCAGCCGCGCGCGGGCCCGGCCGGGGCGGATCACCATCCGGTCCCAGCGCAGGGGCGCGGCGGCGGTACGGGCGAGGGCGATGGCGCCGAAGAGCCCGAGCAGGAAGAACGAGAGCCGCCAGGGCGCCTGCTCCAGCGAGACGTCGGGCATCAGGGAACCGAGCAGGTCGGCGAAGGCCGCGTCGGCGCCGGCGAACAGCGCGCCGAAGACGACGAGCAGGGCGACGGCCACTCCGACGGTCCGCACGACCGGGCCCCACCGGCCGCGCGAGCCGTCGGCCCGGTCGCGTACGCCGCGCCAGATCCAGCCGGTTCCGGAACCGAGGGAGTCGAAGAGGCCGAAGGGCGCGAGGAGAACGCTCGGCCAGCCACGGCCGCCATGTAGGGCGAGGGCCGTCACGCCGAGGGCTGTGACGATCGCGAGGAAGGTCGGCCATCCGGCATCCCGCAGCGCTGGGACCGCGAGAAGGGCGAGCCCCCCGATCGCCCAGACCAGCGTCCAGGGCCGGAGCCGGCGGCCCGCCGCCCGCGCGGCGAAGGCAGCCGCGAGGACCGCGGGAGCGGCCACGATCATCAGGTTGAGGCCGATTCCCTCGTCGAGGAGCAGGGCGCACAGCACGGCGGTGGCGAGGACCGCCCAGAGCGTCGGGGCGGTGACCTGGGCCGGCGCGGCGGGGCGCAGTCGGGTGAGCCAGGTGTCGCCGGGGGGCGTGGGTGGAGCCCAGGGGTGCGGCGGCCGGCCACCGGGCCACGCCGTGGCCGCCGCGGCCCGCTGGTGCGGCGGCGGGTACGGCGGTTGGTACGGCCCGGGCGGTACTGGACCAGGTGGCAAGGGACCGGGCTCCGCCTTGCGCTCGGCCGCTGCCCCCGCTGTGGGCTCAGCCACTGTCCCAGCCGTGGGCCCGGCAGCGGTCTCCGCCTTGGGCTCGGACGTGGGCGTGGGCTCGCTGACGGGCTGAGCTCTGTCCTGCGGTGGTGGATCGGACGGTATGTCGGACACGGGACCCCCTCCCGACCCGGCTCGCATGCGGCGCCTCGCCGGCGGAGGGCTGCGTTCCGGGTGTCGTGTCTGCGCGCTCTCGACATGATCAGCGCTGCGGAACGGCCGACTCTAACGGCGGTCCGCCCGTTCGGACCCGACCGGACGGCGCTGTGTCAGGACCGTGACACTCACCGGCCCGTTCCCGGGGTACGGGGAGGGGCCGATCAGGGGCGTACGGCGGCCGGCACCCAGTCCGGCAGCTCCTCCGTCCGCTCCAGCCAGGAGGCGGGCGGCGCGCCGGCCGTGCCGGAGGCCACGACTCCGCCGGCGATCGCGCAGGTGGTGTCGACGTCGCCGCCGACCTGGGCGGTCGTCCAGAACACCTGCTCGTAGTCGCCGAGGGCCCGGGCCGCCGACCAGAGCGCGTACGGCACGGTGTCGTGGGCGCTGGTGCGCCGCCCACTGCCCAGGACCGCCGCGACCGTCCCGGGGTCGCCGTAGTCGAGCATGTCGCGGGCGCGGCGCAGCCCCGCGCCGACCGCGCTGCGCGGTACGAGGGCGATCACCCCGTCCAGGAGGTCCGTCGGCGTGGGCGGACCTCCGGGATCTGCGACGAGGGCGGCGGCGGCCGCGACGGCCATGGCGCCGACGACCGCCTCACGGTGCTGGTGCGTGGTGTACGCGGAGATCTCGGCCTGGTGGGTCGCCTGCTCGGGGTCGTCCGCGTACCAGGCTCCGAGCGGGGCGATCCGCATCGCGGCCCCGTTGCCCCACGAGCCCTGACCGTTGAAGAGCGCGGCCGCGAGCTCGCGCCAGTCACCGCCCTCCCTGATGAGCCGGAGCATCCTGTTGACGGCGGGGCCGTAGCCCCGGTCGAAGTCGTGGTGCTCGGCGAACGCGCGCGCGAGCGCGTCCTGGTCGATCCGGCCGTGGCTCACGAGCACGGCCAGGACCGAGCCGGCCATCTCGGTGTCGTCGGTCCATTGCCAGGTGCCCGGAGGCAGCTCGCGTCGCTTGAGCAGCGGATAGTTGACGGGAACGAAGAACTGGGAGCCCAGGGCGTCTCCCACGGCCAGCCCTCGAAGGCTGGCCAGGGCGCGTTCGAAGCGCCGGTCGAGAGTGGAGTCAGCGGTCATCGCTTCACCACTCTATCCGGTGTGGCCGTACGGTTCCGGGGTACGCCAGCGCTCGAACGGCCGGTCCAGGCTGTATCTGCCGTCCTCGCCGAGCAGCAGCGTCCGCGTCTCGCCGTTGCCCGGGTTGGACAGCGACTCGAACTCGGCGACGCTCCAGTGGAACCACCGCATGCAGAACAGCCGCATCGTCAGCCCGTGGGTCACCAGCAGCACGTTCGGCGGGTGGTCGGGCGCCTCGAAGCTGCGGTAGAGGCTCTCCAGGAACGACCCGACCCGGTCGTACACGTCGGCCCCGGACTCGCCCTGCGCGAAGCGGTAGAAGAAGTGCCCGTACGCGTCCCGGTACGCCTTCTGCAGGCGTACGTCCTCCCTGTCCTGCCAGTTTCCCCAGTCCTGCTCCCGCAGCCTCGGCTCCTCCCGCACCCGGACCCGCTCGGGGTCGAGCCGGAACTCCCGGAAGGTCTGGTGCGTTCGCCGGTACGGCGAGACGTAGACGCTGACCTGCTCCTCCCCGAAGAGGCCGCGCAGTTGCTCCCCCGTCTCCCGGGCCTGCCGCAGACCGGTCTCGGTGAGCCTGAGCGCGTGGTCGGGCTCCCGCTCGTACACCGTGTCGTCGGCATTGCCTTCGGACTCTCCGTGCCGTACGAGGACGATGCGCCGCGGTCTTGCCATGCCACGACCCTAGATCGCCCGCTCCGCTCGGGCTCAGCCGGGGAGGCACCCGGAGCCCATCCGGCGTACGTGGACGGCGATACGCCGGCGCAGGTGATTCAGACCGTCCAGGACGGCTCGAGCTGCACCACGTCCCCGCTGAGCGCCGCGACGTCGGCCTCGGTCTGGGCCCGGAGCCCGAGCCGTTCGACGCGCTCCACCCGGTACTTGCCGTGCTCCGCGGCGGACCGCCACATCGAGAGCACCACGAACTCGTTCCCCGGCGCCTCGCCGAACACCCCGCGCAGCATCCCGGGAGAACCGGCCATCGCCGGGTTCCACACCTTCTCCTGCATCAGCGCGAAGTGTTCGGCCTTGTCCTCGTGGACGCGGCAGTGCGCCACGCGCGCGACGTCGGCGTCCGTGAAGCGGGGCTCGAAGCCCGTCTTCACGTCGAAACGGTGGTCGAAGAGTTTGACCTGGAGATCCTTGAACGAGCCGGACTGCGTGGCCGCAAGCCGGTCGTGCGAGCGGGCCATGAACGAGTCGTAGAAGGCGCGGCTCTCCCAGAACGAGAAGACGTGAGCGATGTCGGGCCGCGCCCGGCTCCACCCTCCGCCCTGGCCCCGGAATCCCGGCTCACCCAGCAGCCCCGCCCATTTCCGCTGCCCCCGTTCGAACCCCCGACGGTCCACGACGGTGCAGCGAATCCACTTGACCAGCACGGCGCCATCGTACGGGGCATTCACCCTCCGCCACCCCGTTCTCGCGGTGAGTACGCATGACACCATGAACAACCGGTCGGAGACCATGGGCAGTTGACCGGGCCCGCGGTACCAGTCGTACGCAGAGAGGGAATTCACGGTGAGCGGACTCAACAAGGGGGTCGGCAAGGTCGAGGTGACGCTCAAGTGGGACCCCAGTCCGATCGGCGCGTCGGCGCACGATCTGGACATCATCGCCGGGGTCTACACGGCGGACGATCCGTACGGTGCGCCCGCCTACCTGGTGCACTTCGACAGCCGCTCCCCCGACGGCACGATCACACTGGGCCGGGACAGCCGTACGGGCCAGGGCTTCGGCTACGACGAGGCCATGACCCTGGAACTGAACCGGCTCGCGCCGCGGTACGCGCGCGTGGTGGTGGGAGTGGCCATACAGCAGGGTTCCGGAAGGCTGACGTTCGGCGACATCGTCAACACCGGTGTACGGGTGGCCGAGGGCTACCGGGAACTCGTCGTCCACGGCTTCGAGGACGTCGCCGGATCCACCGCGGCGACGGTCGTGGAGTTCACCCGAGACGGACCGGAGTCCTGGTCCTACCGGTCCGTGCTCCGCGGATTCGACTTGGACCCGCGGGCCTTCGCGGCGGGGGTGGGGGGGCGGCCCGCCAGACAGCGCCCCCGAGACAACCCGGAAAGGAGAAGGTGGGGCGGGCGCGGGGGGGGGCGCGCGGGAAATGCAGTCAG
>NZ_JBHXPI010000004.1:331094-411985 GCF_042718575.1 Streptomyces sp. NPDC058579
CACCACGCATCACCCCCCGCCCCACACACGCCCCAACGCAGACGGGTCCCGGCCTGAGGCCGGTCCCCTTCTCATTCACCGTTCAGCCGGTGGCTCAGCTGCAGCCGCTGGTCGAGCCGCAGCCCTCGCAGATGTAGCAGGAGCCCGCCCGCTGCATCTTCGTACCGCAGGAGAAGCAGAGCGGGGCGTCCGCGCTGATGCCCAGCTGCATCTCGACGAGCTCCGCCGAGGTGTGCGCCTGCTTCGGGGCCGGGACCTCTACCTTCGGCGGGGTCGAGACGGCCTTCAGGGTCTCCGACTGGCGCGGGGCGGACTGGGCCAGGCCCTCGACGTCCATCTCGTCGTCGGAGGGCTCGTAGGAGCCCGTCTCCAGGTGACGCTGACGCTCCTCGGCCGAGTGGATGCCGAGCGCCGAGCGGGTCTCGAAGGGCAGGAAGTCCAGCGCCAGGCGACGGAAGATGTAGTCGACGATCGACTGCGCCAACCGCACGTCCGGGTCGTCCGTCATACCGGCCGGCTCGAAGCGCATGTTGGTGAACTTCGAGACGTACGTCTCCAGGGGGACGCCGTACTGCAGACCGACGGAGACGGCGATGGAGAAGGCGTCCATCATGCCGGCGAGCGTCGAGCCCTGCTTCGACATCTTCAGGAAGACCTCACCGAGACCGTCGTCCGGGTAGGAGTTGGCGGTCATGTAGCCCTCGGCGCCACCGACCGTGAAGGAGGTGGTGATCCCCGGGCGGCCCTTGGGCAGACGCTTGCGGACCGGGCGGTACTCGACGACCTTCTCGACGGCCTCGCGGATGGTCGCCTCGGACTTCGCGGTGACCTCGACCTTCTCCTCCTCCTTCTTCTTGGCGGAGAGGGGCTGGCCGACCTTGCAGTTGTCGCGGTAGATGGCGAGCGCCTTGACGCCCATCTTCCAGGCCTCGAAGTAGACCTCCTCGACGTCCTCCACCGTGGCCGTCTCCGGCAGGTTCACGGTCTTGGAGAGGGCGCCGGAGATCCACGGCTGGATGGCGGCCATCATGCGGACGTGGCCCATCGCGGAGATGGAACGCTCGCCCATGGCGCAGTCGAAGACCTCGTAGTGCTCGGTCTTCAGACCGGGGGCGTCGATCACGTTGCCGTGGTCGGCGATGTGGGCGACGATCGCCTCGATCTGCTCCTCCTGGTAACCCAGGCGGCGCAGGGCCTGCGGGACGGTGCCGTTGACGATCTGCATCGAGCCGCCGCCGACCAGCTTCTTGAACTTGACCAGGGCGAGGTCGGGCTCGAGGCCGGTGGTGTCGCAGGACATCGCGAGACCGATGGTGCCGGTCGGGGCGATGACCGACGCCTGGGCGTTGCGGAAGCCGTTCTTGGCGCCGAGGCGGAGCACGTCCTGCCAGGCCTCCGTGGCGGCGGCCCAGACCGGCGAGTCGAGGTCGTCCACGTGGACGGCCACGGTGTTGGCGTCGGCGTGCTGCTTCATGACGCGCTGGTGCGGCTCGGCGTTGCGGGCGTAGCCGTCGTACGGGCCGACGACCGCGGCGAGCTCGGCGGAGCGCTTGTACGAGGTGCCGGTCATCAGCGAGGTGATCGCACCGGCCAGGGCGCGGCCGCCGTCGGAGTCGTACGCGTGGCCGGTGGCCATGAGCAGGGCGCCGAGGTTGGCGTAGCCGATGCCCAGCTGGCGGAAGGCGCGGGTGTTCTCGCCGATCTTCTGGGTGGGGAAGTCGGCGAAGCAGATGGAGATGTCCATCGCCGTGATGACCAGCTCGACGACCTTGGCGAAGCGCTCGACCTCGAACGACTGGTGGCCCTTGCCGTCGTCCTTGAGGAACTTCATCAGGTTCAGCGAGGCGAGGTTGCAGGACGTGTTGTCCAGGTGCATGTACTCGCTGCACGGGTTCGAGCCGTTGATCCGGCCGGACTCGGGGCAGGTGTGCCAGCGGTTGATGGTGTCGTCGTACTGGATGCCCGGGTCGGCGCAGGCCCAGGCGGCCTCGGCCATCTTGCGGAACAGCGACTTGGCCTCGACCTCCTCGATGACCTCACCGGTCATGCGGGCGCGCAGGCCGAACTTGCCGCCGTTCTCGACGGCCTTCATGAACTCGTCGTTCACACGGACCGAGTTGTTGGCGTTCTGGTACTGGACGGACGTGATGTCGTCGCCGCCCAGGTCCATGTCGAAGCCCGCGTCGCGCAGGGCGCGGATCTTCTCCTCCTCCTTGACCTTGGTCTCGATGAAGTCCTCGATGTCGGGGTGGTCGACGTCGAGGATGACCATCTTGGCCGCACGGCGCGTCGCGCCGCCCGACTTGATCGTTCCCGCGGACGCGTCGGCGCCACGCATGAAGGAGACCGGGCCGGAGGCGTTGCCCCCGGAGGAGAGCAGCTCCTTGGAGGAGCGGATACGGGAGAGGTTCAGGCCGGCGCCGGAGCCGCCCTTGAAGATCATGCCCTCTTCCTTGTACCAGTCGAGGATCGACTCCATGGAGTCGTCGACGGACAGGATGAAGCAGGCGGAGACCTGCTGGGGCTGCGGCGTGCCGACGTTGAACCACACCGGGGAGTTGAAGCTGAAGATCTGGTGCAGGAGGGCGTACGCCAGCTCGTGCTCGAAGATCTCGGCGTCGGCGGGCGAGGCGAAGTAGCCGTACTCCTCACCGGCCTTCGTGTACGTCTTCACGATCCGGTCGATGAGCTGCTTGAGACCGGTCTCGCGCTGCGGGGTGCCGACGGCCCCGCGGAAGTACTTGCTGGTGACGATGTTGACCGCGTTCACCGACCAGAAGTCGGGGAACTCGACGCCACGCTGCTCGAAGTTGACCGAGCCGTCGCGCCAGTTGGTCATGACGACGTCACGACGCTCCCAGATCACCTCGTCGTACGGGTGCACGCCCGGAGTGGTGTGGATGCGCTCGATACGCAGGCCCTTGCTCGCCTTGACTCCCTTGGCGCGGGAACCTCGTGCCGAACCGCTCGCCGTCTCTGTCATGCCGCCTCCCATATACGGGCAAAACACCTTTAAGTGCCCAGATAGTCCCAGGACACTGTCTTCTTTGTCTGCTGTCGCGAGCGTCGCTCGGAACGCTCGTGACACGTCTTTTCGGCCGCGACACGGCCGGCCACTGCCGGACTCTCGGTCCGGCCGGCCGTCAGTCGGCGGCGGTGGCGGGAACGGGGACCTCGGGGGTCGCTCCGGTCCCGCAGTCCTCTGCGGACGGCCGTCGCTCGCGGAGTTCCGCGACGGCGGCCTCGAAGTCGTCGAGGCTTTCGAAAGCCTTGTAGACGGATGCGAAGCGCAGGTACGCGACGAGGTCGAGCTCCTGCAACGGGCCGAGGATGGCCAGACCCACGTCATGGGTGGTCAGCTCGGCGCTCCCGGTGGCGCGCACCGCCTCCTCGACCCGCTGGCCGAGCTTGGCGAGGGCGTCCTCGGTCACGGGCCGCCCCTGGCACGCCTTGCGCACGCCGGAGATGACCTTGGTACGACTGAAGGGTTCGGTCACGCCCGAGCGCTTCACCACCATGAGCGAGCACGTCTCCACCGTCGTGAAACGACGGGAGCAGTCGGGGCACTGGCGGCGGCGTCGGATCGACGTCCCGTCGTCGGTGGTGCGACTGTCGACGACACGGCTGTCGGGGTGCCTGCAGAAGGGGCAGTGCATGGTTTCCGACCCTCCCTCACGGCACGACTGAATGGCCTCACCGGACCCGTCAAGGCCCTCGAAGCGACCACCAGCATAGGCGATGCGGATCCCGCCGGAAGACCGGGGACCACTACGTATAGGTGGCTGATGCAATCCAACCACTAGATCTAGGGTTCAGCCCGTTTCCGGCACTTCGCGCGTGTCGCGCGATACGCGGACGTCCGACCGGCCACGAGGCTACGGGACGCGCGCGGCTCCGCCGATTCGGGCCCGCCGGATGCGAGACTGGAACGGCACCCCCCGCCCGCGTGCGGCCGACGGCTGAACGGTACCGTAATGACCGAATTGCCACCGGCGCCCGGGCTCGCATATACACCCAGCCGCGAACACACGTAAGGCAATCTGCGTTTTTTCACTCGAACGTGTGTTTGGCGCAACCTTTCGAAAGCCACTACCGTTGTGCCAGCGAGGGAGACCATTCGAGAGGGGCCGCCGACGTGACCACCACCGCAGACAGTGCCACCATCACTGCCCAGGACCGCTCCCAGGGCCGACTCGAGGCGGTGCATGCCATGAATGACGCAGCCACGAACGGGGACGGGGAGCCTGGACGACCTGCGCGCTCGTTGCCCGGACGACCTCCAGGCATCAGGGCCGACAGCTCGGGCCTGACCGACCGGCAGCGCAGGGTCATCGAAGTCATCCGGGACTCGGTCCAGCGGCGCGGATACCCGCCGTCGATGCGCGAGATCGGTCAGGCGGTGGGCCTCTCCAGCACCTCCTCCGTCGCGCATCAGCTGATGGCGCTGGAGCGCAAGGGCTTCCTGCGCCGTGACCCGCACCGCCCCCGGGCGTACGAGGTGCGCGGCTCCGACCAGCCGAGCACACAGCCGACGGACACGACCGGCAAGCCCGCCGCGTCGTACGTACCCCTCGTCGGCCGGATCGCCGCCGGTGGCCCGATCCTCGCCGAGGAGTCCGTCGAGGACGTCTTCCCGCTCCCCCGGCAGCTGGTCGGTGACGGCGAGCTCTTCGTCCTGAAGGTCGTCGGAGACTCGATGATCGAGGCCGCGATCTGCGACGGGGACTGGGTGACCGTCCGTCGGCAGCCGGTCGCGGAGAACGGAGACATCGTCGCCGCCATGCTCGACGGCGAGGCCACGGTCAAGCGCTTCAAGCGCGAGGACGGCCACGTCTGGCTGCTGCCGCACAACGCGGCGTACCAGCCGATCCCTGGTGACGAGGCCACCATCCTCGGCAAGGTCGTGGCGGTGCTGCGGCGGGTGTGACACCACCTGGCCGGCTCTGACCGGGCCCCGGGACCCACTGCGCCGGTCCCGGGGCCCTGCTTTGTCCTCCAACGGGTCCGGCCGTGCCACGGCCGGACCCGGTCCGCGTCTCAGCCCTCAGGCCTCCGCCGCCTTCGACGCCGCGTCGATCGCGGCCAGCGACTTCCTCACCTGATTGCGGTCCGTCGTGTACCAGAAGTCGGGCAGCGAAGCCTTCAGATAGCTGCCGTACCGTGCCGTGGCAAGCCTCGGATCGAGTACGGCGACCACGCCACGGTCTCCGGTGGCCCGTACGAGACGTCCGGCGCCCTGGGCCATCAGCAGGGCCGCGTGCGTGGCGGCCACGGCCATGAAGCCGTTACCGCCCGCGTCCTCGACCGCCTTCTGGCGGGCGCTCATCAGCGGGTCGTCGGGGCGCGGGAAGGGGATCTTGTCCATGACGACCAGCTGGCAGCTGGCCCCCGGGACATCCACTCCCTGCCAGAGGGAGAGCGTGCCGAAGAGACAGGTCTGCGGGTCGGCCGAGAAGTTCTTGATCAGCTCGCCGAGCGTGTCCTCGCCCTGGAGCAGGATCGGGAACTCGGGGATCCGGGTGCGCAGCTCCTCCGCGGCGAGCTGGGCGGCGCGCATCGAGGAGAACAGGCCGAGCGTCCTCCCGCCCGCCGCCTGCATCAGCTCCGTCAGCTCGTCGAGCATGTCCGTGCGGTCGCCGTCCCGCGCGGGGCGGGCCAGGTGTTTGGCGACGTAGAGGATCCCCTGCTTGGGGTAGTCGAACGGCGAGCCGACGTCGATGCCCCTCCACTCCGGGATGTCGTCGCCCTTGGTGCCCTCGGGGGCAAGACCCAAGGAGGCGCCGACCCCGTTGAAGTCACCGCCGAGCTTCAGGGTGGCCGAGGTGAGGACCACCGAGCGGTCGGCGAAGAGCTTCTCCCGGAGCAGCCCCGACACGGAGAGCGGGGCGACCCTCAGGGAGGCGCCGAAACGGTCGTGACGTTCGTACCAGACGACGTCCCACTCGGAGCCCAGGGTGATGCGCTCGGCGACGGCGTGGACGCTCTCCACGAAGGCGAGGGCCTGCTTGCGGACGGCGTCCTCGTCCTGGACGGACTTGTCCCGGGTGGTGCCGAGCGCCGAGATCACATTGCGGGAGGCGTCCCGCAGGGCCATCAGCGCGTAGCCGAGGTCCTCGGGGATCTCCTCCAGCCGGCCCGGCAGGGCCAGCTCCATCAGCCGCTCGAAGCCCTCCGCCGCGGTCTGGAGCTGATCGGCGACCTTCTCGTCGACCAGCTTCGCCGACCGTCGGACCGCGCGGTTGACCTGGCCCGGGGTGAGCTCGCCGGTGGCGACGCCGGTGACCCGGGAGACCAGCTCGTGGGCCTCGTCCACGATCAGCACTTCGTGCTGCGGCAGCACCGGGGCGCCCTCGATCGCGTCGATGGCGAGCAGGGCGTGATTGGTGACGACGACCTCCGCCAGCTTGGCCCGCTCCCGCGCAGCCTCGGCGAAGCACTCGGCCCCGTACGCGCACTTGGTCGCGCCCAGACACTCACGGGAGGAGACCGACACCTGGCCCCAGGCGCGGTCCGAGACACCGGGGGTCAGATCGTCCCGGTCGCCCGTCTCCGTCTCGTCCGACCAGTCGCGGAGCCTCAGCAGGTCCTGCCCCAGCTTGCTGGTCGGGGCCGCGGCCTCGAAGGGGTCGAAGAGGCCCTCCTCCTCGTCCTGAGGCACGCCCTCATGGAGGCGGTGCAGGCACAGGTAGTTCGATCGCCCCTTGAGCATCGCGAACTCCGGACGGCGGCGCAGCTGCGGGTGGAGCGCGTCGACCGTGCGGGGAAGATCGCGCTCGACCAGCTGACGCTGGAGCGCCAGGGTGGCCGTGGCGACCACCACGCGCTCTCCGTGCGCCAGCGCCGGCACCAGATAGCCGAGGGACTTTCCGGTGCCGGTGCCGGCCTGGACCAGCAGGTGGGAGCTGTCGTCGATGGCCTCGGCAACGGCCTCGGCCATGGTGACCTGGCCGGGCCGCTCCGTCCCGCCGACGGCGGAGACGGCGGCGTGCAGGAGGTCGGGGAGGGATGGCTTCGTCATAGCGCGTCCACCCTACGGCGCGGCACTGACAGTCGGATCACGCGAGCGGATTCGGCACCGTTCCGTGGACGGCGGCGTGCGGGCGCTGAGGGCGGTCGCGGTAGCCGTCCAGGTGCAGACGGTTTCGGTTGAGACAGAGCCGCTCGATCCGCGGGACGAGAAGATCGAAGAGTTCGAACCGTTCCTTCAGTTCGGGAAAGCGCGCCTGGTGCCGCAGGATCTCGGCCCGTACGAGCGCCCAGAAATCGGCTTCCGGTACGGCGAGTTGCTCCTCGCAGAGCGGCGCCAGGTAGCGGAAGACGCCGACGAACAGCCCTGAATGGATGAACTGGGTGAGGAAGTCGGGCTCCTCGGTGAGCAGGACGGCCCGGACGTCGTCGGGCATGGCGTCGTGCTCGGGCAGCGGGTGGGCGCTGATGTTGACGTCGTCGACGAAGTCCTTGATCGCCAGGCGTACCGGAACGTCATGGTCGTCGAAGACGACGACGGCGTTCTCGCCGTGTGGGGAGAAGACGGTTCCGTACTGGTAGAGGAAGTGCAGCAGCGCAGGGAGCAGCGCGGCGAAGAGCCGCTGGAGCCAGACCGTGGGGGCGAGTCCGGACCGCTCGACGAGTTCAGCGACGAAGGCGCGGCCGTCCGGGTCCGTGTGCAGCAGGGCGGCCAGGGTCCGGGCTCGTTCGCCGGGCGGGAGCCTGAGCGGTTCGCGCCAGATCGTGCCGAGGAGCTCCTTGTACTGGTACGGGACCTCGGGGAGCCGGTCGTAGAGGGGGTGCTCGACGGTGACCGAGGCGACCTCGCCGAGCAGGATCACCCCGCACTCGTCGCGTAGGAAGGGGTCGGCGTCGCGGAGGCCGTGGACCCAGGCGGTGACGGCGGGGGCGGCGAGGGTCCGCTCCGTGGGGAGTCCGCGCCAGACGAGGGTGTTGAGCACGGAGAGCGGCAGCTTCACGGTGTGCCGGTCGGGCCTGCTGGTGTTGAGGAACGTACGGATGGACTGCTGCGGCAGGCGCAGGTCGCCGTCGGCGGGCAGCGGGACGATCGCGCCGGCCGCTACGGCCGGGGCGTAGAGCGGCAGGATGATCTCGTCCCACTGCCAGGGGTGTACGGGCAGGAGGAGGTACCGGTCGGGGTCGAGGCCGCGGGCGCGCAGCGTGGTGCGGTAGGTCTCGCGGACGTCGGTGTCGAGTTCGCGGTCGTAGAGCCGGTCGGGGGTGTCGAGGCCGGGGACTCCGCGATAGGCCGCGATATCGATGCTGACGGCGATCCAGGGGAGGCGCGCGGGACGCCGGGCTTCGGGGGCCCAGCGGGTGGCGTCGGTGGCGGAGAACCCGATCCGGCCCTTGTTGAGGACGAGCCAGGGGTGGCCGGTCATGTGGCCTTCGAGTTCGGCGTATCCGAGGTCCGCGAGCCGGTCGGCGGTGAGTGCCGTCCGGTCGAGGCGGGCGTCGGCGGCGAGGGTGGTGGTGAGCTCGCGGATCAGATGGCCGAGCGTGGCACCGTCGAGGTCCAGGAGGCGGCGCGCGCGGACGAGGAAGTCGAGGGGGTCGGTCAGCGGCCGCCCGTCGAGCGCGAGCGAGTCAGGGGCGAGGCGCCAGCTTCCGTAGGCGCCTCGGACGGCCGTGAAGGTCAGGGCCGAGCCGTCGTCGAGGCGGAGGGCGTAGGGGCTCGGGGCGGGGGCGGGGCCGGGCCCCGTCCCAGGGCCGTCGAGGGTCTCGGCCGGTGCGGTGTCGCCCGCTCCGGTGTCAGCCGCCTCGGTGTCGGCCGCCGGGACCGGCTCGATGATCTCTTCGTACGCGAACTCGGCGATGGTCTTGGCGAGCAGACGGGCGGCGGCCCGGTTCCAGGCCTCGGGGGTCAGCTCGGGCGGCGCGAGCAGTACGGAGTCGTGGGTGGCAGGGGACATCGGCACGAGGACTCCTCGGGGTGGGAACCGCTGTGGGTCGAGCGGTGTAAATAAGGCAGGGAGGCGTTCACAGGACGTGACGAAGGGCGCGGTCGCGGACCATGAGGGCGGCTCGCTTGTCGGGGAGGTCGACTTCCGCGGAGAGGCGGAAGCCGGCGCTCAGGAAGGCCGAGACGGAAGGGGTGTTGCGCAGGTCGGGTTCGGCGATGACCCGGGTGCACCGGGGACGGTGGTCGAGCGCGAGATCGGCGACGGCACGGAGCAGCGCGCTGCCGACACCACGGCCTCGGTCGGCGACCCCGCCGAGGAGGAGGTGGATGCCGGTGTCGTGCGGGCGGGCCGGATAGTGCCGGGCGAGCGGGTCGAGGTCGGCGCGGTAGATCTCGAAGTAGCTCATGGGGGTGGAGTCGAGGACACCGAGACAGGGCACGCTGCGTCCGTCGCCGTCGAGTTGGGCGCGGATGTGGGTGGCCGTGACGGCCTCGGGACCGGCGAGTTCCCAGAAGGCGGCGACGGCCGGGTCGTTCATCCACCGCGCGATGAGGCTCAGGTCGCGTTCCAGCCGGACGGGTACGAGGCGGAAGGAGCCGACGGGGGTGGTGACGGGGCCCCATGAGGCGACCGCGTCGAGGAGGTCGCCGTCCGTGGGCGCCGGGCTCTCCCCGGCGGCAATCAGGGCGACGAGTTCGTCCGAGAGGTGCAGGTCCAGGGTGTCGTCACCGCCCGGGTCGGTGGCGGGGCTCGCATGGGTGGGAGGCACGGTGGGGCTCTCCTCTCGGCGGGTCGGTCGGTCGACGGTCGCTCGGCCGTGCGGTCGGGGCGTGGGCTCCAGGAGCCTCAGGAACGGAGGGGGTTGGTGATGGTCACGTAGACGGACTGGGTGTCGACGGGACCGACGAGTTCGTCGAGGCCGTGCAGACGGGTCAGGAGGTTGGCCTTGCAGCGCAGCGTGGCGGCTTCCAGGAGCCGGTGTGGCAGCGGCGAGCCGAGGCTGGTGGCGGAGGTGAGGAACTGGCGGAATCCGGCGAGCAGGACGCGTTCGTCGGCGAGGTGCTGGGCGCCGAAGGCACCGATCAGTCCGAGGACGTTGTTGATGCCGAGGTAGTAGGCGAAGCGCTCGTCGGTGACCTGGTCGGAGACGAAGGTGTCGCTGGTGGCGCCGATGCCAGGGAGGCGGCCCTCCAGCTCGTCGCGGCGGGACTCGCGGAAGTAGTAGCCCTGATTGTCGCGGTAGCGGCCGCCGATCGGCCAGCCGTCCGGGTCGAGGAGCACCAGGGTGTTCTGCTGGTGGGCCTCCAGGGCGACTCCGGCCACGCCGTCGAGCCAGAGGACGGGGCGGACGACCTGGTCGAGGTAGCGCAGGAACCACTCGGCGGCGACGGCGGTGATCGGCCGGCCCGTGCGGGCGGCGAGGCGGGTGACGATGTCGGTGAGCCGGGAGCGCATCCGCGTGGTGCCGGGCCACGGGCGGGGAGCGGTGAGGGCGGCGATGCAGACGGCGTCGTCGCCGGTGGCGAACGGGTTGTGCCGGATCATGACGTCGAGACCGGGGACGGGCGCTCCGTCCGGGGTGTCGACGGCGAGCCAGGCGGGGTCGCGGACGATGTCGAAGCCGGGGTGGGCGGCCTGCCACTGGTCGACCAGGCCCGTGCGCAGGAGCCGGTGGACCTCGACCCCGCGGTGGAGCTCCTTGCGGAGGTTCTCGCGGCGGGAGTTGGTGATGCGGACGCCGAGGGAGAGCTTGAGCATCGTGCGGGCGCCGGGCCGGTGCACGGTGCGGACGGAGGAGGTGGGGTGCCAGGCGGCTCCGGCGGGACCGAGGTCGTGGAGGAGGCCGGAGTCGAGGAGGGCGGCGACGGCGGGGCGGTGGATCAGTTCACGGGCCTGCCAGGGGTGCAGCGGCAACGGGACGGTACCCGAAGGCAGTTCGAGCCCTTCGGCGAGACCGAGGGCGAGCTGGCCGGCGCTGACGGGGCGGCCCTGTTCCGTCCAGGCCGAGTCGGAGGCGAGGACCGAGGGGGCGACGGCCATCCAGTGGAGCGGGAAGGAGCCGTACAGCTCGGGTGAGTAGAGCCGGGCCTCGGCGTCGGAGAGTCCTTCGCGGCTCTTGGGCGTCGGGTGGAGCGGGTGGCCGAGGAGGAGTGACTGCTCGGCGGTGAGGAAGAGGTCGGCGTCCGGGCCGGGGGTCGGGCGGCGGCGCCGGTCGGCGATGAAGTCGGCGGTACGGCGGGCCGAGTCGGCGACGCGGCCGACGAGTTCGGTGCCTTCGGGGCGGCCGGTCTCGCGGCTGATCAGGGCGGCGACGGTGACCGCGTCGACGTTCGGGGCGGTGGCGTGGAGGCCTTCCAGGGCGGGGGCGCCGAAGCGGTGCCATCCCGTGGGCGACCAGTAGAGGACGGGGACGAGGAGGGCGGTGCCGCTGGCTTCGAGGGGGATACGCAGGGTGGTCGAGCCGGGGGCGGGCAGGTTCTTCTCCCGTACCCAGCACCTGAGCAGGTTCTCGATGGTCGCCGCGTCGGCGGCGCGCTGCGGATCCGGGTCGTCGAGGTGGTCCTGCCGCATGGCGGTGGCGGCGGCGACCGTCCGCGGGGATGTGGGCAGGGTGTCGTACGGACCGGAGTGCTGGCGCGGGACGGTGGCCTGCTCGACGGTGAGCGGGCCGTGGGCGGCGCTGCCGGTGTCGGACGCTTCGGAGGCGGGGCTGGCGTTCACGGGGGCTTCCTTGTGAGGGGTCCGGGGGCGGTCCGGGATCAGTGGGACGGTCCGGTCGGTCCGGTCGGTCCGGCGGTGTTCCGGCGGCGCGCGTCGTGCTGCGCGTGCGGGCGCGGGCGGTGGGTGCGTTCGGCGGCTGCCAGGGCGTCGGCGAAGCGGTCGAGGACGGCTTCGGCCTGCTCGTCGGTGAGGGTCAGCGGGGGCAGGAGCCGGACGACGCCCGAGTGCCGGCCGCCGAGTTCGACGATGAGTCCCCGGTTCAGACACTCCTGCTGGACGGCCACTGCGAGTGCCGAGTCGACCGGGGGGACGTCGGCGTCGGCGTCCGCGCTCTCGGGATCCACCAGTTCGACGCCGATCATGAGCCCTCGGCCGCGTACGTCGCCGATGCAGGGGTGGACGGCGGCGAGGCCCTGGAGGCGGGCGAGCATCCGGGCGCCGAGCGTCGCGGCGCGGTCGGCGAGCCGGTTCTCCCGTACGTACGCGAGGGTGGCGGCCCCGGCGGCCATGGCGAGTTGGTTGCCCCGGAAGGTGCCCGCGTGGGCGCCGGGCTCCCAGGCGTCGAGTTCGGCGCGGTAGACGACGACCGCGAGCGGGAGGGAGCCACCGATGGCCTTCGAGAGGACCATGACGTCGGGGACGACCCCGCTGTGCTCGACAGCCCAGAAGGCGCCGGTGCGACCGACGCCCGTCTGGACCTCGTCGGCGATGAGCGGGATGGAGCGCGCCGCGGTGATCTCCCGCATGCGCCGCATCCAGTCGTCGGGGGCGGGGATGACACCGCCCTCCCCCTGCACCGGTTCGAGGATCATCGCGGCGGGCGTCGTGACCCCGCTCTTGGGGTCGTCGAGGAGGTTCTCCGTCCAGCGCGCGGCCAGTTCGGCACCGCGGGGGCCGCCGACACCGAAGGGGCAGCGGTAGTTCTGCGGGTAGGGCAGCCGGGTGACCCGTACGTCCGTCGCGCCGCCGGAGGCGTTCAGGGCGCCGGCTGTCATGCCGTGGTAGGCGCCGGTGAAGCTGAGCAGCCCGCTGCGGCCGGTGGCCGTGCGCACGAGTTTCAGCGCGGCCTCGACCGCGTCCGTCCCTGCCGGTCCGCAGAACTGGATGCGCGCGTTGTCGGCGAGTCCGGCCGGCAGCGTCGCGAACAGCTCGGTGGTGAAGGCGTCCTTGACCGGGGTCGCGAGGTCGAGGACGTGGAGGGGGGCTCCGGAGTCGAGCACCTTCCTGATGGCTTCGAGGACCACCGGGTGGTTGTGCCCGAGCGCCAGGGTCCCCGCGCCGGAGAGGCAGTCCAGGTAACGCCGCCCGTCCGCGCCCTCGATGGTCAGGCCCCTGGCCCGGACGGGCACGATCGGCAGCGAGCGCGCGTACGTGCGCGCGGCGGACTCGCGCAACGACTGGCGGCGCAGGATGCCTTCGAGAGCGGCTCCTTCGCCTGCTCTCCGCTCCCCCTGGTACGTCTGCGCCGCCGACGGTACGGCCGGAGCTGGTTCGGTCACGGCCACGGTTCGGTGTCCTCCCGCGGTAACAGTTGCGTTGCACATCGGTACGTTGCTGCCCACCGCGAACGGTGGCCCTGAACGCTGCCTCGGTGTCCCCCGTACGTACCAACGACGGGACACGCCAAGGATCACGGGAAAATCCCAAGATCCTTGGCGTGGCGGGGATCACGACCCGGCAACGGGCGGAACCGTGGACCTGACGCGTACCGTCCCCTCCGGCACCGGCATCATGGGGGCCGCACTTCGGCGCCCAGTCGGGCGCCATCACTGTTCACTCATGCACAAGTTGACGTAGTCCCAGGGGGATCACGAGATGCGATCGATTCGTCCGCTGCTGGCCGCGGCGGCAGCCGTCGCGGCGCTGACGCTGACGGCGACGGCCTGCGGCCCGAGCGAGGAGAACGCGGGAGACAAGCCCGCCGCGACCACCAGCCCGTCCACCGGCGACAAGATCACGATTCCGGACGATCTGAAGGACCGGCTCAAGGAGCACGGGATCGATCTGGACAAGTGGAGGAACGGCGAGTGGAAGAACTGGGATCGCGACAAGTGGCTGCGTGAGGCGAAGGACTACGTCAACCCGATCATCGAGGACCTCTGGGACCCCGACCGGATGCGGGACGCCCAGCGCCCCGACAAGCCGGTCGAGGAGGAGGACCTGCAGGGCGACAAGGGTGTCACCGACCCGACGCCCGCGCCGGTGAGGGCGAAGGGTGTGCCCGCGCCGTACCACTCCAACGCCCCCGAGGCGGGCAAGGTGTTCTTCGACGGGCCCGAGGGTTCGATGGTCTGCTCGGCCACCGTCGTGAAGGACCCGGCCAACCCCGGCAAGTCCAACATGGTCTGGACGGCGGGCCACTGCGTGCACGCCGGCAAGAAGGGCGGCTGGTACCGCAACATCGCCTTCGTGCCGTCGTACAACGACAAGGCCCTGCCGACCGCGCAGCTGCAGAACGCGACGCGCGAGCAGGTCGCTCCGTACGGCGTCTGGTGGGGCGACTGGGCGCAGACCTCCGAGCAGTGGATCTCGGAGGGCGCGTCGACCGGCGGCCAGGGCGCTCCGTACGACTTCGCGGTGATCCACGTGACGCCTGAGAAGGGCGGCACGAGCAAGTCGCTGGAGGAGACGGTCGGTTCGGCGCTTCCGGTGGAGTTCAACGCGCCGACGGTCGCGAAGATCGCGAACATGAAGGCCATCGGCTACCCGGCGGGTCCGCCGTTCGACGGCCAGAAGATGTACCAGTGCACGGACAAGCCTGGCCGTCTGTCGGTCAAGGCGGAGCAGCCGACGATGTACCGCATCGGCTGCACGATGACCGGCGGTTCGTCCGGTGGCGGCTGGGTGGCCGCGGGCCGGGACGGCAAGCCTGCGCTGGTGTCCAACACCTCGATCGGCCCGGTCACGGCCGGATGGCTGGCCGGACCGCGCCTGGGCGCCGAGGCCAAGGGCATCTACGACGAGGTCAGCAAGAAGTACGCCGGCCGCTAGGCGACGGCTTTCGGGGCGGGATCCCGCGGGGTCCCGCCCCGTCCCACGACATCACTTGGCGCCGCGCGCGGACCGTTCACCGCGCGCCGCCCGCACTTCCATCAGGGGGACCCTTACACATGCGTTCCATACGAATGCTTCCAGCCACCCTCGGCCTGGTCTCGGCGCTCGCGCTGACGGCCACCGCCTGCGGCCCGACCGAGACTCCGGCGGCCGACAAGCCCGCCGGGGGTGCGAGCGCCTCCGCTTCCGCCTCGGAAGGCGGCGGCGCGGACCCCGCCATCCCCTCCGACATCGCCGACAAGCTGAAGAAGCACGGCGTCGACGTCGACAAGTGGAAGGACGGCGAGTGGAAGAACTGGAACAAGGACACCTGGCTCCGTGAGGCCGAGGACTTCGTCAACCCCGTGATCGACGGGCTCTGGGACTCCGAGCGCATGCAGACCGCGAAGAGCCCGGACCAGACGATGACGACCGCGGCGGGCTCCGGCGGCAGCGACCCCGTGCCGCGTCCCGTCCAGGCGCAGCGGGAGAAGACTCCGTACCACCGCAACGCGGCGCCGGTCGGCAAGATCTTCTTCGACTCGCCGCAGGGCAGCATGGTCTGCTCCGGCACGATCGTGAAGGACCCGCGCCGGCCCGGGAAGTCCAACATGGTGTGGACCGCCGGACACTGCGTCCACGCGGGTCAGCGGGGCGGCTGGTACCGCAACATCACCTTCGTCCCGGCCTACAACGACCTCGGTAAGTCGCCGGCGGCGCTGCGCAACGCGAAGCCGCACGAGGTCGCACCGTACGGTCAGTACTGGGCGGACTGGGCCGTGACCTCGGGCGAGTGGATCAACCGGGGCGGTACGAACGCGGCCTGGCCGTACGACTACGCCGTGCTCCACGTGAAGCCGCAGCAGGGCAAGAAGTCCCTTGAGGAGACCGTCGGTGTCGCGCTGCCGATCGACTTCTCGGCCCCGGCGCACGCCAAGGCCGGTTACATGGGCGCCTGGGGTTACCCGGCGGCGGCGCCGTACAACGGCCTGATCATGCACAAGTGCGTCGACCGGCCGACCCGGATGACCACGGCCCCCGCGACGCCCACCATGTACCGCATCGGCTGCACGATGACCGGTGGCTCCTCCGGCGGCGGCTGGATCCGGACCATGCCGAACGGCAAGCCGGCCCTGGTGTCGAACACCTCGATCGGCCCGGCCGGCGGCAACGGCTGGCTGGCGGGACCGCAGCTGGGCAAGGGCGCGAAGGACGCGCACGAGATGGTGAGCAAGAAGTTCGCCCGCTGATCAAGCTCGTCCGCTGATCGCCGTACGGATGCGGCCGTACTGATGTGACCGTACGGATGTGAATGCGGAAGGCCCCGCTCCTCGATGAGGAGCGGGGCCTTCTGTCAGCTTCGGACGAACCGGTCAGTGCGCGGCCGGGACGAACGGTGCGAGGAACGCCGCGAGGTCTTCGTGGACCCGCGCCTTCAGCAGCGTGCCCTCCGGGGTGTGCTCCTCGGAGAGCAGCTCACCCTCGGTGTGCACCCGGGAGACGAGACCGCCTTCCGTGTACGGCACGAGTGCCTCGATCTGGACCTGCGGGCGCGGCAGCTCGGCGTCGATGAGCGCGAGCAGCTCGTCGATGCCCTCGCCCGTGCGGGCGGAGACCGCGATCGCGTGCCGCTCGGCGCGCATCAGCCGCTGGAGGACGAGCGGGTCGGCCGCGTCCGCCTTGTTGATGACGACGATCTCCAGCACGTTCACCGCGCCGACGTCGCGGAAGACCTCGCGCACGGCGGCGAGCTGCTCCTCCGGAGCCGGGTGCGAGCCGTCCACCACGTGCAGGATGAGGTCGGAGTCGCCGACCTCCTCCATGGTGGAGCGGAACGCCTCGACGAGGTGGTGCGGCAGGTGCCGTACGAACCCGACGGTGTCGGCCAGGGTGTACACCCGGCCCGCGGGCGTCTCGGCCCGGCGCACGGTCGGGTCGAGGGTGGCGAACAGGGCGTTCTCCACCAGCACACCCGCGCCGGTCAGCCGGTTGAGGAGCGAGGACTTGCCCGCGTTGGTGTAACCGGCGATGGCGACCGACGGAATCCTGTGACGCCGCCGCTCCTGCCGCTTGACGTCGCGGCCGGTCTTCATCTCCGCGATCTCCCGGCGCATCTTCGCCATCTTCTCGCGGATCCGACGCCGGTCGGTCTCGATCTTGGTCTCACCGGGACCACGGGTGGCCATGCCGCCACCGCCGCCGCCACCCATCTGACGGGAGAGCGACTGACCCCAGCCGCGCAGTCGCGGCAGCATGTACTGCATCTGCGCGAGCGCGACCTGCGCCTTGCCCTCTCGGGACTTGGCGTGCTGGGCGAAAATGTCGAGGATCAGGGCGGTCCGGTCGACCACCTTCACCTTGACGACGTCTTCGAGGGCGATGAGCTGACCGGGGCTGAGCTCGCCGTCGCAGACGACGGTGTCGGCGCCGGTCTCGAGCACGATGTCCCGCAGCTCGCGTGCCTTGCCCGAGCCGATGAAGGTGGCCGGGTCCGGCTTGTCACGGCGCTGGATCACGCCGTCGAGCACCAGGGCTCCCGCCGTCTCGGCGAGGGCCGCGAGCTCCGCGAGGGAGTTCTCCGCGTCCTGGACGGTCCCCGAGGTCCATACGCCGACCAGCACGACGCGCTCGAGGCGCAGCTGCCGGTACTCGACCTCGGTGACGTCCTCGAGCTCGGTGGAGAGGCCCGCCACGCGCCGCAGGGCGGCGCGCTCGGAGCGGTCGAACTGATCGCCGTCCCGCTCTCCGTCGATCTCGTGGCTCCAGGCGACGTCCTCTTCCATCAGGGCATCGGCCCGAAGGCTCTCGGTGCGGCTCGTGTCCGCGAAGCTCTGCTCGTCCTGGGAAGGGGATGAAGAGGAGGTCATTGGATCCTTACGTCGATGGAAAGTGGTTGCGTCGATCACAACGTGTGACGGCGGGGAAAGATTCCCGGCCGGCCGCGTCGTCGACCCGACGAT
This sequence comes from Streptomyces sp. NPDC058579, assembly GCF_042718575.1. Classification (NCBI taxonomy): domain Bacteria; kingdom Bacillati; phylum Actinomycetota; class Actinomycetes; order Kitasatosporales; family Streptomycetaceae; genus Streptomyces; species Streptomyces sp. NPDC058579. The sequence goes on from NZ_JBHXPI010000004.1 coordinate 348,721, forward strand.
GGTGACATGGCCGCCCCGGGCCCGTCATCCCGGTTTCACCGCGCCTTCGCGGGGCCGCGTGCCTCGTCGGCCGGGCGGGAGCGCCAGTCCGGGTGGCCGGGCATCGGCGGGGTCTTCTCGGCGTACAGCCAGCCGGCGAAGAAGGACGTGAGGTCACGCCCCGCGACCTCGGCGGCCAGGGCGGTGAAGTCGGCGGTGGTGGCGGTGGCGTGCTCATGGTCGCTCACCCAGCGGCGCTCCAGCTTCTGGAAGGCCTCCGTGCCGATCTCCTCGCGCAGCGCGTAGAGGACCAGCGCGCTGCCGTCGTACACGACGGGCCGGAAGAGGCTGATCTTCTGGCCGGGCGTGGGCGGCTCGGGGGCGGCGGGCGGCCCTCCGTTCGCGCGCCAGGTGTCGGAGGCGCCGTAGGCGGCCTTCATGCGCCGCTCCAGGGACTGCCCGGCGGTCTCGTCCGCGTACAGGGCCTCGTACCAGCTCGCGTGGCCCTCGTTGAGCCACAGGTCGGACCAGGTGCGGGGCGAGACGCTGTTGCCGAACCAGTGGTGGGCGAGCTCGTGGACCATGACCGAGTCGACGTACCACTCGGGGAAACCGGGCTCGGTGAACAGTCTTCTCTCGAAGAGAGAGAGGGTCTGCGTCTCCAGCTCGAAGCCGGTCTCGGCGTCGGCGATCAGCACTCCGTACGTCTCGAAGGGGTACGGGCCGACCTGGCGCTCCATCCACTCGACGTGCCCGGGGGTGCGCTTGAGCCAGGGCTCCAGGAGGTCGCGGTCGGCGGTGCGGACGACGTCCCGCAGGGGCAGGCCGTGCGGCCCGGTGCGGTGGACGACGGTGTTGCGGCCGATGGAGACCTGGGCGAGTTCGGTGGCCATGGGGTGGGCCGTGCGGTAGGTCCAGGTGGTGGTGGCCCCGTCGGTGGTCCGGCCCGCCGGGAGACCGTTGGCGACGGCCGTCAGCGCGCTGGGCGCGGTGATGCGGAAGGTGAAGTACGCCTTGTCGGCGGGGTGGTCGTTGGAGGGGAAGACCCGGTGGGCGGCGTCGGCCTGGTTGGCCATGGCGAGTCCGTCGCCGGTGCGGACCCAGCCGCCGGCGTCGGCGGGGCCGCTGGGGTCGCTGGTGTGGGTGACGGAGATGGTCAGGGCGTCGCCGCTCTCGGTCGCCCGGCCGGGGGTGATCACCAGGTCTTCGCCGCTGGTCGCGAAGGTGGCCGGCTCGCCGTCGACGGTGACGGAGGAGACCGTCCCGTGCGTGAAGTCCAGGTTGATCCGCTCCAGGTCGGCGGTGGCGAGGGCCTCGATGCGGGTGACGCCGGCGAGCGGTGCGGTGTTCTTGCCCGGGTAGGTGAGGCCGATGTCGTACGAGAGGACGTCATAGCCGGGGTTGCCGAGGTGGGGGAAGAGGGGGTCCCCGATGCCGAGCGGCACGGGCGCGGGGAGGGCGGCGGCGACGAGTCCGGCCGATGCGGCGACCAGGACGGCGGAGCGCAGCCACCGCGCGCGTGGGGAGGGGTTCCGGTGTGGTGTGAGCGGCATGGGCTACGGCTACCAGTGCCGCAGCCGCTCCACCGGGCGGCGCGCGCGCCGGCCACCCGAAGGGGTCACGCAGGTGCTGACGCGAGCGCGGGCGGTCGGGCGGCGCGTGGGCGTCGGGGGCGTGGACGTCGCGCGCGTGGACGCCGGGCGGGTGGACGACGGGCGGGTGGACGACGACGGCCGCGTGGAGCTCGGGCGCGTCCCTGCGCTCGGGCCTCAGGCTTCGGGCGTCGCCGGGTGCTGAGCGCGGCTGACGTCGTACACCCCGGCCACGTCGCGCATGGCCCGCATGAGGGAGGGCAGCCCTGCCGCGTCCGGGAGTTGGAGGGTGTACGTGTGCCGGACCCGCTGTTCGTTCGGGGGCTCGACGGTCGCCGAGACGACGGCGACGCCCGCCGCGGCGATGGCCTCGGTGAGGTCGGCGAGGAGCCGGGGCCGGCCGAAGGACTCGGCGACGAGGGTGACGCGGCACTCGGCGGTGTCGCCCCAGTGGACGGTGACGGGTGCGCGCCCGAGGCGCCGCATCGTGTCGACGGACGCGCAGCCGGTGCGGTGGACGGTGACGGACCCGCCGCGTACCTGGAAGCCGGTGATCTCGTCGGGGGGTACGGGCGTACAACAGCCCGCCGGGCGTACGACGGTGGCCTGGGCGCCGGGAAGGTCGGCGTGCAGCTTGGCGCCCGAGCGGCGGTCCGCGGTGACGGAGACGGGCGGTCTGGGGTCGGCCTCCGGCGCCCCGGCGGCCTCCGGGTGCGCCTGGAGCCAGGCGGTGATCGCGATCCGCGCGGCGGGCGTACGGGCGTGGTCCAGCCACTCCGGGGAGGGCCCGGAGGCGGTGTCCTGGGCGAGCAGGAGCTGGACGGTGTCGCCGTCGTTCAGGACCGTACTGAGCGTCGCCAGACGGCCGTTGACGCGGGCGCCGAGGCATCCGTGGGCGGCGGCGCCGTGCTGGGCGTAGGCGGCGTCCACGCAGCTCGCGCCGGCCGGCAGGCCGAGCATGCCGCCGTCGGCGCGGAAGACGGTGATCTCCTGGTCCTCGGCGAGGTCGGCGCGCAGCGAGGTCCAGAAGGTGTCCGGGTCGGGCGTGGACTGCTGCCAGTCGAGGAGCCGGGAGAGCCAGCCGGGCCGGGTGGGGTCGGCGCGCTCGCCGTCCTCCGCGGGTTCGACGCCGTCGCCGCTCGTCGGCGGCGTGTACGGATTGCCGAGCGCGACGACGCCGGCCTCGGCGACCTTGTGCATCTGGTGCGTACGGATGAGGACTTCGGCGACGGCGCCGTCCGGGGCGGCGACGGCGGTGTGCAGCGACTGGTACAGGTTGAACTTGGGGGCCGCGATGAAGTCCTTGAACTCGGAGATGACCGGGGTGAAGCAGGTGTGGAGTTCGCCGAGGACGGCGTAACAGTCGGCGTCCTCCGCGACCAGGACGAGGAGCCGCCCGAAGTCGCTGCCGCGCAGGTCGCCGCGCTTGAGGTGGACGCGGTGGACGGAGACGAAGTGCCGCGGCCGGACGAGGACTTCGGCCGCGATGTCCGCTTCGCGCAGGACGGCGGAGACGCTCTCGGCGATGGCGGCGAGCGCGTCGCCCGCGCCGGTGTTGCCGGCGATGAGGGCGCGGGTCCGCTCGTACTCCTCGGGGTGAAGGATCGCGAAGACGAGGTCCTCCAGCTCGGTCTTGAGCGCCTGGACTCCGAGCCGTTCGGCGAGCGGGATGAGGACGTCCCGGGTGACCTTGGCGATCCTGACCTGTTTCTCCGGGCGCATGACACCGAGCGTGCGCATGTTGTGGAGCCGGTCGGCGAGTTTGATCGACATGACGCGGACGTCGTTGCCGGTGGCGACGAGCATCTTGCGGAAGGTCTCGGGTTCGGCGGCGGCGCCGTAGTCGATCTTCTCCACCTTGGTGACGCCGTCGACGAGATAGGCGACCTCCTCGCCGAACTGCTCGCGCACCTGATCGAGCGTCACTTCCGTGTCCTCGACGGTGTCGTGGAGGAGTGCGGCGGTCAACGTCGTCGTCTCGGCGCCGAGTTCGGCGAGGATGAGGGTGACCGCGAGGGGATGGGTGATGTACGGCTCACCGCTCTTGCGGAACTGGCCCCGGTGCGAGAACTCGGCCAGTACGTACGCCCGGCGCAGCACGGCCAGGTCGGCGTCGGGGTGGTGGGCCCGGTGGGCTTCCCCGACGTGCCCGATCGCGTCGGGCAGCCTGTCCCTGGTGGCGGGACCGAGCAGTGCGGCGCGGCCCAGCCTGCGGAGGTCGATCCTCGGACGGGCGCGCCTGCGGCTGGGAGCGTCGGGGCCCGCGGCCTCCGCTGCGCTCACGGGGTTGGTGGCCTCTGCACTCATGGGGCACCTCCGGCGACGTCGACCGGCGGTGGACGGGCAAGGCGTGCCCGCGGGGCCGGTGCTTGATGCTACCGACCCCACCACGGGGCGCACTCCCGCTCTCGCCCAGCGTGAAGCGGATCACCCATTCGAGCGAACGGTCAGTCGTTGACAGTTTCGAATGGATCGCTTTTGGTGCCTACCGCTGTTCGCCGCTTCCGACCGCTGCGACGGTTCAGGCGTCCGCGAGCCAGGAGGGGTCGAACGTGCCCTCGCCGACGATGACGGCCGGGCCGGTCATGTCCAGCTCCCCGTCGGGGTGCTCGGTGATGGTCAGCGTCCCGCCCAGGACGTCCACGGTGTACGTGACGGGGGTCCCGCTCACGGCGGGATCGGCGCCGTCCCGGCGGGCGGTGGCGACGGCGACGGCGCACGCGCCCGTGCCGCAGGAGCGGGTCTCGGAGGCCCCGCGCTCGTGCACGCGCATGGCCACGTGGCGCGGGCCGCGGTCGGCGACGAACTCGATGTTCACCCCGTCCGGGAAGACCTCGGCGGGGGCGTAGGGGGGCTCGGTGAACAGGTTGCCCGCGTGGTCGAGGGACTCGACGAAGGCGACGGCGTGCGGGTTGCCCATGTTCACGTTGCGGGCGGGCCAGCTGCGGCCGTCGACGGTGACGGTGACGCCGTCCTCGGGGAGCCGGGCGCGGCCCATGGAGACGGTGACGGAGCCGTCCTTGTCCAGGTGGACGCGCTTGACCCCGCCCCGGGTGGCGACGGCGACCTCGCCGGCCGTGATGTGTCCGGCGTGCTCCAGGTAGCGGGCGAAGACGCGGACGCCGTTGCCGCACATCTCGGCGACCGAGCCGTCGGCGTTGCGGTAGTCCATGAACCACTCGGCCTCGCCGGCCATCGAGCGGGCCTCGGGGTGGGCCTCGCTGCGGACCACGTGCAGCACGCCGTCCCCGCCGATGCCGGCCCGGCGGTCGCACAGCCGCGCGACGAGGGCGGCGGGCAGCTCGATGGCGTTGTCGGCGTCCGGGACGATCACGAAGTCGTTCTCGGTCCCGTGGCCCTTGAGGAATGCGAGTGGCGAGGTCTGCGTGGTGGTCACGGGATCAACTGTACGGGCCGGGTCCGACAGCCGCTCGAAGGTCCACTCCTCGGGCGGGACCCACAGCCGTCCGGGCGGGGCGGACAGGTTTCCCCGCCCGCGTGGTCAGCGGAGGCGGGCCACGCGCCAGACGGCCAGGGCCACCAGGAGCGCGCTGAAGAACACGTACAGGGCGATCACTCGCCAGTTCGGCCGCTCGCCGGAGCCGCGGGCCGGGAGGCCCGGCCAGGCGGAGCCGACCCTGCGGGCCGCCATCATGCCCCAGCCGGCGGCGCAGGAGCTGATCAGGAGGCCGAGCATGGCGACCACGGCGCCGCCGTCCCCGGAGCCGAAGGCGAGCGGGAAGGCGAACATCAGCGACCCGACGGCGGCGAGCCCCACGATGGGGGCGAGCTGCCAGATCCGCAGCCTGCGCTGCGGCCTCAGCTCGACCTCGACCTCGTCGGCGTCGACCTCGACGGACGAGCCCTCGGCGTCGTCCGGTCCGTCCGGGCTCAAGCCGGGCGCGTCACCGGGAGCTTCGCCCGGGACCGCGTCCTGCTGCTCTGTGTCACGAGGGCCGGCCTCCATCGCCACGCGCCCTCCCACTCGGACTCCACTTGGTCGATCGATGCTCGATGATGGCACGCCAGAGACCCCTGGAATGACGGGCATGGCGTCCCGATGCCATCACGTGATCAGGCTGTAACCGCTCGTTCGACCAACGTCAGCGCCTGTCGCGGGAGTTCCCCGCGGTCCTCCGCGGCGCCGCTCAGCCAGTGGACGCGCGGGTCGCGCCGGAACCACGAGTCCTGGCGGCGCGCGAAGCGTTTGGTGGCGCGTACGGTCTCGGCCCGCGCCTCGTCCTCGGTGCACTCCCCCGCGAGCGCCGTGAGCACCTGCTGGTAGCCGAGCGCGCGGGCGGCCGTGCGCCCCTCCCGCAGCCCTCGCGCCTCAAGGGTGCGCACCTCGTCGACGAGTCCGGCCTCCCACATCCGGTCCACGCGCGCGGTGATCCGTTCGTCGAGCTCGGGGCGCGCCACGTCGACGCCGATCTGGACGGTGTCGTAGATCGGGTCGGGGCCGGGCAGGTTGGCGGTGAAGGGCTTGCCGGTGATCTCGATGACCTCCAGGGCCCGGACGATGCGCCGGCCGTTGCTGGGGAGGATCGCGCGCGCGGCGTCGGGGTCGGCCGCGGCGAGGCGGGCGTGCAGCTCCCCGGAGCCGCGCTCCTCCAGCTCGGCCTCCAGGCGGGCCCGTACGGCCGGGTCCGTGCCCGGGAACTCGAGGGAGTCGATGGCGCCCCGTACGTACAGACCGGAGCCGCCGACCAGGACCGGGGTACGGCCCTCGGCCAGCAGCCGGTCGATCTCGGCGCGGGCCAGGCGCTGGTACTCGGCGACGCTGGCGGCCTCCGTGACGTCCCAGATGTCGAGGAGGTGGTGCGGGATGCCGCCGCGCTCTTCCAGCGTCAGTTTGGCGGTACCGATGTCCATCCCTCGGTAGAGCTGCATCGAGTCTGCGTTGACGACCTCGCCGCCAAGTTGCTGGGCGAGGAATACACCCAGATCGGACTTTCCGGCCGCTGTGGGACCGACGACGGCGATGACCCGCGGGGCGGGAGCTGCACTTCTCACCGTCACAGTCTCGCAAACCTCCCAGCAGGTCCCCGAATGAGCGACGTGACGGTCCGCCACCGGGTTCGTTGCCAGTTTCGAGGTTCCGACCGCCGGTTTTCCGTACCGGCTGCGCCGGGTGGCGCAACAGGGCGCTCCGGGCGCCGCGGGCCTTATCCCACACGAGTACGCTATGGAGTTGAAATGGGCGTTTTTGCAATGTTTCGGCGGAAGGGCAAGGAAGCTGCCGAGGCGTCGACGGAGGAGGCCCAGGCTGTCGCCGTGACGGACGCGCCGGAGGAGCCGGAGGCCGGAGCGCCGAGTGGTGGGGAGGTCGAGGCGGGTGCCGAGACCGGCTCGTCCGCGGAGTCGGCCGACGGCTCCGAGGCGGGTGACGAGGCCCCCGTGGCGGAGGCCGTCGAGGTGGTCGAGGCGGCCGTGGAGATTCCGAAGCAGCAGTCGGCGGACGAGGCCGCGGACAACGGGGCCGACGAAGGCGCCCGGAAGTAGCGGGCTCCTGGCGACAGGGCACGGCGTACGGACTCACCGGAGGGAAGGTGGCCCATGGGTCTCCTGGATTCACTGAAGGCCAAGCTCGCCCCGGCCAAGGACAAGGTCTCGGGCCTCGCCCAGCAGCATGAGGCCAAGATCGACCAGGGTCTGGACAAGGCCGCGAAGCTGGTCGACGAGAAGACCAAGGGCAAGTACAGCGCCAAGATCGAATCGGGCACCGGCAAGGCCAAGGACGCCCTTGAGCGGATCGCCCACAAGGACGACGACGGCACGAAGGGCCCCGGCGAGGACCCGGGTCAGGGTCAGGGTCAGGGTCCGGGGCAGGGCCAAGGCCAGGGTCCGGAGCAGGGTCAGGGTCCGGGGCAGGGCCAAGGTCAGGGTCCCGGGCAGACTCCGCCGCCGGCCACCTGACGTCCGGCGTCACCCTACGGTCCCTTCCGTACGGCGGACGGCCGCGGAGCATCGCGCTCCGCGGCCGTCCGTCGTTCTTTCCGTACGGGTGGCCGTGGGCGCCCTTACGACCAGGCCGCCACGAAGTAGCCGACGCCGTACGGGGCGTCCTCGTAGAGCAGTCGGCCGTCGAGGTCGGCTCCCTCGGCCGCGCCCGCGAGGATCTGCCAGGGGGCCCGGCCGGCCGCCTTCAACTCGTACGCGAGGTTCTCGTCGAGCGCGAGCAGGGCGTCCACGTCCGCCGTGCCCAGCGCGCGGGCGGCCTCCGCGTCGAAGGCGGCGGCGCGCTCGTCCAGATAGCCGGGGGCCTTGAGGGTCCGACAGGCGCTGCCGTCGCCCACCACGAGCAGCGCCACGCGGTCGGCCGCGGCGGCCAGCTCGCGGCCGGTGGAGACGCAACGGTCGGCCTCCAGCGGCTGGCCGACCCCGAGTCCTTCGACGGGCGCGTCGGCCCAGTCGGCGCGCTGGAGGAGCCAGGCGGCCACGGCGAGGGAGGCGGGCAGCGGGCGCTCCCCGGCGGGCCCGGCACCGAGGCGTACGGACAGATCGACGCCGAAGCCCGCGAAGCTGCCGGTCGAACCACCCGGGAACGTACCGCGCGCGCCCTCGTCGGCGGGGCCGACGACGAAGAGCCGGTCGGGCCGGGACGCGGCGAGCAGCCCGACGGCGTCGGCGCAGGCCGTCCGGGCGGCATCGAGCTCACCGGCGGCTCCGGCCGCCACGTCGGGCACGAGCAGAGGAGGACAGGGGCAGACGGCTGCGGCGACAAGCATGATCCGCAGCCTACTGCGACGTTCTCCACTCCATGGGCGGGACGCTGTCCTGCGGCTCGCCGCCGGTCGGGGCCGCCTTCGCGATCGCGGGGTCGGCCGAGTCGTGGACCAGCTCGGCGATGCTCAGGACCGTGTGTGTCTCCGACATCAGCCCTCTGACGATCACCAGGCAGCTGTCGCCGCTCGGGAACCGGTACACCTCGCGCGACTTCTCGCGCCACGGCTCCTGGTACGTGAGCGAGGCGGCGCGCATCGCCTCCTGCGCGTCCTCCCGTGTCCCGGTGACCCTCCGGACCACTTCGGCGAGGTACGTGTCACCACCGGCCCCGCGCTGCGCGACGACGACCCACTTCCCCATCCCGGCCCCCCGGTTCCTCGAATGTGTCAGTTGTCGGTTGTGTCAGTTGGTGGTGGTTCCGAGGGTGTCAGTGACCGGCCTCGGTTGTCAGTGGCTTCCGCAGGCCGGGGCCGAGGCCGCGGGCAGCGGGTCCGGCACACCGATCTTGGGGAGTCCGAGCAGGACGCCCGCCGGCTTCGCGGCGGCAGCGGTGGTGCGCTTCTCCCAGGCGTCGCCGGCGCGGGTGCGGCGCACCGCCGTCGTCGGGCCCTCGGCGAGCAGGTGGTGCGGGGCGGCGTAGGTGATCTCGACGGTCACCACGTCACCCGGGCGGACTTCCTGGTCCGGCTTGGTGAAGTGGACGAGCCGGTTGTCGGGGGCGCGGCCGGAGAGGCGGTGGGTGGCGCCGTCCTTGCGGCCCTCGCCCTCGGCGACCATGACCTCCAGGGTCCGGCCGGCCTGCTTCTTGTTCTCCTCCCAGGAGATCTCCTCCTGGAGGGCGACGAGACGCTCGTAGCGCGCCTGCACGACCTCCTTGGGGATCTGCCCGTCCATCTCGGCGGCGGGGGTTCCGGGCCGCTTGGAGTACTGGAAGGTGAAGGCGTTGGCGAAGCGGGCCTCGCGGACCGTGTGCATGGTCTGCTCGAAGTCCTCCTCGGTCTCGCCGGGGAAGCCCACGATGATGTCGGTGGAGATGGCGGCGTGCGGGATGGCCGCGCGGACCTTCTCGATGATCCCGAGGAAACGCTCCTGCCGGTAGGAGCGGCGCATGGCCCTGAGGACGGTGTCCGAACCGGACTGCAGCGGCATGTGCAGCTGCGGCATGACGTTCGGAGTCTCGGCCATCGCGGCGATCACGTCGTCCGTGAAGTCGCGGGGGTGCGGCGAGGTGAAGCGGACCCGCTCCAGGCCCTCGATCTGGCCGCAGGCGCGCAGCAGCTTGGAGAAGGCCTCGCGGTCGCCCAGGTCGGAGCCGTACGCGTTGACGTTCTGGCCGAGGAGGGTGATCTCCGAGACGCCCTCGGCGACCAGGGCCTCGATCTCGGCGAGGATGTCGCCGGGACGGCGGTCCTCCTCCTTGCCGCGCAGCGCCGGGACGATACAGAAGGTGCAGGTGTTGTTGCAGCCGACGGAGATCGAGACCCAGGCGGCGTACGCGGACTCGCGGCGGGTCGGCAGCGTGGAGGGGAAGGCCTCCAGCGACTCCGCGATCTCGATCTGGGCCTCTTCCTGGACGCGGGCGCGCTCCAGGAGGACCGGCAGCTTGCCGATGTTGTGCGTGCCGAAGACGACGTCGACCCAGGGGGCCTTCTGGACGATGGTGTCGCGGTCCTTCTGGGCGAGGCAGCCGCCGACGGCGATCTGCATGCCCGGGCGCGTGGTCTTCCTGGGGGCGAGCCGGCCGAGGTTGCCGTAGAGCTTGTTGTCGGCGTTCTCGCGGACGGCGCAGGTGTTGAAGACGACGACGTCGGCGTCACCGTCGGAGCCCTCGGGGGCGCGGACGTAGCCGGCGTTTTCCAGCAGACCGGAGAGCCGCTCGGAGTCGTGGACGTTCATCTGGCACCCGTAGGTGCGTACTTCGTAGGTTCGCTGGACGTCCACTGCCTGGCTCCGGTCGCTGCTGGTCATGGAACAAGGGTATGCGGTGCCGGGGATTGCCCGTCCCCGAGCCGCCGGGGCGAGGGCGCAGGGGCGCTCCCGGCTGCTTCGAGGGCCGCGCCGAGCTGGGCGGCGAGGGTGCCCGCGCGCGGCCGCAGGGACCCGTCGAAGGCGGCGGACCCGACGGTGAAGGCGTCGGCTCCGGCTGCCGCCACCGCCCGTATCCGGTCGGTCGTGGAGATGCCGCCGGCCACGACCAGGCGGCCCGTGGTGGCCGCTCGGGCGGCGCGGACGAGGTCGAGCGGGTCCGCGTCGGTGGCCCGGTAGGCGAGGAGGTCGACGCCCGCGCAGCCCGCGGCCTCCGCCCGGAGGCAGTCGTCGGAGATCCGGTCGGGGCCGCCGGCGAGGAGGGTGGGGTGGCCGAGCGGTTCACCCACGAAGGGGAGGTACTCGACGGAGGTGCCGGCGACGAGGGCCACCGTCTCGTCGATCCAGGTGCCGCCCATGAGCCTGTCGACACCGAGGTCGACCGCGCGGCGCACGGAGGTGAGCGCCTCCTCGCGGGTGGTGCTGACCACTTCGAGGTAGCTGGTCGCCCCCATGTCCTTGATCTGCCGGTGGAGCCGGTCGAGGGTGGCCGGCTCCACTCCGACGTCCTTGAAGCCGATGTGGGCGACCCCGAGGTCCCGGACGGTGTCGAGGACGTCGAGGCAGTCGGTGACGGTCCTGTCGTCACGGGTGAGCATGAGGATGAAGTCCATTGGGTCCTCCGGGTCGGGGCGATGGCCTGCGGGGGCGAGGGTGGTGGCCCAGAGGGCCGGGGCCTGCGGGTGGCCTGGGCGGGCCTACGGAGCGGGGCTACGGGGTGGGGCCTACGGGGCGGCAGGGGCCTGGGCGGTCAGCTCGTCGGCCTGGTGCAGGGCGGTGAGCAGGCTGGTGTGGTCGGCGGTGCCCCGCCCCGCGAGGTCGAAGGCCGTGCCGTGGTCGACGCTGGTGCGCACGAACGGCAGGCCGATGGTGATGTTGACGCCGCGCTCCAGGCCCAGGTACTTGACCGGTATGAGCCCCTGGTCGTGGTACTGGGCCACGACGGCGTCGAACTCGCCCGCGCGGGCGCGCATGAAGACGGTGTCGGCGGGCCAGGGACCGCTGGCGTCGATGCCTTCCCGCCGGGCGGCCCGTACGGCCGGCTCGACGATGTCGAGGTCCTCGCGCCCGAAGAGTCCGTTCTCCCCGGCGTGCGGGTTGACGGCGGCGACGGCGATACGGGGGCGGGTCCCGGACCGTCCCTTCGGGTGGCCGGCCCGGAGCGTCCGGTCGGTCAGCCGGATGATCTCCAGCTCGTGGTCGGTCGTGAGGGAGTCGATGGCCGTGCGCAGCGACTGGTGGACGGTGACCAGGACGACCCGCAGGTCGTCGTTGGCCATCATCATCGCGTAGTCGCTCGTATCCGAGAGCTCGGCGAGGATCTCGGTGTGGCCCGGGTAGGGCAGCCCCGCCAGCCGGAGCGCTTCCTTGTTGATCGGCGCGGTGGTGAGGGCGCGGACCTCGCCGCTGAGGGCGAGCTCGATGCCTCGGCGTACGTACCCGAACGAGGCGGCTCCGGCGCGGGCGTCCACCGTGCCGAGCGGCAGGTCCCCGGGGAACGTCCCCTCGGGGAGGACGTCGAGGATCCCGGGGGCATGGGCCGCGTCCGCGACGGAGGCGATCGGCCGCACGGTCAGCTCGGTGCCCGTGATCCGGCAGGCGCGACCGAGGACGGCCGGGTCGCCGATGATGACGACCGAGGGACGGCGCCGTGGGTCGGCGTACGCCTTGACCGTGATCTCGGGGCCGATGCCGTTCGGGTCGCCCATGGTGAGCGCGATGGGCGGCGTCATGACGTCCGCCCACCCTCGGCGCTCGGCCCACCTGCCGTGCTCGGCTCGTCCTCCGTAGGCAGCCCACCGTCCATGAGGAGGCGGCAGAGCCGGTCGAGTGTCCCGTCGTCGCCGAAGCCGCCCGCCTTGATCAGCGCGGGGAGGCGGGGCGGGCTGAGCAGCACGCCACGAGCGACCCCCGGTTCGGGCTCGTCGGCGAGGTCGAGACCGGCGGCGCCGAGGGCTTCGAGGGCGGCCACCGCGGTCTCCCCGCCGGTCAGCACGAGCCCGTCGACCAGGCCGTCCGCCACCAACTCCCGTACGACAAGGGCTAGCTCACTGGTCAGCGACCCGGCAGCTGCCGCGCGGCGGGCGTCCGGGGTGTGGACGACGAGCACGGGCGCGGTGGACCGGCGCAGAGCCCTCAGGGCCTCGGCCGGGGCGTCGGCTGTCTCCGCGGCGGTCACGTCCACGCGCGTGCGCAGCCGGTCCAGCTGGCGGCGCGTCGCCGGGTGCGCGCTCCCGACCACGATCAGGGGGCGCCGTGCGCGGGGCGGCTCGGGCGGAGGCTCGGCCGGGATACGGGAGTGGTGTCGGGCCAACGCGGCGGCGAGGCCCGGGGAGCCGACCCAGAGCACGTCGCCGGGCCGGGGCACGGAGGCCACCAGGAGATCGAGGTCGGCGTCCGTGACCGCCGAGCAGACGAACACGCCTCCGCCGTCGACCAGTTCCGGCAGCTTTCCGAACCGCTCCGGTTCCAGGACGTCCGCTTCGGGCAGCAGCCGGGCGAGGTCGGCGGTACGGACGGGGTGGACCGGGTCGCGCGCGAAGTCCGTCTCGTGCACCGGTACGCCATGGACGTGCTGGACCCCTCGGACGGTCGTCCTGCCCTCCGCCGGGAACGCGGGCGCGACGACGACGGCCCGTCGGCCCGAGCCTGCGTGGGCGGCGCGGACCTCGGCCGCCACATGGCCCCGGAGCGTCGAGTCGACGGTCTTGATCAGCAGGTCGGAGTCTCCGAACGCGTCCGCGGACCACGCGGCGAGGGCCACGGCCGACGCCTCGTCGAGCAGGCGGCTGCCGAGGTCCACGGCCACGACGCCGTCGACCGCCGACGCACCCGGCTCGACGGCCCCGGACAGCAGGACCTTCGCCGGGTGCCCCGTACCGCGGAAGGGCGCCGCGCCGTCCCCGGCACTCGTCAGGTCGTCCGCGAGGACGGCGATGCCCCTCACGGGCTCGGCCGGGTGTTCCCGCATGTCTCGTCCTCCTCGAAGTCGCTGCCACTGACGTCAACCCTGGCGTTCGGAAGGCCGCTCGACAAGCGATTCCTTCTCACCCCATCTGTGAGTAGATTTCACGCATGCGCTGGCCCGACCTCCCCCCGCTGAACACCCTGCTCCCCTTCGAGGCGACCGTGCGGCACGCGAGCATGACCCGCGCCGCGCAGGAGCTGCACGTGACCCACGGCGCCGTCTCCCGGCAGATCCAGAATCTGGAGAAGTCCCTCGGTGTCACGCTCTTCGAGCGAGGGACCCGTTCGCTGCGGCCGACCCCTCAGGCCCGTCGTCTCGCGGCCGCCGTCCGGGACGCGCTCGACCAGATCGACACGGCCACCCGGGAGGTTTCGGGCCGTGAGCGCGGGGGTCCGCTCGCGCTGTCGTGCGAGCCGACGCTCCTGATGCGCTGGCTCATCCCCCGCCTGCCGGACCTCGCCGTGCAGGTGCCCGGCCTCACCGTCCACCTGTCGGCGGGCGGCGGACCCGTCGCGTTCGACCGGGACCCGGTCGACGTCGCCCTGCGCCGCGACGACTTCCCCGTACCGGCCGACGTGGCCCGCTCCCCCCTCTTCCTGGAACGCATCGGTCCGGTCTGCCGCCCGGACGTGGCGGAGCGGCTCACCGCCGGCAGCGGTGTCGCAGGTGTGACGATTCTGCACACCAGCACCCGGCCGCGCGCATGGGCGGACTGGCAGCGCATCACGCGGCGGACCGTCGATCCCACCGACGAGCAGACCTTCGAGCACTTCTACCTGGCGCTGCAGGCGGCCGTCGCCGGTGTCGGCATGGCGATCGGCCCGTACGCGCTGGTCCACGACGACCTGGTGAGCGGGCAGCTCGTGGCGCCCTTCGGCCTGGTCGAGGACGGCACCGGATACCACCTGCTCAGCCCGCGGCCGCCCGCGCGGGACGAGCGGGTCGCCGCCCTGCTCGCCTGGCTACGGGCCCAGGCCACCGGTCTGTGACGGCCGCCCCGGCCCCCCCGTCACGACCCCCCACAGCCGCCCCACCACGCGCGCGTGAAGCAGCACACCACCTCCCGGCCTGGCCAGGTTGGGGACCGAGCTGGCAGGATCGCGCCATGCTCGCCTCGTACGTCCGTTCCGCCCGCCGCCGCCTCCTCCAGGCGTCGGCGGCGGTTCTGGTGGTCTGCGGGCTGCTGGTCTGGTGGCTGGTTCCGTTCGGTACACCGGCGCCGAGCGGGCGGGTCACCTTCAGTACCGGCGTCCCCACCGGGGTCTACCAGAAGTACGGCGAGCTGCTGCGGCAGGCCCTCGCCACGGATCTGCCGGACGTGTCGATAAAGCTGAAGAACAGCCAGGGCTCCCAGCAGAACCTCGCCCGCCTGGCCTCCGGCGAAGCCGATTTCACCGTCGCGACCGCCGACGCCGTGGCCCAGTACCGGCGCGACGGCAAGCCGGGCCACGACCGGCTGCGCGGCTGCGCCCGGCTCTACGACGACTACGTCCAGCTCGTCGTCCGCAAGGATTCGGCCGTACGGTCCGTGGCCGATCTGCGCGGCCTCCGGGTCGGCGTCGGCCAGGAGGGCTCCGGGGTCCGGCTCATCGCGGACCGGGTCCTCGCGGCGGGCGGTCTCGCCCCCGACACGGACGTCGAGCCGGTCTCTGCCGGCATCGACACGATGCCGGGTCTGCTGGAGAGCCGGCAGCTGGACGCCTTCTTCTGGTCGGGCGGCCTGCCCACCGAGGCCGTCCAGAAACTCTCCGAGCGCCTACCGGTCCGGCTGGTCTCGCTCGAACCCGCCCTGGTGGACAAGGTCCACGACGTGGGCGAGGCGACGCGCCACTACCGCTCCGCCGTCATCCCGGCGGACGCCTACGCCCTGGCCCAGGACGGGCAGCCGGTGCAGACGCTGGCCGTGCCGAACCTGCTGGTGACGACGGACGCGGCGGATCCGGCGCTGGTGGAGGGTTTCACCCGTACGGTGATCAGAAGCCGGGACGGCATCGGCCGCCAGGTCCACCCGGCGCAGCTGGTGGACCTCCGCACCGCGATCTACACGGAACCCCTGTCCCTCCACGAGGGCGCCCGCCGCTACTACCGCTCCGTGAAGCCGTAAGAACCGGCACGGCGCCAGAGCCGGCGCAGAGCGAGAACCGGTACGACACCAGAGCCGGCACGGCGCCAGAGCCCGTACAGCGCGAGAACCGGCACAGCGCGCCGCCCGAGGCCCCCGCCGCCCCGAAGCACCCCGCCCCCGTCACCGCCCCTGCGGCCCCGTCCTCGGCACCGTGAGCGTCACGCGCAGGCCGTGCGGCTCGTGCGGCGCGTAGTCGATCGAGCCGCCGCCCGCGGACAGCAGGACCCGGGAGATCGACAGGCCGAGCCCCGAGCCCTTGATGTTCTGGTGGCGGTTGCTGCGCCAGAAGCGGTCGCCGACCCGGTCGAGCTCCTCCTGCGTGAGCCCCGGCCCCCGGTCCGCCACCACGATCGTGGAGGTGTCGCCCTCCGAGGCCACGGCGACCGTGACCTCCTCGCCCTCCGGGGTGAACTTCAGCGCGTTGTCGATCACCGCGTCGAGCGCGCTGGAGAGCGCCACCGGGTCCGCCCAGGCCGTCACCGCCCTCCGCTCCCCGTGGAGCCGTACGCCCTTCTCGTCGGCGAGGGGCCGCCACGCGGCGATCCGCTCGGCCACGAGCGCCCCGATGTCGGTGAGGCGCAGATCCGCGGCGGCGTGCTCGGCGAGCGCGAGGTCAAGGAGGTCGTCGAGGACCTGGGCGAGCCGCTTGCCCTCGGTACGTACGGAGGCGATCTCCTCGTTCCCCTCGGGGAGTTCGAGGGCGAGCAGCTCGATGCGGAGCAGCAGCGCGGAGAGCGGGTTGCGCAACTGGTGCGAGGCGTCGGCGACGAAGGCCCGCTGCTGCTCCAGTACGTCCTCGACGTTGTCGGCCATCTCGTTGAACGAGCGGGCCAGGCGGCGCAGTTCGGGCGGCCCTCCGGCCGCGGCGACCCGGGACGTCATCCGCCCCGTGGCGATGTCGTGGGTGACCGCGTCCAGGACGCGGACGGGCTTCAGCACCCAGCCGGTGAGCCGGAAGGCCGCGCCGATGGCGACCAGCATCGCCGCGAACTCCCCGGCCGCGATGATCAGCCAGCCGCTCAGGATGCGCGAGCGCAGCTGCCCGGTGGGCGAGTCGGTCACCACGACGGCGATGACGTCACCGTCCCGTACGACGGGCGAGGCGATCGTGACGCGGGCGTGCGGCTGCCACGGCCACACCTGGGGCGGGTCGTGGCTGCGGCGCCCGACCAGGGCCTCGTTGAAGGCTCGGCGCCCCTCGCCCTCGTAGGGGACGACCCAGTCCTCGGGCGCGGCGGCCATGGCCTGGTTGTCGCGGTAGTAGATGCCCGTACGGATGCCGTAGACGTCGTGGTAGCTGGCGAGTTCGCCGCGGAGGGTGGTGCGGCGCTCGTCGACGGAGGGTTCGGACTCGTTGACGAACTGGGCGAGCGCGGCGAAGCGGGCCGCGTCGTCGAGCCGGTCGACGACCACGCGCTGCTGCTCGGCGGCGGCGAGGCTGGCGGCGAGCGGGAAGCCGAGGGCGAGGAGCACCCCGGCCATGAGGACGAGGAGGAGCGGAAGGAGGCGTGTGCGCACGAAGGACCCGGACGGCTAGGCGGCAGGGGCGACCAGGCGGTACCCGACGCCGCGCACGGTCTCGATCAGGGCGGGCATGGCCAGCTTGGAGCGGAGCGAGGCCACGTGCACTTCGAGGGTGCGGCCGGTCCCTTCCCAGTTGGTGCGCCAGACCTCGCTGATGATCTGCTCGCGCCGGAAGACCACGCCGGGCCGCTGGGCGAGCAGGGCCAGCAGGTCGAACTCCTTGCGGGTGAGCGGCACGGGCGCGCCGTCGACGCTGACCCGGCGGGTGGGCAGCTCGATGACGACCGAGCCGAGCCGCAGCGCGGCGTCGTCACCGGCCGAGCCGGTCTCGTCGCCCGCACCGGTGCGCCGGCTGACGGCGTGGATCCGGGCGAGCAGTTCCCCGGTGTCGTACGGCTTGACCACGTAGTCGTCTGCCCCGAGGTTGAGGCCGTGTATCCGGGACCGTACGTCGGCACGCGCCGTCACCATGATCACCGGGGTGGTGGTGAGCTTCCGGATCCGGCCGCAGACCTGGTAGCCGTCCTGGTCGGGCAGACCGAGATCGAGCAGGATCACCCCGAAGGAAGGGCGCTCGCCGTGCGCGGCGGGCAGCACCGCCTGGAGGGCCTCCTCGCCGTTCCTGGCGTGCGTGACGGTGAAACCGTGCTTCGCCAGTACGGCGGACAGGGCCGCGGCCACGTGATCGTCGTCCTCGACGAGCAGGAGTCTCATGGCCCCCTCCGGTGGCTCGGTGATCGTGGGTGCGCCATCACCTGATGGCAATCTGCATGGCTATCCGTGTACCTACGCATGAACGCCGATGGTCGCCGTCACAGTCAAGTCTCCCCCGGTTACGCAGCGGTTTCTGTTATGCACCCGGTACGCCACTGGGCGTCCCCTTCACGCAGCGTGTCCGGTCGAGGCCGTTTCGTTATCCTCAATTTCCGCTCAGATGTGATGACGGTCATCCCGCGGTCTGTCTAGTGTCCTCCCCAACCGAGGAGGACGGAGCAAAAGCCGATGAGCGGAGTGTCAGTGACCAAGGGCTCGGAAGACGCCATAGCGGCGGCCGGTGACCTGGTCGTGCTGTCCAACGTGAACAAGCACTTCGGCGCGCTGCATGTGCTCCAGGACATCGACCTGACCATCGCCCGTGGCGAGGTCGTGGTCGTGATCGGGCCTTCGGGTTCCGGCAAGTCCACACTGTGTCGCACCATCAACCGCCTGGAGTCGATCGACTCCGGCGCCATCACGATCGACAACCGGCCGCTGCCCCAGGAGGGCAAGGAGCTGGCCCGGCTGCGCGCCGACGTCGGCATGGTCTTCCAGTCCTTCAATCTCTTCGCGCACAAGACAGTGCTCGAGAACGTGATGCTGGGTCAGGTCAAGGTCCGCAAGACGGCCAAGGCGGCCGCCGAGTCCAAGGCTCGCGCGCTGCTCGACCGGGTGGGTGTCGGCACCCAGGCGGACAAGTACCCGGCCCAGCTGTCGGGCGGTCAGCAGCAACGTGTCGCGATCGCGCGGGCGTTGGCGATGGACCCGAAGGTCATGCTCTTCGACGAGCCGACCTCTGCGCTCGACCCCGAGATGATCAACGAGGTTCTCGAGGTCATGCAGCAGCTGGCGCGGGACGGCATGACCATGGTCGTCGTGACCCACGAGATGGGGTTCGCGCGTTCCGCCGCCAACCGCGTGGTGTTCATGGCGGACGGCAAGATCGTCGAACAGGCCACGCCGGACGAGTTCTTCAGCAACCCGCGAAGCGACCGCGCGAAGGACTTCCTTTCGAAAATCCTGCACCACTGACGGCGGTCAGCCCCATGCTTCTACCTGCCGATCAACAACCCACGAATCAAGGGATGTTCACCATGAAGCTCCGCAAGACCGCGGCCGTGGCCGTCGCCGTACTCGCGCTGACCGCGACCGCCTGTGGTGGCAAGGAGGGCTCGGCCGGCGACAAGCCCGCCGTGAAGCCCGGCGACTCGGCCGCCCCGCAGCTCCCCAAGTACATCGTCGCCACCGATGTGAAGCTGGAGTCGCCGTCCTTCAAGGAGGCGCAGAAGCGCGGCAAGCTGATCATCGGCTCCAAGGCCGACCAGCCGTACCTCGGCTTCGAGGACCAGGCCACCAAGGAGCGGTCCGGCTTCGACATCGAGATCGCCAAGATGGTCGCGGCGGAGCTCGGCTTCACCGAGGACAAGATCGAGTGGAAGACGGTCGACTCCAAGCTCCGTGAGACGGCGATCTCCACGGGCCAGGTCGACTACTACGTCGGTACGTACACGATCAACGACAAGCGCAAGGCGCAGGTCAGCTTCGCGGGTCCGTACTACAAGGCCGGCGCCGACCTCCTGGTCCGCAAGGACGAGACCGCGATCACCGGTCCGGACTCCCTCAAGGGCAAGAAGGTCTGCTCCATCACGGGCTCGACCCCGCTGCAGGAGATCAAGAAGCCGCAGTACGGCGCCGAGACCACCGAGCTCGCGAAGTACTCGGACTGCGTGCAGCAGCTGCTCACCAAGCAGGTCGACGCGGTCACCACCGACGACGCGATCCTCAAGGGCTACGCCGCCGCCAACAAGGGCAAGCTCAAGGTCGTCGGCAAGCCGTTCACCGAGGAGCCCTACGGCGTCGGCCTGAACAAGGACGACAAGGTCCTGCGCGACAAGATCAGCGACATCCTCGAGAAGAACATCAAGGACGGCACGTACAAGAAGATCTACGAGGCGACTCTGGGTCTGTCCGGCTCCTCGTACGTCGAGCCGCCGACACTCGTCCGCTACTGATCCTTCCTCGAAGTCGAGCGCCCCGTACGGGAGTACGGAGTACGGGGCGCCGCTCACCCTGCCCTCAAGCCGCTGATACCGCCGACGCGGAGACCTCATGAACGTACTGCTCGACCATTTCCCGGAGTTCCGCGACGGATTCATAGGAACCGTGTCGATCACCGCCGTCAGCTCGGTCATCGCGCTGGTCCTCGGCATCGTCATCGCCGGCTTCCGGGTCTCGCCCGTCCCGCCCCTGCGCATCTTCGGGACCGCCTGGGTCACGCTGCTGCGCAACACCCCTCTGACGCTGCTCTTCCTCGTCTCGTTCTTCGTCGTCCCGGAGATCCTGTTCCCGGGGATGAGCCCCTTCGTGCTCGGCTCGCTCGCGCTCGGCTTCTACACCTCCGCGTTCATCTGCGAGGCCGTCCGCTCCGGCATCAGCACGGTGCCGATCGGCCAGGCGGAGGCCGCCCGTTCGCTCGGCATGACCTTCTCGCAGACGCTGCGGATGATCGTGCTGCCGCAGGCCACCCGGACCGTACTGCCGCCGCTGAGCTCGATCTTCATCGCGCTCACCAAGAACTCGGCCATCGCGGGCGCCTTCAGTGTCACCGAGCTCTTCGGCTGGCAGACGCTGATGAGCGAGCAGGGCTACGCCATCGCCGGGATCTTCGCCTGGGTGGCCGCCGCGTACCTCGTCGTCACCTTCACCATCAGCGGGATCTTCCGTCTCCTGGAGCGCCGCATGGAGGTCGCCCGATGAGTGCCAGCGTTCTCTTCGACACCCCCGGCCCCAAGGCGCGCGTCCGTAACCGGATCTACGCCGTCGTGGGCTCCCTCGCGATCCTCGCGCTGCTCGCCGTGAGCGTGGTCCGGCTGGCCGACAAGGGTCACTTCGACCCCGCGATGTGGGACATCTTCAACTACGCGGGCATCCGGCAGAACATCGCCGACGCCCTCCTCGCCACCCTGAAGGCGTTCGGCCTCGCGGCAGTCGGCTCGCTCGTCCTCGGCGTGCTGCTCGCCGTCGCCCGGCTCTCCGACCACACGCCCGTCCGGGTGGTGGCCACCGGCTTCATCGAGATCTTCCGCTCCATCCCGCTGCTGATCACGATCTACGCCGTCTGGGTCGCCTTCCTGGTCGACTACTCGATGTGGGCGCTCGCGCTCGGCCTGTCGATCTACAACGGCTGCGTCCAGGCCGAGGTGCTGCGCGCCGGCGTGAACTCGGTGCCGAAGGGACAGCGCGAGGCCGCGTACGCCCTGGGCATGAGCAAGACGCAGGTCATGACGACGGTCCTGATGCCGCAGGCCGTCCGGGCGATGCTGCCGACGATCATCAGCCAGCTGGTGGTCACCCTGAAGGACACCTCGCTCGGCTTCGTGATCCTCTACCCCGAGCTGCTGTACTCGGCCCGTCTGATCGCCTCCAACACGCAGGTCAACGGCCAGTACCCGTACGTGTCCACGATCGTGGTCTTCGGCGTCATCTACATCGCGCTGTGTCTGGCGCTCTCGGCGCTCGCCACGTGGATCGAGAAGCGGGGCCGCCGGTCCAAGACGGGGGTCCTCGCCTCGGACGCCGCGGCCAAGGAGCTCGTGCTCACGGCCGACCCCGGGAACTCCTTCGGCAACGCGGCCGACCGCGCGGGCGACGGCCCCGACGGGTCTGGTATCTCGAAGAACTGACAGTATGTGACATCATCCGGGGGCAGTGGCGGTCGCGCCGCTGCCCCCGTCGCTTGACGCAAGCACCCGCAATGGGTTGCATACGTTCTGTGATCACGCACCGGGCTCGCGCCACACTTCGCTGTGCTACCCGCATGACCGAACGGCCTTCAGGAGCCGCGCCGTGGACCCGGTGATCATCGTCGGCGCGGGGCCCGTGGGCCTCGCGCTCTCCCTTGCCCTGGCCTCGCAGGGAGTACCCTCCGTCGTCCTCGACGAGGGCCCCGGCAAAGACGATCCGCGCCCCGCCCGTACGGTCGTGCTGCGCGCGGACATGGCCGCGATGGTCGAACGCCTCGGCTGCGCCACGCTGCGTGACGAGGGGGTCCGCTGGGTCGGCTGGCGATCCGTGCGACGCAGGCAACAGATGAGGCACATCGAACTCAGTCTCGGTCTCGGTGACACGGAGAGTGACGGCGAGGGCCCGGCGGCTCCGCTGCACATCCCGCAGCACGCCCTCGCGCGCGGTCTGCGCGACGCGATCGCCGGACAGGAGCTGATCCAGCTCGTCACCGACGCCCGCCTCGACACGATCGAGCAGGACGCGAGCGGGGTCACGGCGCACACCCGCGGCTCCTCCGGAACCGGTACGAGCGGTACGAGCGGTACGAGCGGCAGCGGGGGCACCTGGTGGCGCGGGAGCCATCTGGTCGGCTGCGACGGCGCCCGTTCCACGGTCCGCAAGCTGCTCTCGATCCGCTTCCCCGGGCGTACGGCGGTGGAGCGGCACGCGGTGGCCGCCCTGCGCACCGAACTCCCGTGGCCCGGTGAGGCCCTGTTGCACCGTCAGCCGCCGTGGCGGGGCGGCGGCGAGGAGGTCACGGCCCGCCCGCTGCCGGACGGGGTCTGGCGGATCGACTGGCTCCTGCCGGCCCGCGGCGATCTCGTCACCCCGGACGCTCTGGTCACCAAGATCCGCGACACCCTGGCCGGCTGGTGCGGTGG
Organism: Streptomyces sp. NPDC058579; assembly: GCF_042718575.1. Classification (NCBI taxonomy): domain Bacteria; kingdom Bacillati; phylum Actinomycetota; class Actinomycetes; order Kitasatosporales; family Streptomycetaceae; genus Streptomyces; species Streptomyces sp. NPDC058579. Next base: position 371,143 of record NZ_JBHXPI010000004.1, read on the forward strand.
GGCGACTCCGCCGTACGAGTTGATCGACACCGGTGTCCACACGCTGCACCACCGGCTCGCGAAGCGCTGGCGCGTGGACAGGGTGTTCCTGGCGGGCGACGCGGCGCACCTGCTGGGCGCGGTCGGCACGCAGGGCCTCGACGAGGGGCTGCGGGACGCCGACAACCTGGCCTGGAAGCTCGCGTACGCCTGGCATCACGGGGCCTCGGACACGCTCCTCGACAGCTACCAGAGCGAGCGGCGGGCCGCCGTCGCCTCCCGGTTGCGCGCCGCCGACCAGTCGCTTCCGGTGCTTCGCGGCGGCGGGGGCCTGCGGACGTATCTGCCCGGCGGGTCCCGCAGTCACGACGTGCTGTTGACGGACGGCCATCTCGGGCGCGGACCGCTGGGGGCGCCCCCGGCGTACCCGCACTCCCCCCTCGCACCCCAGGACGCCGGGGAGTCACGGAGCGTGGTCGGCACGGGGGCGGGCGCGCCGGTCGAGGACGTGCGGGTGACGGCGCCGGACGGCACGACCGTACGGCTCCGGGACCGGCTCGGTCAGGGGCGGCTCCTGGTGGTCCTCGTCGCGCCGGGGACGGGGGTGTGGGACCGGCGGCACTGGGTGAGCGCGGGTGTGATGCCGCGGCTCGCGGAGGCGGTGCGGGCCCTGCCGGTGAAGGCGGAACTGCTGGTGACGGAGGCGTATCCGGGCGCTGTCGCCCACACCGTCCTGCTGGTACGTCCGGACGGGCATCTGGTCGCCTCGTTCCCGGGGGTCCGGCCGGACGAGCTGTACGCGGCGGCCGACGCGACCCGGGGCGGCAAGGCTGAGCCCACGGGGAGCGGAGGGACCGAGGGCTCGCGGAGGGCCATCTCACGAGGGGCGACGCCGAGCGACCGTACTGCGGACATCAATTGACCCTCGCGGGCGCACATGGTGTACTCCGGAGCGTGACCGACACCGATGTGCGCCTGTGGCGGAGGGTCCATATGGATCTTCTCCGCTTCGCGGGCTGCGTGTGTCGCCCGTCCTGCTGAATTCGCCCCTTCCTTCGCGTGCTCTCGGCCGCCGACCGGTGTCGGCGTGGCTGTCGCGCGTCTCTTCCGCGAACTTCCAGGACGGTCCTCCGTGCCCCAGTCTGGCTCCCCCGCTTCCGCCGTACCCTCCGCCGTGCCCTCCGTCGTCCGTTCGGCCTCCGCGCCGACGGCGGCCGCCCTGCTGGACTTCGTCCGTCGGACGGCGGCTGACGACACGCTGATCGACTCCCTTCCCCTCGATCCCGAGGGCCGTACGTGGGTGCGGCTGGACGGCCCCGGCGGCAGCGAGGCCTGGCTGATCGGCTGGCCGCCCGGCACGGGCACGGGCTGGCACGACCACGCCGAGTCGCACGGCGCGTTCACCACGGCGCGCGGCGCGCTGCGGGAGAGCTCCCTCGCGGTGCGACTGCCGTCCCGCGGCTGGAAGACCCTGGAACTGGCCGACGGCGTCGACCGGGAGCGGCGCCTGCCGGCCGGCAAGGGGCGCGCGTTCGGACAGCACCATGTGCACGAGGTGCTCAACGACTCCGCGGACACGCACGCCGTGTCGGTCCACGCGTACTATCCGCCGCTCCCGTTGATCCGGCGTTTCAGCCGGTCGGGCGCGGTACTCCGTCTTGAGCAGGTCGAGCGTCCGGAGGACTGGCAGTGAGTGAGCGGCGGGCGGGCGAGCGGGTGGGGATCGACGAGCTTCTCGAGCGGGTCAGGTCGGGGATCGACCGGATCGAGGCGCGGGCGGCCCATGAGGCGTACGAGGCGGGGGACGCGCTTCTGGTCGACACCCGATACGCGGCGCTGCGCGAGCGGGACGGGCTGATTCAGGGCGCGTTGATCGTGGAGCGCAATGAACTGGAGTGGCGGCTCGACCCGTTGGGCAGCCACCGCGCGCCGGAGGCCGACAGCCACGACCTGCGGGTGGTGGTGTTCTGCAACGAGGGGTACGCGTCCTCGCTGGCGGTGGCGTCGCTGCGGCAGTTGGGGCTGCACCGGGCGACCGATGTGATCGGCGGCTTCCAGGCGTGGAAGGCGGCGGGCCTGCCGGTCCTTCCGCCGGGGACACCGGGCACGCCTGCGTAGCGGGTACGCGCGCCCAGCCCAGCGGGGGGCCGTGCGCACGGGGCCGTGCTGCACGGGGCCGCCCTCGGCGGCCCCGTCGCCACGGCGGGCCACGCTCCGGGCTCGGCGCGCCGGGCTTCGGGGCCCCTGGCTTCAGAGTCTCCAGCTTCGGGGCCCGGGTTTCGAGGCCCCGGCCCCCGGACCTCGGGCTAGTAGGGCTCGTCCAGGCCCTCCGTGTCCTCGCCCTCGGCCTCCAGGGCCTGGCGGACGACCCTGAGGGCCATGCCCTCGGGGTAGCCCTTACGGGCGAGCATCCCGGCGAGGCGGCGCAGCCGGCGGTCCCGGTCGAGCCCGCGGGTGGCGCGGAGTTTGCGGTCGACGAGTTCGCGCGCCGTGATCTCCTCCTGTTCGGAGTCCAGTTGGCCCACGGCGTCCTGGATGAGCGAGGGGTCGACGCCCTTGGTGCGCAGTTCGCGGGCGAGGGCCCGGCGGGCGAGTCCGCGCCCGTGGTGCCGGGACTCCACCCAGGCGTCGGCGAAGGCGGCGTCGTCGATCAGCCCGACGTCCTCGAAGCGGGAGAGGACCTCTTCGGCGACCTCGTCGGGGATCTCGCGCTTGCGCAGGGCGTCGGCGAGCTGTTTGCGCGTACGGGGGGTCCCGGTGAGCAGGCGCAGGCAGATCGCCCGCGCCCGCTCAGCCGGATCCTGGGGCGACAGCTCCTTCTCGGCCCTCGACGAGTCGGGGCTGTCGCCCGGCCATTCGGTGCGACCGGTCACTGGTTCAGCTCTTGGCCGCCGGGGCCTTGGTCGCCTTGGTGGCCTTGACCGCCGGGGCAGTCTTGGCCGTGTCGTCCGTCGCGGTCGCGGTCGCGGCGGCCGCCTCCGAGCCGTCCGTGGTCTCCTCGGCCGGGGTGGCACCCGGCCGGACGCCGACGCCCAGCTTCTCCTTGATCTTCCGCTCGATCTCGTCGGCGAGGTCGGGGTTGTCCTTCAGGAAGTTGCGGGCGTTCTCCTTGCCCTGGCCGAGCTGGTCGCCCTCGTACGTGTACCAGGCGCCGGCCTTGCGGACGAAGCCGTGCTCCACGCCCATGTCGATCAGGCCGCCCTCGCGGCTGATGCCCTGGCCGTAGAGGATGTCGAACTCGGCCTGCTTGAACGGCGGCGCGACCTTGTTCTTGACGACCTTGACGCGGGTGCGGTTGCCGACGGCGTCGGTGCCGTCCTTGAGGGTCTCGATGCGGCGGATGTCGAGGCGCACCGAGGCGTAGAACTTCAGGGCGCGGCCACCGGTCGTGGTCTCCGGCGAGCCGAACATGACGCCGATCTTCTCGCGGAGCTGGTTGATGAAGATCGCGGTGGTCTTGGACTGGTTGAGCGCGCCGGTGATCTTCCGGAGCGCCTGGCTCATCAGACGGGCCTGGAGACCCACGTGCGAGTCACCCATCTCGCCCTCGATCTCCGCACGCGGGACGAGCGCGGCGACGGAGTCGATGACGATCAGGTCGAGGGCGCCGGAGCGGACCAGCATGTCGACGATCTCGAGGGCCTGCTCGCCACTGTCCGGCTGGGACAGGATGAGGTTGTCGATGTCGACGCCGAGCTTCTTGGCGTACTCGGGGTCGAGGGCGTGCTCGGCGTCCACGAAGGCGACCTGACCGCCGGCCTTCTGGGCGTTGGCGACGGCGTGCAGCGTCAGGGTCGTCTTACCGGAGGACTCCGGGCCGTAGACCTCCACGACACGGCCGCGGGGCAGGCCGCCGACACCGAGCGCGATGTCGAGGGCGGTCGAGCCGGTGGAGATCACCTCGATCGGCTCCTGGGTGCGGTCGCCCATGCGCATCACGGCACCCTTGCCGAATTGCCGTTCAATCTGCGCGAGCGCGGCCTCGAGGGCCTTCTCGCGGTCGGTACCTGCCATGGGTTCCACCCGGTTTGCTTGAGTCGATCGCTTCATGTGAAAGACGCTAACCCCTGCCACTGACAATGGGCCCCGACGTCCCTCCGACCTGTGGATAACTCGCCCACAACCCCGCGATTCCCAGGGCCGGAATCCCATAAGAATGGATGTTCGATTTTGGTGTCAAGCGCACCACGCGGGCTCACGGCCACCGTCCGAAGCGTCCCGGCCTAGGCTGGAGGGACTGCTGGAACGCCCCGGGAAGGTGGGTCCGATCGTGCGGCCGAGTGAGATCACCGAGGTCCTGAACCGTCCGATCAGCCAGGAGCTGCTGGCCCGCGACGTGACCAGGCTCGCCTACGTCGCCGAGGACGGCACTCCCCGGGCGATCCCGATCGCCTTCGCCTGGAACGGCTCGGAAGTCGTCATGTGCACACCGCCCAACGCCCCGAAGCTGGCGGCCCTGCGCGCCAACCCGGCGGTCGCCCTGACGATCGACACCGAGGTCCACCCACCGATGATCCTGCTCGTCCGGGGCCGGGCGGAACTGGACCCCGTCGACGGCATCCCGGACGAGTACCTCCAGGCGAACAGCTCGTACGTGATGACGCCCGAGCAGCGGGTCACCTGGGAGGCCGAGGTCCGTTCGCTCTACGCCGACGGCATGGTCCGGATCGTCGTGACCCCGACGTGGGCGAAGCTGATCGACTTCGAGACGACTCTGCCGAGCGCGGTCGACGAGCTGCTCCGCGCGCGTGAGGAGCGCCGACGCGCCTGAACGGCCCCGCATCCCACCCGCCTATCCTTCCTGGCATGGCCCTTCCCTTCCGCGTCCGTGGCGGCGGCATGCCCCCGCAGGCCGCCGATGCCGTCGTGGCCCTGGTCGTCACCCTCGTCGTGACCGTCTGGACGCTGCTGTCCGCTCGGAACGTGGACGAGCCGGTGGCCAGGACGGTCGTCGCCTGGGTGCTGATCGCGGTCGGCTGCGGGGCGCTCGCCTTCCGGCGGCGGGCTCCCGTCGCCGTGGCCGTCGTCACCCTGATCGCCTGTGTCGTCTACTACCCGGTGTCGGCGCAGGACGGGCCCCTGATGATCACCTTCGCCCTCGCGCTGTACACGACGGCGGCGGAGGGCCGGTTCGTCGCGGCCGTCGCGCTCGCCGCCGTCACGCTGCTCGCCGTCGGCCTCGGCGAGTTCCGGCAGGAGGGCGGCCGTCGGCAGATCGACGACACCTCGCTGGCGATGCTGTCCGGCTGGCTGATCAGCCTCGTCGCCGTGGGCCGCGCCCAGCGGACCAGGATCGCCTATCTCCACGAAGTGGAGCAGCGGGCGCTCGCCGCCGAGCGGGAGCAGGAGGCGCGTGCCCGGCAGAGCGCCACGGAGGAGCGGCTGCGGATCGCCCGGGAGCTGCACGACGTGCTCGGCCACAGCGTCTCGCTGATCAACGTGCAGTCGGGGGCTGTTCTGCACCGGCTGAGCAAGAACCCGGAGCCCGAGATCGCGCTGGCCGCCGCCGAGGAGGCGCTCCAGGCGGTCAAGGCCACCAGCAAGGACGCGCTGCGCGAGCTGCGCGCCACGCTCGGGGTGCTGCGCCAGGCCGACGAGGCCGCGCCGACGGGCCCGACCTCCGGGCTCGCCCTGCTCGGGGAGCTGGTAGAGCGGGCCAGGAGCACGGGCCTCGACGTCCGCACGGAGCTGACGGGCACTCCCGTACCGCTGGCGCCGCCGGTCGATCTCGCCGCGTACCGGATCGTCCAGGAGTCGCTGACCAACGTGACCCGGCACTCCGGCGCCCGTACCGCCACGATCGCCCTCGACTGGCGCGCCGACGAGCTGTGGCTGCGCATCGAGGACGACGGCGAAGGGGCTCCCGAGGAGCTGCCGTCGGGCAGCGGCATCCGGGGCATGGCCGAGCGAGCCCGGGCCTTCGGCGGCGAACTGACCGCGCACAGCACGCCCGAGGGCTTCCGGGTGGACGCCCGGCTGCCGCTCGGCGCACCCGCGTCCACGACCACCACGTCCGAGGGGGACCCCCGATGATCCGCGTCGTACTCGCCGACGACCAGACCCTGGTCCGGGCCGGGTTCCGCTCGATCCTGGCCGACGAGGACGACATCGAGGTGGTCGGGGAGGCCGGGAACGGTGAGCAGGCGATCGCGCTCGCCCGCGAACTGCGCCCGGACGTGGTCCTGATGGACATCAGGATGCCCGTCCTCGACGGCCTGGAGGCCACCCGTCGGATCACCGCCGACGCCCGCCTCGAAGGCGTCCGGGTCGTCATCCTGACCACCTTCGACATCGACGACCACGTGTACGGCGCGCTGCGCGCCGGGGCGAGCGGCTTCCTCGTCAAGGACACCGAGCCGATGGAGCTGCTGCACGGGGTACGGGTGGTGTCCCGCGGCGACGCGCTGATCGCCCCGGCCGTGACCCGCCGGCTGATCGCGGAGTTCGCGAGCCGCTCGAAGCAGCCGGATCCGAGCCCGCGCCTGAACGCCCTCACCGAACGGGAGCGCGAGGTGATGGGCCTGGTGGGCGCGGGACTCTCCAACGACGAGATCGCCCAGCGACTCGTCCTGTCCCCGGCGACCGCGAAGACGCATGTCAGCCGGATCATGACCAAGCTGGACGTCCGGGACCGGGCGCAGCTGGTGATCCTCGCGTACGAGTCGGGGATGATCACGCCCGGCTGGCTGGGCTGACACCCGGCGACGTCCCCTAGGGGGCACACGCGCGTGGGCGCAACTCCTGGGGTACGCGCGCGTGGGGCGGCGCAACCGCGGGGGTACGACCACTGACCACCGCAGGGCGACGCGGACCCCGTAGCCGTACGCCGACGCTTGCGGCGTGAACCCAGACGTCCTCGATCTCGCCCGGCTGCAGTTCGCCCTCACGGCGGGCGGCCACTTCCTCTTCGTCGCGCTGACGCTGGGGCTCGCGACCGTGGTCGCCGTCGTCCAGACGGTGGCGACGATCGGGCGGAAGCCCCTGCACGCGCGCATGGTCCGCTACTGGGGCCAGCTGTACGTGATCAACTACGCGGTCGGGATCGTCACCGGCATCGTGATGGAGTTCCAGTTCGGGATGAGCTGGAGCGGGCTGACGCACTACGCGGGCAATGTCTTCGGCGCCTCGCTCGCGGTCGAGACGATCGTCGCGTTCTTCGTCGAGTCGACCTTCCTCGGGCTGTGGATCTTCGGCTGGCACCGCTTCAACCGCTGGGTCCATCTGGCGATGATCTGGATCGTGACGCTGACCGCGTACGTCTCGGCGTACTGGATCCTCGTCTCCAACGGCTTCCTCAACCACCCGGTCGGGTACCGCGTGGCCGAGGGCGGCGACACGCTCGTCCTGGACGACCCGGTCGCCGTGCTGACCAACCCCTCGGCGCTGCTCGCCTTCGGGCACATCCTCGCCGGGGCGCTGCTCACGGCCGGCTTCTTCGTGGCCGGCGTCAGCGCGTACCACCTGTTCCGGCGGACCCCCGAGTGGGAGTTCTTCGGCCGGAGTCTGCGGATCGGGGTTTTCCTCTCGTTCCCCGCGCTGATGGTCACGGCCGTCTTCGGCGGCGTCCAGTTGGCCACGCTGAGCACCTTCCAGCCCATGAAGTCGGCCGTGTTCAGCCAGAAGACCGCCGAAATCGCGCAGATCCAGGCGGACATGGTCGCCCGGTTCGGCCCCGGCGACTACGTCCCCTCGGAGGCGTGGACCCGCGGGAGCGGGCTTGTCATGCTCATCAGCTTCGCCCTGATGATGTACTTCACCTTCGCCGGCGTGATCCTGGCCTGCTTCAAGGCGGTCGTCTTCCGTTTCCGGCTCTGGCATCTGGCCCTCATGGCCGCCGTACCGCTGCCCTACCTCGCGATGATCAGCGGCTGGGTGTTCCGCGAGGCGGGCCGCCAGCCCTGGGTCGTGTACGGCCTGTTGAAGACCGAGGACGCGGTCTCCGACCTCTCCCCCGGCGCCATGCGCGCCTCTCTGATCGTCTTCACGACCCTCTTCGGGCTGCTCGTCGTCCTCAACGCCTGGCTGCTCGCCCGGACCGCCCGCCGGGGCCCGGTCGACGCCGGTCTCGGCCACGACGACCGGAACGGACGCGAGGACGGGCGCGTGGACGGACGCATGGACGGGCGCGTGGACGGACGCGACGAAGGACCCGACGACGGGCCCGAGGACCCCGCCGATTCCCTGCCCGCCACGAGCTACTGAGGAGCCCGGCCGTGGAAACCCTCGCCATCGTTCTGCTCGCCTTCTTCGCCACCGGCTACTTCGTGCTCGCGGGCGCGGACATCGGAACCGGGATGGTCAGCCCGTACCTCGGGCGCACCGACCGCGAACGCCGGCTCGTCATCGCCTCCTTCGCGCCCTTCTTCCTGGGGAACGAGGTGTGGCTGATCGCCACGGCGGGCGTGCTCGTCGGCTGTTTCCCCGACGTCGAGGGGGAGCTGCTGTCCGGCCAGTTCGCGGTCCTCGTCCCCCTGCTGACCGGCTGGATCGTCCGTGACCTCGGGCTGTGGTCACGCGGCCGGGGGCCGGGGCGGCGCTGGCGGGCGGTCTGCGACGGCGCGGTGGTGTGCGGCAGTTGGACGGTCGCGCTGTCCTGGGGGTGGCTGCTGGCCGCGCCGCTGACCGGTACGCCGTACGAGCGGGCCGACGGCGTGACCGCGATCCTCGTCGCCCTCGCCACGGCCGCCCTGTTCGCCGCGCACGGGCTCGGCTTCGCCGCGCTCCGGCTGACGGGGCCGCCGTACGAACGCGCCCGACTGCTCGTGGGGCGCACCGGGCGGTGGCAGTCCTTCGCGCTCACCGCCGCGCTGCTCGGCGCCCTGCCGCTGCTCGCCGGGAGCGCCCTCCCGCTGACCGAGCGGGCCGCGGACGGCGCCACGCTCGCCCTGCTCGTGCCCGCGCTGCTCGTCGTCACCCCGTTCCTCGTCGCCGCCCAGGTGTGGACCTGGCGGACCTTCCGGCACCGGGTGACCCGTCCCTCGTACCTGTAACTCCCAGAAGGAGAACCGATCATGACCGTCACGCGGGACACCGATCCCACGACGAACCCACCGACCCGGCGGGGCAGCGTCTTCGAGCGCCTGGCCGGGTTCTCGTACCGCCACCGCTGGTCCGCCGTGCTGCTGTGGATCGTCGTGGTGGCCGCCGCGACCGGCGCCTCGACGGCGGTCGGGAGCGCGTACCACAACGACTTCTCGCTGCCCGGCACCGATTCGCAGGCGGCCAGGACCGTCCTGGAACGGCACGGCTCCGACCAGGCCACGGACGCCACCCTGGAGATCGTGGTCAAGGACGAGCGGGGCGTACGGGAGAAGACCGTCCACGCGCGCGTGGAAGGACTGCTCGACACGGTCGAGGGCCTCCCCGGTGTGACGGACGTACGCAGCCCGTACGAGGAGAGGGCGGCGGTCTCCGGTGACGGCACCGTCGCCTACGCCACCGTCACCCTCGACGGCGCGGCGGAGAACACCGACCGCGCCGAGGTCCTGAAGATCATCGACACCGTGCGGGAGGCGCAGGGCGACGGGCTGACCGCCGCAGTCGGCGGTGACGCGGCCCGCGGCGCCGAGGAGGGCGGCGGCGGTCCGGCCGAGGGCGCGGGGATGCTGGGTGCCCTGGTGATCCTGGTCTTCCTGTTCGGGTCCCTGGTCGCGGCGAGCCTGCCCGTGGTCACCGCGCTCTTCGCGGTCGGCAGCTCGATCGGGCTTATCGCGCTCGCCTCGCACCTCGCGGACGTCGCGGACTTCACCCCGCCCATCATGATGCTGGTCGGCCTCGGGGTCGGCATCGACTACGCGCTGCTGATCTTCTCCCGCCACCGCACCGAACTGCTCCACGGCGCCGAGCCCGAGCAGGCCGCCAGGACCGCGCTCGACGCGGCGGGACGCACGGTCTTCTTCGCGGGCTGCACGGTGATCATCGCGCTGATGGGTCTGGTCGTGCTCGGCCTCGGCTCGCTGCAGGGCGTGGCGCTCGCGGTCGCGCTGACCGTCCTCGTCACGATGGCCGCCTCGCTCACCCTGCTCCCGGCGCTGCTGGCCCTCTTCGGCCGGCGCATCCAGCGGCAGGTCGCCCGGCGGGCCGCGAAGGCGAAGCGCCCGGAGGGCGCCCGGTGGCGCGGCTGGGCGACGGCCGTGCAGAAGCGGCCGTGGGCGGCGCTGCTGGTCTCCCTGGTGGCCCTGGGCGCGCTCGCCGCGCCCGCGCTCGACATGCGGCTCGGCTTCGCCGACGCGGGCAACGACGCCCCGGCGAAGTCCAGTCGGCAGGCGTACGACCTGCTGGCCGAGGGCTTCGGGCCCGGCTTCAACGGACCGCTGATCGTCGTCGCGGACGGCGGCGGGGAGCGCGCCGCGGCCTCGCTGCGTCAGGCCCTGGAGAACACCGACGGCATCGCGGCGGCGACCGCGCCGATCCCGACGCGGGACGCCGCCGTCTCGACCGTCATCGCGTTCCCCGAGTCGGCGCCCCAGGCCGAGGCGACCTCGGAGCTCGTCGACCGGCTGCGCTCCGAGGTCCTGCCGCCGGTGGAGCGGGCGACCGGCGCCGATCTGCTGGTCGGCGGACCGACGGCGGCGACCGAGGACTTCGCCGCCACGGTCGCGGACCGGATGCCGCTCTTCGTCGCCGTCGTCGTCGGCCTCTCCATGGTCCTGCTGCTCCTCGTCTTCCGGTCCGTACTGATCCCGGTCAAGGCTGCCCTGCTCAACCTGGTGAGCATCGGAGCGGCCCTCGGGGTGATCACCCTGGTCTTCCAGCACGGCTGGTTCGGGGTGCAGCCCGGCCCGATCGAGGCGTTCATCCCGGTGATGATCTTCGCGATCGTCTTCGGTCTCTCGATGGACTACGAGGTCTTCCTGCTCTCCCGGATCCACGAGGAGTGGGAGCGCACGCGGGACCCGCAGGGCGCGGTGCGGGAGGGTCTCGCGGCGACAGGGAAGGTCATCACGGCCGCCGCGGCGATCATGATCGTGGTGTTCTCGGCCTTCGTCCTCAGCCCCGACCGGATGCTCCAGCAGTTCGGGCTCGGCCTCGCCGTGGCGATCCTGCTGGACGCGGTGGTCATCCGCTGCCTGATCGTGCCCGCGGTGATGCAACTGCTCGGCCGGCGCGCGTGGTGGCTCCCGGCCCCGCTGGCGCGCGTACTGCCGAAGGTCCGACTGGAACGCGACTGACGACGCCGCGCGGGCAGCTCAGGGTCGGGTGCCGTCCTCCCCGGACGGGGCCTGGCCCTGCTCCTTCTTGTGCTGCAGCGCCTTCTGGAGCCGGGCGACGACGGCCTCCCCGTAGCGCCGGTGGCCGTGCACGCGCGGGTCGTCGGTCACGTCGTACCGCTTCACATAGGCGCCCAGGAAGGCCTGCAGGGTGGCGACGGCCGGGATCGCGATCAGCGCGCCGACCGCGCCGAGCAACGCCGTACCGGCGATCACCGAGCCGAACGCCACCGCCGGGTGGATGTCCACCGTCTTGGACGTCAGCTTCGGCTGCAGGACGTAGTTCTCGAACTGCTGGTAGACCACGACGAACGCCAGCACCCACAGCGCGTACCAGGGGTTCTCGGTGAACGCGATCAGCATGGGCAGCGCGCCCGCCAGGTATGTGCCGATGGTGGGGATGAACTGCGAGACCAGGCCCACCCAGACCGCGAGCGCCGGGGCGTACGGCACGCCCAGGATCTCCAGCAGGATGAAGTGCGCGACGCCGGAGATCAGGGCCATCAGGCCGCGCGAGTACAGATAGCCGCCGGTCTTGTCGACGGCGATCTCCCAGGCCCGAAGGACCTCGGTCTGGCGGGCCGGGGGCAGGACCGAGCACAGCGCGCGGCGCAGCCGGGGCCCGTCGGCGGCGAAGTAGAACGAGAACAGGAAGATCGTCAGCACCTTGAACAGGCCGCCGAGGACGGTGGCCGAGACGTCAAGCACGCCGCTCGCGCTGTTCTGCACGTACTTCTGGAGCCAGTCGGAGCGCAGGAGACTGTCCTGGACCTCGACGCGGGACAGCTCGGTGTGGAACGTCTGGTTGCTCCAGTTGATCAGTGAGTCGAGGTACTTGGGGAAGTTCTCGACCATGTCGACGATCTGGCCGGCGAGCATCGAGCCGAGCAGGACGACGAAGCCCACGCCGAAGACCATCACGGCGAGGAAGACGAGGAACGTGGCGAGTCCTCGCCGCATGCCCCGGGCGGCCATCCTTCCGACGGCCGGTTCGATGGCGAGCGCCAGGAAGAACGCGACGACGATGTTCACGAGCAGCCCGATGAGCTGGTGGAACGCCCAGCTGCCCAGCTGGAAGCAGGCGTAGAGCGCGAGGGCGAGCACCATGGCCCGGGGCAGCCAGCGGGGCATCCGGGCGTACGGCCCGGCCTTCACTCCGTCCCCCGGCCCGCCGGAGCCGGGACCGGCTCCGGCCGGGGACGTCGCGGGCCCGCTCCCGGGGGCCGGGATCCCGCCCCGGGCCGGCGCGGGCACGGAGCCGGAGGCGGCGGACTTGGATCCGGGGCTCGCCGCTCCCGAAGCCTCGGAGCCCGGGACCGCGGACCCGGACGTCCCCCCGGGGGCTCTGCCCACGGCCGACCGCCCCTCCGACCGCGCTCCCGGGGTACGCCCGGTCACAGCCTGGTCGAAGGTCCCGTCGGCGGTCGTCTTACCGGTCTCGTTGCCGGTCTCGTTGCCGGTCTCGTTGCCGGTCTCGTTGCCGGTCGCGTCGGTGTCGTCAGTCGGAGCCACCCCGCCAGTCTCGCGCACCGCGCCGACATTCCGTCCCCACCGGGGCCCGTCGCCGTGTGGCCGGTCGCGATCAGCGCCTGTCGGCCGGTACGTCCATGGCGGCGCAGACCGCCCGCCACACGTCCTTGGCCTCCCACCCGGAGTCCAGCGCCTCGTGCACCGTACGGCCACCCAGTTCGGACATCACATGGTCCCGTGCGAAGGATTCGGCGTAGGACCCACCGAAGTGGTCCGCCATCCGCTCCCAGAAAATCGTCAACCGCATGAACCCAGTATCCAGCCCCCAAGAGTGCAGCCCGGTCGGTAAGCCTTGTCACACGCCCCGGGCGCCCTACGGTCGGAACCATGGCTGGAACTCCTCTCGCGGCTCCGCATCCGACTCCACGCGCGCGTGCCGAACACTTCGTCTGGCTGACGGCCCGCGTGCTCGAACAGCGCCGGTTCGCCTACCACTTCCTGCGCGGCGGCACGGAACCGGTCGAGGTGGCGCTCGCGGCGTACCTCAACGAGGACGGCGGCTACGGCCACGCCCTCGAACCGGATCTGCGCGGTCCGATCAGCCAGCCGCTGCACACCGGGCACGCGCTGCGGGTCCTGGACTCCGTCGGCCGCTGCGGCGGGCTGCGGATCGAGCGGATCTGCCGCTACCTCACCGAGGTGTCCACGCTCGACGGGGCGCTGCCCGCCGTCCACCCGTCCCAGCGCGGCTACCCCGCCGCGCCGTTCGTGCCGATCGTCGACGACCCGCCCAGCGCGCTGCTCTCCACCGGCCCCGTGGTCGGTCTGCTCCACCGCAACCAGGTGTGGCACGCCTGGCTGTTCCGGGCGACCGAGTTCTGCTGGTCGGCCGTCGAGTCGCTGGAGAAGTCGCATCCGTACGAGATCGAGGCCGCCGTCGCCTTCCTGGACGGGGTCCCGGACCGGTCGCGGGCGCAGGCGGTCGCCGACCGTCTTGGACGTCTGGTGCGGGAGCAGCGCCTTGCGGTCCTGGATCCGGGACGGCTCGACGAGTTCCCGGTGGCACCGGGGTACGCGCCGGAGGAGCACCACTTCCCGTACGACTACGCGCGCGTGCCGGACTCGCTCGCCCGGCGCTGGTTCACGGACGAGGAGATGGCCCGCTCGCTCGACCACCTGGCGGCGGCCCAGCAGGAGGACGGCGGCTGGCCGGTCACCTGGCGCCAGTGGGCTCCGGGCACGGCCCTGGAGGCGCGGCCGATCGTGACGATCGAGGCACTGCGGACGCTGCGCGCCCACGGCCGCCGGATCGACTGACGTAAGGCGGCGCCACCGACAGACGCCGGTGGCGCATCGAGGAGCAGGGACGGGGGTGCGAGCCCGCTACCCGCCCAGGGCCCGTACCCCCGCCGTGACGGCCACGGCCGCGCCGACGACCACCAGGAAGGGGGCGCGCAGGACCAGGGCGACGGCCGCCGCGGCCACGCCGGCCGCGCGGGCGTCCAGGGCGAGGCCCGTGCCCTCGCCGAACGTCTGCTGGGCGGTCAGCGCCGCGAGCAGGGCGACCGGCAGCAGGGCCGCCAGGCGTTGGACGAGCGGTCGTTCCAGAGCGCCCGCCGGTACCAGGAGCCCGAGCAGCTTGACGAGGTAGCAGCCGACGACCGTGAGGCCGATCGCGATCCAGACGGTCATCGGTCGTCCTCCTTGCCCGCGGCTCCGGTCTCCGCCGCACCCTTGTGCGCCGTGCTCTTCCCGTCGGCCAGGCGACGGCCCCGCAGCCACAGCACCGCCGGGGCGGCCAACGCCGCCGCCAGGACGGGAACGCCGGCAGGCAGCACGGGCAGCAGCCCGAGGCCGAGCACGACGGCGAGGCCGGCCGTGTACCGCTCCGTCGCCGTCTTCAGCATGGGCGCGAGGAGGGCGAGGAAGACGGCGGGTCCCGCCGCGTCCAGGCCCCAGGCCTTGGTGTCGCCGATGGCCTCCGCGCCGAGGGCGCCGAGGAACGTCGTCAGGTTCCACAGGACGTAGAGCGTGAGCCCGGTGACGGTGAACCCGATCCGCGCGGCCCGCCGCGTCGGCTGCGCCAGCGCCACGGCGGCCGTCTCGTCGATGACCCACTGCGCGGCGAAGGGCCTGACGGGGCGCGGCAGCGCGAGCAGCTGGGACAGGCGCAGCCCGTAGAAGGCGTTACGGGTACCGAGGAAGAAGGCTCCGGCCGCGGCCGTGAACGGGTTACCACCCGCTGCCAGCGCTCCCACCAGCGCGAACTGCGAGGCGCCGGTGAAGACGAGCAGGCTGAGCGCGCAGGTCTGGAGCAGGGTGAGTCCGGATCCTGCGGAGGTCACGCCGAAGGCGAAGCCGGAGAGGCCGACCGCGATCCCGACGCCGAGCGCGTCGCGCACGACCGCCGAGTCCGCCTTGGTCGACTCCCGTATGACTGGGGGTGCTGTCTGTTCTGCCACGTCAGCGACGTTACGGGCCCGTCCGCGCGCGGTCTTGTACGTTCTTGCGCCCGCGACCGCCCACACCCGCGCCCACGCGCGACCCGCCGACGGCGCCCGCGCCCCGCTACGACGCGCGTGAGCGCTGGTACGCGCCGGGCGGCACCCCCACGCTCCGCGCGAAGTGCCGGCTGAGGTGTGACTGGTCGGTGAAACCGACGGCGGCGGCCGTCTCCGCCGGTGCCGTCCCCGTGTCGAGGAGCCGCCGGGCCCGCCGCACGCGCGCGTCGGTGAGCCAGGTGTGCGGCGGCATCCCGTACGCCTCCCGGAACGCCCGCAGCAGGGCGAAGGGACTGGTGCCCAGGTCGGCGGCGAGGCGCTCCAGGGTCGGCGGGTCGGTCATCCGCTCCTCCAGGACGGCACGCGCGCGTGCCGCGTTCCGGGCGCCCGCCGAGCGAGGCGCGAGCGGCACGATCCGGCCCCCGTGGCTGCGCAGCATCCTCGCCGTCACCAGCCGCAGCAGGCTGTCGGCGGCCAGCGCGTTGCCCTCCTCGGCGGCGCGGTGGACACCGACGACGAGCTGGGCTGCGTACGGATCGTCCACGACCGGGTCGGTGAAGCCGACGTCGCCGCGGAGCGCGATCGTGTCGGCGGCGATGGAGCGGATCAGCGCGGCGTCGGGGTAGATCGTGCGGTACGTCCACCCCTCGGGCACGCCCGCGTGTCCGGTGTGCGGGGTGTCGGGGTTGACCAGGGCGATCTGCCCCGGCCCCGCGTAGACCAGGTCGTCCCGGTAGTGGAAGGCCTCCACACCGTCGGTGATCGCGGCGAAGACGAAGGTCTCGTGCGTGTGCCGGGCGAAGGCCTTCTCCACGTAGTGGGCGTGCAGCAGGTCGACGCCGGGCAGCTCCGCGTACCGCCAGTACCGTGCGCGTTCGCCTGTCGCCATGTCCCCATTCTGCGTCACCGACCGGCCCGGCCACGAGCCGGTTTCCCCAGGTCCGGGCGGTTGTCAGTGGCTGGGTGCACGATGGGGGGCATGGTCAGGTCCGCGCTCGACTCATTCTCCCCCGCGACCCGTGGTTGGTTCACCGGGGCCTTCCACGCGCCCACGGCGGCGCAGGAGGGCGCCTGGCAGGCCATCGGCGCGGGCTCGGACGTGCTCGTCGTCGCCCCGACGGGCTCGGGCAAGACGCTGGCCGCCTTCCTCGCCTCCCTGGACCGGCTGGCGTCCACCCCGCCGCCGGCCGACCCCAAGAAGCGCTGCCGCGTGCTGTACGTCTCGCCGCTGAAGGCCCTGGCCGTCGACGTCGAGCGCAACCTGCGGTCCCCGCTGACCGGCATCCGCCAGGAGTCGGTCCGCCTCGGCCTGCCCGAGCCGGACATCAAGGTCGGCATCCGCTCCGGTGACACGCCGCCCGCCGAGCGCCGCGCGCTCGCCACGAAACCGCCGGACATCCTGATCACGACCCCCGAGTCGCTCTTCCTGATGCTGACCTCCGCCACCCGGGACGCGCTCGCCGGGATCGAGACGGTCATCCTGGACGAGGTCCACGCGGTCGCCGGGACGAAGCGCGGCGCGCACCTCGCCCTGTCCCTGGAACGGCTCGACGAGCTGCTGCCGCGCCCGGCCCGCCGCATCGGCCTGTCGGCGACGGTCCGCCCGGTGGACGAGGTCGCCCGCTATCTCTCCCCGCAGCGCAAGGTGGAGATCGTCCAGCCGCCGTCCGGCAAGGAGTTCGACCTGTCCGTGGTCGTCCCCGTCGAGGACATGGGAGAGCTGGGCGGCTCTCCCGCGTCCGAGGGCAAGGACGGCGGTGACAAGCCCTCGATCTGGCCGCACGTCGAGGAGCGCATCGCCGATCTCGTCCAGGCCCACCGCTCCACGATCGTCTTCGCCAACTCGCGCCGGCTGGCCGAGCGGCTGTGCAACCGGCTCAACGAGATCGCCTACGAGCGCGCCATGGGCGAGCCGCTGCCCGACGACGGCCGGCCGCCGGCCGAGATCATGGCGCAGTCGGGGGCCGCCCAGGGCGCGCCCGCGCTCCTCGCCCGCGCGCACCACGGCTCGGTCTCCAAGGAGCAGCGGGCGCAGGTCGAGGAGGACCTGAAGGCGGGCCGGCTGCCCGCCGTGGTGGCCACGTCCAGCCTGGAGCTGGGCATCGACATGGGCGCGGTGGACCTGGTCGTGCAGGTCGAGTCGCCGCCGTCGGTCGCCTCGGGCCTCCAGCGGGTGGGCCGCGCCGGACACCAGGTCGGCGCCGTGTCCACGGGCGTGGTGTTCCCGAAGTACCGGGGCGACCTGGTGCAGGCGGCCGCGGTGACCGAGCGGATGCGCAGCGGCTCCATCGAGTCGATGCGCATCCCGGCGAACCCGCTGGACGTCCTCGCCCAGCAGCTCGTGGCGATGGTCGCCCTCGACAGCTGGCAGGTGGACGACCTGCTGGCGGCGGTCCGCAGGGCCGCCCCGTTCGCCTCGCTGCCCGAGTCGGCGTTCACGGCCGTCCTCGACATGCTGGCCGGAAGGTACCCCTCGGACGCCTTCGCCGAGTTGCGCCCGCGCGTGGTGTGGGACCGGGTGACCGGCACGGTCACCGGCCGTCCGGGCGCGCAGCGGCTCGCCGTCACCTCCGGCGGCACCATCCCCGACCGGGGCCTCTTCGGGGTCTTCCTCGCCGGTTCCGACCCCAAGAAGGGCGGCGGTCGGGTCGGCGAGCTGGACGAGGAGATGGTGTACGAGTCCCGGGTCGGCGACGTCTTCACGCTCGGCACGACCTCGTGGCGGATCGAGGACATCACCCGGGACCGGGTCCTGGTCTCCCCGGCCCCCGGGGTGCCGGGCAGGCTGCCGTTCTGGAAGGGCGACCAGCTGGGCCGCCCGCTCGAACTGGGCCGTGCGGTGGGCGCGTTCCTGCGCGAGGTCGGTTCCTTGGAGACCGAGGACGCCCGGCTGCGCCTGGTCGCGGCCGGTCTTGACGCCTGGGCCGCCGACAACGTGCTCGCGTACCTCACCGAGCAGCGCCAGGCCTGCGGCCATGTGCCGGACGACCGGACGATCCTCGTCGAGCGCTTCCGGGACGAGCTCGGTGACTGGCGGGTCGTCATCCACTCCCCCTTCGGGGCCCAGGTGCACGCCCCCTGGGCGCTGGCCCTCGGGGCGCGGCTCGCCGAGCGGTACGGCATGGACGCGCAAGTGATGCACGCCGACGACGGGATCGTGCTCCGCCTGCCGGACGCCGATCTGATGGGCCTGGACCTCCTGGACGAGGAGCCGGTCGACCCCGGACGGCACCTGGACACGACGTACGACGCCGACCAGGCCCCGATCGGCGCCGCCGACGCCCTGTTCGACAAGGGCGAGATCGGCCAGATCGTCACCGACCAGGTCGGCGGATCGGCCCTGTTCGCCTCCCGCTTCCGCGAGTGCGCCGCACGCGCCCTGCTGCTGCCCAAGCGCAACCCGGGCAAGCGCACCCCGCTCTGGCAACAGCGTCAGCGCGCGTCCCAACTGCTCCAGGTGGCGAGCGAGTTCGGTTCGTTCCCGATCGTCCTGGAGGCGGTCCGCGAGTGCCTCCAGGACGTCTTCGACGTCCCCGGGCTCGAAGAGCTGATGGGCGACATCGAGTCCCGTCGCGTCCGACTGGTCGAGGTGACCACCCCCGAGCCGTCCCCCTTCGCCCGCTCCCTCCTCTTCGGCTACGTCGCCCAGTTCCTGTACGAAGGAGACTCCCCGCTCGCCGAGCGGCGGGCCGCCGCCCTCTCCCTGGACTCGCGCCTCCTCGCCGAGCTGCTCGGCCGGGCCGAACTGCGCGAGCTGCTCGACGCCGACGTGCTGACGGAGCTGGAGCGGGAGCTCCAGTGGCTCACCGAGGACCGCCGGATCAAGGACGCCGAAGGCGTCGCCGACGTGCTGCGCGTCCTCGGCCCTCTCACCGAGGCCGAGTTGACCGAGCGCGGCGGCGAGCCCGCCTGGGTCCACGAGCTGGGAGCTGCCCGCCGGGCCATCCGGGTCCGGATCGCGGGCACCGACCACTGGGCGGCGATCGAGGACGCCGGCCGGCTGCGCGACGCCCTCGGCACGGCCCTCCCGGTGGGGGTGCCCGAGGCCTTCACGGAGCCGGTCAAGGACCCCCTGGGCGACCTCCTGGCCCGCCACGCGCGCACCCACGGCCCGTTCACCTCCTCCGAGGCAGCCGCCCGCTTCGGCCTCGGCCCCGCCGTCACCGACGGCGCCCTGCAGCGCCTGGCCGCCGCGGGCCGGGTCGTCCAGGGCGAGTTCCACCCCTCCGGCATCGGCCAGGAGTGGTGCGACGCGGCCGTGCTGCGCCGCCTGCGCCGCCGCTCGCTCGCCGCGCTCCGGCACGAACTGGAGCCCGTACCCCCGGCCGCGCTCGCCACCTTCCTTCCGCAGTGGCAGCACCTGGGAAGCAACAGCCTGCGCGGGATCGACGGCCTCGCCCGCGCCGTCGAGCAGTTGCAGGGCGCGCCCGTACCGGCCTCGGCCCTGGAGAAGCTCATCCTGCCGTCCCGGGTCAGGGACTACTCCCCCGCGCTCCTCGACGAGCTGACCACGACCGGCGAGGTCGTCTGGGCCGGCGCGGGAGCCCTCCCCGGCAAGGACGGCTGGATCTCGCTCTATCCGGCGGACGCGGCACCCCTGTTGCTCCCCCCACCGCACCCGCTGGAGCAGACCGCGCTCCACGAGTCGGTGCTCACCACCCTGTCCGGCGGTTACGGCCTGTTCTTCCGCCAGATCGCCGACCAGGTCCGGGCCACCACCCACCCGGACGCCACCGATCCCCAACTGGCCGACGCCCTCTGGGACCTGGCCTGGTCGGGCCGGCTCACCAACGACACACTCGCCCCGCTGCGCTCCCTCCTCGGCTCGGGCCGCACGGCCGGGTCGACGGCCCACCGCGCCAAGCGGACGATCCCGCGCGGCCGTTACGGCACGCTCACCGCCGCCGCCCGGCCCGCGTCCCGGACGGGCCCGCCGACCGTCAGCGGGCGCTGGTCGCTGCTCCCGCCCGTCGAACCGGAGCCGACCCATCGCGCCCACGCCCTCGCCCGCACCCTGCTCGACCGGCACGGAGTGGTCACCCGGAGCGCCGTGGCCGCCGAGGGGGTCGAGGGCGGGTTCTCCGCGACGTACCGCATCCTGTCCGCCTTCGAGGACAGTGGGCAGGCGCGCCGCGGCTATGTGGTGGAGGGCCTCGGCGCGGCCCAGTTCGCGATGGACGGGGCCGTGGACCGGCTCCGCGCGGCGGCGACCGCCCGGGACCGCGGCGTGGAGGCGGGCGCCGGCCCCCGGGCGGTGGTCCTGGCCGCCGCCGACCCCGCGAACGCGTACGGGGCGGCGCTGCCCTGGCCCGAGCCGCCGAGCGGCGCGGGGCACAAGCCCGGCCGGAAGGCGGGGTCCATGGTCGTCCTGGTCGACGGGGAGCTCACGCTCTACATGGAGCGCGGCGGCAAGTCCCTCCTGTGCTGGCCGGACGACCCCGAGGACCCGGCGCTCAGAGCCGCGGCCGAGTCCCTGGCAGCGGCCGCCCTCGCGGGCTCGCTCGGTACGGTCACCGTGGAGCGCGTCAACGGAGCCACGGCCCTCACCTCACCCCTCGCCCGCCCCCTGGAGACCGCCGGCTTCCACGCCACCCCGAGGGGACTGCGCCTGCGCCCGTAAGAGACAAGGCCCCCGCCGCCGACCCAT
Organism: Streptomyces sp. NPDC058579; assembly: GCF_042718575.1. NCBI lineage: Bacteria > Bacillati > Actinomycetota > Actinomycetes > Kitasatosporales > Streptomycetaceae > Streptomyces > Streptomyces sp. NPDC058579. The sequence goes on from NZ_JBHXPI010000004.1 coordinate 391,950, forward strand.
CATGGAGCCATGCCCGAAGGAGACACGGTCTGGCGGACCGCCCGCAGCCTGCACGCGGCGCTGGCGGGCCGCGTCCTGGTCCGGTCGGATCTGCGCGTGCCGCGGTTCGCCACCGCCGATCTCACCGGCCGCTCCGTCCTGGGCGTGACCCCGCGCGGCAAGCACCTCCTGACCCGGTTCGACGGCGGTCTGACCCTCCACTCGCATCTACGGATGGAGGGCGCCTGGCGCGTGTTCGCCACCGGCGAGCGCTGGAGCGGGGGCCCGGCGCACGAGATCCGGGCGATCCTCGCCAACTCCGAGCACACCGCCGTCGGCTACCGCCTCCCGGTCCTGGAACTGATCCGCACGGCAGAGGAGGAGAAGGTCGTCGGCCACCTGGGCCCGGACCTCCTCGGCCCGGACTGGGATCCGGCGGAGGCCGTCCGGCGTCTCACCGCCGACCCCGACCGCCCTCTCGGCGAGGCCCTCCTCGACCAGCGGAACCTCGCGGGCATCGGCAATGTGTACAAGTCCGAGCTGGCGTTCCTCGCCGCCGTCACCCCCTGGCTCCCGGTCGGCGAGCTCCCGCCCGGTGTCCCCGAACGCCTGGTCGCCACCGCGCACCGCCTCCTGGAGGCGAACAAGGACCGCCCGGACCGGCGCACCACCACGACCCGCCACCCCGCGCACCACCTCTACGTGTACGGCCGCGAGCACCGCCCCTGCCTGCGCTGCGGCACCACAGTCCGCCGCGCCGGACCCACGGCCCACCGATCCGCACCCGACGACCGCGTCTCCTACTGGTGCCCTGGCTGCCAGAAGGGCCCTGCGGCCTGACCTCACCCGCCTCCGGCGAATCGGTGAATCGGCGAGTCGGCAAATCCATCCCACCAATTGACGGACCGTCAGATCCAGTCGTACGGTCCGGTCATGGCCCTCACGGCGTACGACTTCACCGGCCGCACCGCCTTCGTCACCGGAGCCGCGAGCGGTATCGGCCGCGCGACCGCCACCCTCTTGGCCCAGGCGGGCGCCACCGTCCACTGCGCGGACCGCGACGAGCCCGGCCTCCACGAGACCGCGAAACTCGTCTCCGAGCACGGCGGCACCGCGCACACCCACGTCCTCGACGTCACCGACCGCGCCGCACTCGCCACCGCCGTCGCCGTCGCCGGCCCGCTGCACACGATGGTCGCCGTCGCCGGGATCATGCACACGAGCACCGTCCTGGAGACCCGCGACGAGGACCTGGACCGCGTCCTCGCGGTCAACTTCAAGGGTGTCCTCTACGCCTGCCAGGAGGCCGCCCGTTCGATGATCGCGACCGGCACCCGCGGCTCCATCGTCACGATGGCCTCGGGCGCCATGGACACCGCGAGCCCGGGCCTGCTCTGCTACAGCGTCACCAAGGCAGCCGTCGTCCAGCTGACCAAGACGCTGGCCACCGAGGTCGGGCAGCACGGTATCCGGGTCAACGCGATCGCCCCCGGCTGGATCCGTACCCCCATGACCGACCGGCACGAGCCCGCGGCCCAGGAGCAGGCGGAGGCGGTCATGGCCCGACGTTCCCCCCTGGGCCGGGTGGGCGAACCGCAGGACATCGCCCACGCGGTCCTCCACCTCGCGTCCGACGCCGCCGCCTTCACGACGGGTCAGATCCTCCGCCCCAACGGCGGCGTCGCGATGCCGTGGTGACCCGTGCGGGACCCCCTGTGCCCCGCACAACCCGCACGACCCGCCCGGCGGACCCTGCCGACCCGGCGGACCCGCCCTACCCGGCCGAGCCACCACGCCCAGCCGACCCAGCCGACCCGGCCGACCCGGCCGACCCCGCCGACCCGGCGCGCGCCGGTCCCGCACGCGTCCGGCCGCCCACGGCGGCGGACGCCGTCACGTGCACCGGCAGCAGACTCAGCCCCCAGCCGCCGGCCGCGACCGCCCCTTCCACCAGCCCCGACTGCTCGGGAACCAGCACCAGTCGCAGCACCGCCCACCACCACAGCCCGCCGGCCGCAAGGCCGCCCGTCACCCACCCGAGCGTCCCCAGCGCAACCCGTCGCCGTACCATGGCCGCCTCCTGCGGTCGACGCTAGACCGGCCGTATCACCCTGCGGGAGGGCGCACAGGAGGCAGCCCCGGCGCACGAGCCGCACAGCGCGGGCGCCACGCTAGGCACTCTCGGCCTGGAACATCCAGGCGTGCTTCTCGAGATCGGCCGTCAGACCGATCAGTACGTCCTGGCTGACCGGGTCGGGATCGCCGGTCTCCTGGATGCGCTCCCGCATCCCCACGATCACCGCGTCGAGGGCTTGGACGAGGAGCGCCACCGCGTCCTTGTCCTTGATCCAGCCGTTCGCCACCGCGACCGCCCCCACCGCACTCGTCGAGGCGACCGTCGCGGATCGCCCGTCCGGGTTCACGCCGATCGCCGAGGCCGCTCGGCGACGACGTCGGAGTGCTGACGGGCGGTGAGCACGACCTCGTCGAGCTGCAGATGGATCGAACGGAACCGCGGCCCCACCACGTTCCAGTGCACCTGCTTGGCGACCAGGGCCAGATCGACGAGGTCGACCAGCGCTCCCTGCAGAGCGGAGCCGACCGTCTTCAGGTCGGCGTCGGACAGGGGGCTCTTGACGACAGACATGCGGAATCTCCAACCAGTCGTACGTTCTCCCCACGATGCACGACGCACGAAAGCAGGGCATCTCGGAACAATCCGTAACCGCACAACCGAATTGAACGGAATTCAACCGACGAACGACGAAAGCCCCGGTCGATGTCCGCACGGGACACCGACCGGGGCTTCGCCCACTTCGGTTCAGGCAGCGACGACGTCGACCGCTTCGGCGGGCGCCTTGATGGTCACCCGCTCGGTGGACACACCTGCCACCGACGTCACCGACACCGAATTGAGCATCGGGCGTACCGGCGTGGGCACCGGTTCGCTCGCGGCTGCCGACTCGGCCAGTTCGGCCAGCGACAGCTCGTCGCTCACTTCACGCATGAGCTCGGACATCCGTACGTCAAGCGCGTCGCAGATCGCGGAGAGCAGCTCGGAGGAAGCCTCCTTCTGCCCCCGCTCCACCTCGGAGAGATAGCCGAGCGAAACTCGGGCGGACGAGGAGACTTCGCGCAGAGTACGGCCCTGGCGCTGGCGCTGCCGACGCAGCACGTCACCCAACAGGCGACGGAGCAGAATCATCGGTGGCTCCCTCCTCGGACCGCGTAGCCGCATCCTTCACGCCCCACCGTACCGCCTCGCGCTGCGGCCGTGCGGGGAGCGATGTCGTGTTCACTCAGGGCTGCAAACATCAATTCCCCCCGTTCTGTTCCGTATCCTGTGCCCGCCCATTTCCCGAGAGTTCGTCGCCGAGCAGTTCCAGCACGCTCCGTACGCTCTCTCTACGGATTTCCGCACGGTCGCCGTTCAACCGCAATGCGACCACTTTCCCGGCGCCCACGGGCCCCGCCACCGCCACGTAGACGGTGCCGACGGGCTGGCCGTCCTGCGGATCGGGACCGGCGACACCGGTCGTCGCGAGGCCCCAGTCGGCGCCGAGCCGGACCCGCGCACCCACGGCCATCTGCAGCGCTACCTCGGGGTCCACCGCGCCGTGCTCGCCGAGCAGGAGCTCGTCGACACCCAGGAGATCCCGCTTCAGGGCCGTTGCGTACGCCGTGACGGACCCGAGGAAGACTTTTGATGCCCCGGGCACGGAAGTGAGCTCCGCGGCCACGAGACCGCCCGTGAGGGACTCCGCCGCGGCGAGGCTCTGACCACGCTCCGCAAGCAGCTCCAGCACGCGGGCGGCCCGGTTCATCGCCCCGACCCCGCAGCGGGCCCCGCGGTGGAGGCGTCACTCGTGGACACCCCGGAGGCCTCCGGCCCACTGGCCGGCCCCGGCACGGGCTGCGCCGCACCCTCGGGAGCCGCCTCGCCGGCCGCACCAGCCCCAGCAGCAACACCAGCACCGGCGTCAGCAGCACCCGCCGCCCGCTCCTCAGCGAGCCCCCGGCGCCGCAAGACGATCGCCTGCCGGACGTAATCCAGACCGGTGACGACCGTCAGCACGACGGCCACCGCCATCACCCAGAAGCGCAAGGTGGCAAGTGGACCGGTCAGCACCAGCACGTACATCCCGACCGCCGTGCCCTGCGCCAAGGTCTTCATCTTGCCGCCGCGACTGGCCGGAATGACCCCGTGCCGGATCACCCAGAACCGCATCATCGTGATCCCGAGCTCTCGCGCGAGGATCACGACCGTCACCCACCACGGCAGGTCGCCGAGCGACGACAGACAGATCAGCCCGGCCGCCATGATCGCCTTGTCGGCGATCGGGTCGGCGATCTTGCCGAAGTCCGTGACCAGGTTGTACGTCCGCGCCAGATGGCCGTCGAAGATGTCCGTGATCATGGCGACGGCGAACGCGGCCCACGCCCACGCGCGCCAGACGGGGTCGTGACCGCCGTCCTGGAGCAGCAGCACCACGAAGGCGGGCACGAGCACCAGCCGGACCATGGTGAGGATGTTGGCGATGTTCCACAGGCTGGCCTGATCGACCGCCGCGGAGCCCAGCTTGCCGCCGGGCGCGGGCCTACCGGTCCCGCCCGTCGCGGATGCCGGGACTCCGGTCATCTGCCCGCCTCCTCGAAAAGACACTCGGCCACCAGGTCGACGCCTTCCGTCGCCACGACCTTCGCCACGACCATACGGCCCGGAGTCAGCTCCAGGCTCGCGGCGGAGTCCGCGGTGATGACGACCTGGCCGTCCGTCTCCGGCGCCTGGTGCGCCGCGCGGCCGATCACGCCGTCCTCGTCGTCGATCGATTCCACCAGTACTTCCAGGGTCTCTCCGATCCGCTCCTCCGCACGCTGGGCGGTGAGCTCCTCGGCGAGCCGGGAGAGGTGGGCGAGCCGCTCGTCGACGACCTCCTGGTCGAGCTTGTGCTCGTACGTGGCGGCTTCGGTGCCGTCCTCGTCGGAGTAGCCGAAGACGCCGATGGCGTCGAGCCGCGCGTGCGTGACGAAGCGTTCCAGCTCGGCGAAGTCCGCCTCGGTCTCGCCGGGGAAGCCGACGATGAAGTTGGACCGGGCGCCGGCCAGCGGGGCCTTGCCGCGGATGGTCTCCAGGAGCTCCAGGAAGCGGTCGGTGTCGCCGAAGCGGCGCATGGCCCGCAGCACGTCAGGGGCGCTGTGCTGGAAGGACAGGTCGAAGTACGGGGCGACCTTCTCGGTCGACGTGAGGACGTCGATCAGGCCGGGCCGCATCTCGGCGGGCTGGAGGTAGCTGACCCGGACCCGCTCGATGCCGTCGACGGCCGCGAGCTCGGGCAGCAGGCTCTCCAGGAGGCGGATGTCGCCGAGGTCCTTGCCGTACGAGGTGTTGTTCTCGGAGACCAGCATGACCTCCTTCACGCCCTGCTCGGCGAGCCAGCGCGTCTCGTTGAGGACGTCGGAGGGCCGCCGCGAGACGAAGGAGCCGCGGAAGGACGGGATGGCGCAGAACGAGCACCGGCGGTCGCAGCCGGAGGCGAGCTTCACCGAGGCGACGGGGCTGCGGTCCAGGCGGCGGCGGAGCGGGGCGCGCGGCCCGGAGGCCGGAGCGAGGCCCTCGGGCAGGTCGGCCGGCACGTTCTCGGGCGCCTCGACGGGCGTCTCCGAGGGCGCCTCGACGGCGCCGTGGCCCGGCAGGGCGATGCCGGCGGCCGCCTTCTGGCGCTCCACGGGCGACAGCGGCAGCAGCTTGCGGCGGTCGCGCGGGGTGTGGGCCTCCACGCTGCCGCCGCTGAGGATGGTCTGGAGCCGGTTGGAGATGTCGGCGTAGTCGTCGAAGCCGAGCACACCGTCGGCCTCGGGGAGGGCTTCGGCGAGCTCCTTGCCGTACCGCTCGGCCATGCAGCCGACCGCGACGACGGCCTGGGTCTTGCCATGATCCTTCAGATCATTGGCTTCGAGGAGGGCGTCGACGGAGTCCTTCTTGGCGGCTTCGACGAATCCACAGGTGTTGACGACGGCGACATCGGCTTCCCCGGCGTTCTCGACGAGCTCCCAGCCGTCCGCTGCCAAGCGGCCTGCGAGCTCCTCCGAGTCCACCTCGTTACGGGCGCAGCCAAGAGTGACAAGGGCGACGGTACGGCGTTCGGGCATGGACTCAAGACTACTTCGTCCCGGCCGTACCCCCGCCGCGCAGGGTTCACCTGCGCGACGGTCGCCCGGAGGATCATCCGGCCTCGGGGTCGCCCTTGGCGTAGGAGAGCCGCTCGACGGCACCGGATTCGAACTTCTCTTCGATCTTCTTGCCATTCACGAAGAGCTCGATCGCGCCGGCGTTGCCGAGGATCAGGTCGACCCGCTCGTCGTCCTGGAAGGTCTTGGACTCGCCCGCGAGGAGGAGCCCGTCGAAGAGCAGCTTGCCGTTGCTCGCCTTGGCGGAGATCCAGCTCTTGTCGTCGTTCGCGGTCAGCTTGACCGTGACCTTGTCCTTCGGGACCGCCGCGATGGCGCTCGGCACCGGGCGCGGCGGGGTGGTGGTCGGCTTCGTGGTCGGGCTGGTGGTCTTCTTCTCCGGGGCCGGGCCCTCGGCGACGGCACCGGCGCCGTCCGTCGTATCGGTCCCGTTGAACATCGTGAAGCCGACGAAACCGACGACGGCCACGATCGCGGCCACCATCGCCGCGGTCCAGTTGGGGCGGCGCGGCTCGGGGCGGATGCGTTCCGCCTCGAACAGCGGCGCCGCGGGGGTGGGCGCGGGCCGTCCGCCGTGGTCGGCGTCGTACTGCTCGACCAGTGGCGCGGGATCGAGTCCGACGGCGCGGGCGAGCGTTCGGATGTGCCCGCGGGCGTAGACGTCGCCACCGCAGCGGGAGAAGTCGTCCTCCTCGATCGCGTGCACGATCGGGATGCGGACCCGCGTGGAAGCACTGACCTCGTCGACGGTGAGACCGGCGGCGATCCGGCCCTGCTGGAGGGCGCGACCGATCGAATCCCGGTCGTCTGCCGGGAAGTTCCGGTCGTCTTCGGGGGATTCGGGGGAGTTGCCGATGGACACGAGAGCGCCTTTCGAGCGTGTAACCACCTGCTGGATGCTCAGTCTATGGGTGGTACGAAAGGGTGGGGCAACCGGGCATACGCTGTTTGTACGCCATGAGGCTGGGACATCCTGCTGTCCCTCCCTCCAACTTGACGTACGCCCAAGGGAAACGGTTGCCCAAGTTCCCTTACGAGTGAGTCTCGGCCAGGTCTCGTTATGGCCAGGGCCCCTCGGCCACATGGCCGCGCGGCCCCGCCGCACGGCCGGGGAGGGTCCCCGCTACCCCTCGGAATCCCCCCGGATGACGGCGAGCACCCCGTCCAGCTCGTCCGGCTTGACGAGCACGTCCCGCGCCTTGGACCCCTCGCTCGGTCCGACGATGCTCCGCGACTCCATGAGGTCCATCAGCCGCCCGGCCTTGGCGAAGCCGACCCGCAGCTTGCGCTGGAGCATCGAGGTGGAGCCGAACTGCGTGGAGACGACCAGCTCGGCGGCCTGGCAGAGCAGGTCCAGGTCGTCGCCGATCTCCTCGTCGATCTCCTTCTTCTGCCTGGTGCCGACGGTGACGTCGTCCCGGAAGACCGGCGCCATCTGGTCCTTGCAGTGCTGGACGACGGCCGCGACCTCGGCCTCCGTGACGAAGGCACCCTGCATGCGGACGGGCTTGTTCGCCCCCATCGGCAGGAACAGTCCGTCACCCTTCCCGATGAGCTTCTCGGCCCCGGGCTGGTCGAGGATGACCCGGCTGTCCGCGAGGGAGGAGGTCGCGAACGCGAGCCGCGAGGGCACGTTCGCCTTGATCAGACCGGTCACGACATCCACCGACGGCCGCTGCGTCGCGAGCACCAGGTGGATGCCGGCGGCCCGCGCCAACTGGGTGATCCGGACGATGGCGTCCTCGACGTCCCGGGGCGCGACCATCATCAGGTCGGCCAGCTCGTCCACGATCACCAGCAGGTACGGATACGGCTTCAGGTCGCGCTCGCTGCCCTCGGGCAGCTTGACCTTGCCGTTGCGGATGGCCTCGTTGAAGTCGTCGATGTGCCGGAAGCCGAACGCGGCCAGGTCGTCATAGCGCAGGTCCATCTCGCGCACCACCCACTGCAGCGCCTCGGCGGCACGCTTGGGGTTGGTGATGATCGGCGTGATCAGGTGCGGGATGCCCTCGTACGCCGTGAGCTCGACCCGCTTGGGGTCGACGAGCACCATCCGGACGTCCTCGGGGGTCGCTCTTATCATCACCGACGTGATCAGGCAGTTGATGCACGAGGACTTTCCGGAGCCGGTGGCGCCGGCGACCAGGACGTGCGGCATCTTCGCCAGGTTGGCCATCTCGTAGCCGCCCTCGACGTTCTTGCCGAGCGCGACCAGCATCGGATGGTCGTCCTCGGCGGCCGCGGCGAGCCGCAGCACGTCGCCGAGGTTGACCATCTCCCGGTCGGAGTTCGGGATCTCGATGCCGACGGCGGACTTGCCGGGGATCGGCGAGATGATCCGTACGTCCGGGGAGGCCACGGCGTACGCGATGTTCTTGGTCAGGGCCGTGATCTTCTCGACCTTCACGGCGGGGCCGAGCTCGACCTCGTACCGCGTGACCGTCGGCCCGCGCGTGAAGCCGGTGACGGCCGCGTCGACCTTGAACTCGCTGAAGACGTTGGAGAGCGCGTCCACCACGACGTCGTTCGCCGCGCTGCGCGTCTTGCCGGGCCCGCCGCGCTCCAGCAGGTCGAGCGAGGGCAGCGCGTACGTGATGTCCCCGGACAGCTGGAGCTGCTCCGCGCGCGGCGGCAGCTCGGAGTGCTCGGGCGCGGGCTTGGTGAGGTCCGGTACGGCTCCGGGCAGCCGCCCGGCCTTCTCGACGCGGGCGCCCGGGACCGGCGCGGCTGACGGGGCCTCGGCCTCGCCCTCCCGGGCGGCTTCGGCGGCGGCAGCGGCGACCGCCGCCGCGCGCTCGGCGGTGACGTCCCGGGTGAGGCCGGCGACCAGCGGGGAGGGCGGCATCCCGTTGAGCACGGCGCCGTCCAGGGCTGCGGCGGCCGCGGCGGCCACGTCCACGGCGTCCATGGGCCGGTCGAAGGGGGGCTGCACCGAGGGCCTGCGCGGGCGCCTGCGCCGGGTGAGGGCCTCCTCCTCGGCCTGGTCGACGTCGTACACCTGCGAGGCCCCGGGGGGCGTGCGCCGGGCGCGCGCGGCAGGCTGCGGGTCGGCCTCGCGCCAGTCGTCGTCGTACGCCTCCGCGTCGGCCTCGGGGTCGTACGCCGGCTCGACCAGGCCGAGCCTGGCGCCGAGCGCGCGCAGCCGCTGCGGGATGGCGTTGACGGGCGTCGCGGTGACGACGAGCAGCCCGAAGATCGTGAGCAGCACGAGCAGCGGTACGGCGAGGACCTCGCCGGTCATGAAGATCAGCGGCTTGGACGCGGCCCAGCCGATGAGCCCGCCGGCGTCCTGCATGGCCTCGGTGCCCTCGCCCCGGCCGGGCGAGCCGCAGGCGATGTGGACCTGTCCGAGCACCCCGATGACGAGGGCGGACAGGCCGATGACGATCCGCCCGTTGGCCTCGGGCTTCTCCGGGTAGAGGATCAGCCGGACGCCGATCGCGCCGACCAGCAGCGGCACGAGCAGGTCGAGCCGGCCGAACGCGCCGGTGACGAGCATCTCCACGAGGTCGCCGACCGGGCCGCGGAGGTTGGACCAGGTGCCGGCGGCGACGACCAGGGCGACACCGAGCAGCAGCAGCGCCAGGCCGTCCTTGCGGTGGGCGGGGTCGAGGCCCTTCGCTCCGCGCCCTATCCCCCGGAAGAGCGCCCCCACGCCGTGCGCGAGGCCGAGCCAGAGCCCGCGCGCCAGCCGGTACACGCCACCGGTCGGAGAGGGCGCGGGCTTGGGCGCCGGTTTCTTCGCGGCGGTCTTCTTGGCGGGCGCGCGCTTCGCGGGCACGGCTTTCTTCGCCGCGGTCTTCTTCGCGGGCGGCTTGGCGGGCGATTTCGCGGGCGCCGCTTTCTTCGCGGCGCCGCTCGTACGGCCGGCGCGCGGCTTCGCGGTGCCCGCCGCGCCCTGGGAACCCTTGCCGGACGTACGTGAGGCCATGATGCTGAGGTTACCGGTGTGAGCCGCGCGGGACACGTGCCATCCGGGCTCACCCGTTCGTGTCGCCCCTACCAGGGCGTGGAACTGACGCCCGCTCACCGCGGGCGGTCACAGCTTGACGCCGCGTCAGCTCTGTGAGGGCAGCACGGGCGGTCCGCCCGCGCCGGGCTCCAGTGCGTCCAGGGCCCGCCGCAGCCCCGTGAGCTTGCGCTCCAGATGGGCGGCGGTGGCGACGGCGGCGGCATCGGCCGAGTCGTCGTCGAGCTGCTTGGACAGCGCCTCGGCCTGCTCCTCGACCGCCGCGAGGCGGGCGGAGAGCTCGGCGAGCAGCCCGGCCGACTCCTTGGCGTGGCCGCCGGAACCGCCGCCCTCCAGCTGGAGCCGGAGCAGCGCGGCCTGCTCGCGCAGCTGGCAGTTCTTCATGTACAGCTCGACGAAGACCGAGACCTTGGCGCGCAGCACCCACGGGTCGAACGGCTTGGAGATGTAGTCCACCGCGCCCGCCGCGTACCCGCGGAAGGTGTGGTGCGGTCCGTGGTTGATCGCGGTGAGGAAGATGATCGGGATGTCCCGGGTCCGCTCACGCCGCTTGATGTGCGCGGCGGTCTCGAATCCGTCCATTCCCGGCATCTGGACATCCAGCAGAATGACCGCGAAGTCATCGGTCAGCAGCGCCTTGAGCGCTTCCTCCCCGGACGATGCCCGCACCAGCGTCTGATCGAGCGCGGAGAGAATGGCCTCCAGCGCCAGCAGATTCTCCGGCCGGTCATCGACCAGGAGGATCTTGGCCTTCTGCACCATGCCCCGTCCTCCTCGCCCCGGCATCGGCTCTCCCCGACTCGCCGAGCCGAGGGAAGCACCGGGCGCCGCCCCAGAAGACGACTCCCATGCGCCGTCCGTCCTTGTGCCGGTCATGGTAGCCGCACCCCGCCTGTCGCCACACCCTGTCACCACGATGTCACTGTGCACGTAGCAGAAACGTGGTGAGAGACCAGAAGGTTCCCCGGATCCCGCCCTCTCACACGCCTGCGGCGACAGTGCGTCAACAACCCTCGCTTCCGTTTCCGCGCATCCACTCCTCCATCACCGACAGCAGGTGATCGGGGTCGACCGGCTTGGTGACGTAGTCGGAGGCGCCCGACTCGATCGCCTTCTCCCGGTCGCCCTTCATCGCCTTCGCGGTGAGCGCGATGATCGGCAGCCCGGCGAACTGCGGCATCCGGCGGATCGCGGTCGTCGTCGCGTATCCGTCCATCTCGGGCATCATGATGTCCATCAGCACGACCGTCACATCGTCGTGCTGCTCCAGGACTTCGATGCCTTCTCGGCCGTTCTCCGCGTACAGGACCGCGAGCCCGTGCTGCTCCAGGACGCTGGTCAGCGCGAAGACGTTACGGATGTCGTCGTCCACGATCAGCACCTTCTCGCCGCTGAACAGGAACGTACGGCGCGGCTCGGCCTCCACCCGGTCCTCGTCGGCCGCCTGCTCGGCCTGACCGCCCCGGGCCGGCTGGCCAGGCAGCGCCGGCTGCCGCTCGTCGAACCCGGACTGCTGCACCGCCTTGCGCCGGTGCCGGAACAGCGCCCCTGCGCCGGAGCGCAGATCGGCCGCCATCGGCGTGGGCGGGAACGGCGGCAGGATCGCGCCCATAGAGCCGTCCTCCAGACCCGTGCGCGGGTCCACCGTCCCCTGCTCCCCCGGCCCGTAGCCGTGCGGAGGCAGCTCGCTGGGGCTCAGCGGCAGGTAGAGCGTGAACGTGGAGCCGCGGCCCGGCTCGCTCGCCGCGTAGATCTCACCGCCCAGCAGGCGCGCGATTTCCCGGGAGATCGACAGACCCAGGCCCGTACCGCCGTACTTGCGGCTGGTCGTGCCGTCCGCCTGCTTGAACGCCTCGAAGATCACCCGCATCTTCCCCGCGGCGATCCCGATGCCGGTGTCCGTCACAGAGAACGCGATCAGGTCGGCCTCCGGGTCGCGCAGCGAACCGGATTCCAGGAGCTGCTCCCGGATCGACTGCGGCACGTCCGTCCCGGCCGGCCGGATGACCAGCTCCACGGCGCCCGAGTCGGTGAACTTCACCGCGTTGGACAGCAGGTTGCGCAGCACCTGGAGCAGGCGCTGCTCGTCGGTGTGGAGCGTGGCGGGCAGCTCGGGCGAGACCCGGACCGAGAAGTCGAGCCCCTTCTCGGCGGTCAGCGGCCGGAAGGTGGCCTCCACGTAGTCGACGAGCTGGACGAGCGCGATACGGGTCGGGGAGACGTCCATCTTGCCCGCCTCGACCTTGGACAGGTCGAGGATGTCGTTGATCAGCTGGAGCAGATCGGAACCGGCGCCGTGGATGGTCTCGGCGAACTCGACCTGCTTGGGCGAGAGGTTGTGGTCCGCGTTGTCGGCGAGCAGCTTCGCCAGGATCAGCAGCGAGTTGAGCGGGGTCCGCAGCTCGTGCGACATGTTCGCCAGGAACTCGGACTTGTACCGCATGGAGACCGCGAGCTGCTCGGCCCGCTCCTCCAGGACCTGCCGGGCCTCCTCGATCTCGGTGTTCTTCACCTCGATGTCCCGGTTCTGCCGGGCGAGCAGCTCGGCCTTCTCCTCCAGCTCCAGGTTGGAGCCCTGGAGCTCCTTCTGCCGGTGCTCCAGCTCCGCCGAACGCTCGCGCAGCTGCTCGGTCAGCTCCTGGGACTGCTTGAGCAGCACCTCGGTCTTCGTGTTGACGCTGATGGTGTTGACCGTGGTGGCGATCAGCTCGGCGAGCTGGTTGAGGAAGTCCCGCTGGATCTGCGTGAACGGCTGGAACGAGGCCAGCTCGATCACACCGAGCACCTTCCCCTCGAAGAGGACGGGAAGGACGATCACATGCGCCGGGGCGGCCTCTCCGAGCCCCGAGGAGATCTTCAGATAGCCCGGCGGCACATTGACCTGGATCGTCCGCTTCTCCTCGGCCGCCGTCCCGATGAGCGTCTCACCGGGCCGGAACGAGGTCGGCATGGAACCGGCCGAATAGCCGTAACTGCCGCGCATCCGCAGCTCGTACGCGTTCTCCCCCTGCCGGCCGAGTTCGGCGCCGCCGGTCGCGGAGCCGGTCGGCATCGCCACGAAGAAGGCGCCGTGCTGGGCGGAGACGACCGGCGTCAGCTCGCTCATGATGAGCGAGGCGACGTCGTCCAGGTCGCGCCGGCCCTGCATCAGACCGGAAATCCGGGCCAGGTTGCCCTTGAGCCAGTCCTGCTCCTCGTTGGCGAGGGTGGTGTCGCGCAGGTTGGCGATCATGGTGTTGATGTTGTCCTGAAGCGCCTGGATCTCGCCCGCCGCGTCCACGCCGTCGATCTTCAGGTTCAGATCGCCCCGGGTCACCGCCGTGGCGACGGCCGCGATCGCGCGCACCTGCCGCGTCAGGTTCCCGGCCATCTCGTTCACGGACTCGGTCAGGTCTCGCCAGGTGCCGTCGACGTCCCGGACGCGCGCCTGGCCGCCGAGGATGCCCTCCGTACCCACCTCGCGGGCCACGCGCGTGACCTCCTCGGCGAAGGAGGACAGCTGGTCGACCATCGTGTTGATGGTGTTCTTCAGCTCCTGGATCTCACCGCGCGCGTCGATGTCGATCTTCTTGGTCAGGTCGCCCTTGGCGATGGCGGTCGTGACGGCGGCGATCTGGCGCACCTGACCCGTCAGGTTCGAGGCCATCGAGTTCACCGACTCGGTCAGGTCCTTCCAGGTGCCCGAGACACCCGGAACCGTTGCCTGGCCGCCCAGTTCGCCCTCCGTACCCACCTCGCGGGCGACTCGGGTCACCTCGTCCGCGAACGAGGACAGGGTCGTCACCATCGTGTTGACGGTGTCGGCCAGCTCGGCGACCTCGCCGCGCGCCTCGACCGTCACCTTCTTCGTCAGATCGCCGTTGGCGACCGCCGAGGAGACCCGGGAGATGTTCCGCACCTGACTCGTCAGGTTGTTGGCCATCAGGTTGACGTTGTCGCTCAGGTCCTTCCAGATGCCGGTGACCCCGCGCACCCGCGCCTGACCGCCGAGGATTCCCTCCGTACCCACCTCGCGGGCCACCCGCGTCACCTCGTCGGCGAAGTTGGACAGCTGGTCGACCATCGTGTTGACGGTCGTCACCAGCTCCAGGATCTCGCCCTTGGCGTCGACGGTGATCTTCTTCGACAGGTCGCCCTTGGCGACCGCCGTGGTGACCTCGGCGATGTTCCGCACCTGCGAAGTCAGGTTGTTGGCCATGAAGTTCACCGACTGGGTGAGGTCCTTCCAGGTGCCGGAGACCCCCTGTACCTCGGCCTGACCGCCCAGGATGCCCTCCGTACCCACCTCACGGGCCACCCGCGTCACCTGCTCCGCGAAGCTGGAGAGCTGGTCGACCATGGTGTTGAGGGTGTTCTTCAGCTCCAGGATCTCGCCGCGCGCGTCCACGTCGATCTTCTGCGACAGGTCACCGCGCGCCACCGCCGTGGCGACGCCCGCGATGTTACGGACCTGAGCGGTGAGGTTCCCGGCCATGCCGTTCACCGAGTCCGTCAGGTCCCGCCACACCCCGGCCACGCCGGGCACCTGCGCCTGACCGCCGAGCCGGCCGTCCGTACCCACCTCGCGGGCCACCCGGGTCACCTGCTCCGCGAACGCGGAGAGCTGGTCGACCATCGTGTTGATGGTGTTCTTGAGCTCCAGGATCTCGCCGCGCGCGTCCACGTCGATCTTCTGCGACAGGTCACCCCGCGCCACCGCCGTCGTGACCTGCGCGATCTGCCGTACCTGGGACGTCAGGTTGCCGGCCATGAAGTTGACGGAGTCGGTGAGCTCCTTCCACGTACCGGAGACACCGTCGACCCGCGCCTGACCGCCGAGGCGGCCCTCCGTGCCCACGTCACGCGCCATCCGCGTCACCTGGTCGGCGAAGTTCGACAGCTGCGACACCATCGTGTTGACGGTGTTCTTCAGCTCCAGCATCTCGCCGGCCACGTCCACCGTGACCTTCTGAGAAAGGTCACCGTTGGCCACCGCCGTCGTGACCTGCGCGATGTCCCGCACCTGACCCGTCAGGTTCCGGAACGCGTTGTTCACCGAATCGGTGAGGTCCTTCCAGGTCCCCGCCGCGCCCGGCACGTGCGCCTGGCCGCCGAGCAGACCCTCGACACCGACCTCCCGCGCGACCCGGGTCACCTCCGAACCGAACGCGGACAGCTGGTCCACCATCGTGTTGACGGTGTTCTTCAGCTCCAGCATCTCGCCGGCCACGTCGACGGTGACCTTCTGAGACAGGTCACCGTTGGCCACCGCCGTGGTGACCTGGGCGATGTCCCGCACCTGCGTGGTGATGTTCCGGAAGACGGTGTTGACCGAGTCGGTCAGGTCCTTCCACGTGCCGGCCGCGCCGGGCACCTGTGCCTGCCCGCCGAGCAGACCCTCGGCGCCGACCTCGCTCGCCACCCGGGTCACCTCGTCGGCGAACGTCCGCAGCGTCTCGGTCATCTGGTTGATGGTGTCCGCGAGCTGCGCGACCTCGCCGCGCGCGCTGACCGTGACCTTCTGGGACAGATCGCCGTTGGCGACCGCCGTGGTGACCTCGGCGATACCCCTCACCTGATTGGTGAGGTTTCCCGCCATCGTGTTGACGGAGTCGGTGAGGTCCTTCCACACACCGCCGACCCCGGCGACCTCCGCCTGACCGCCCAGCTCGCCCTCGGTGCCCACCTCGCGGGCGACTCGCGTCACCTCGGAGGAGAACGACGACAGCTGATCCACCATCGTGTTGACGGTGTTCTTCAGCTGGAGCATCTCCCCGGCCACATGAACCGTGACCTTCCGGGACAGATCACCCTTGGCCACCGCCGTCGTGACGAGAGCGATGTCACGTACCTGCGCGGTCAATCGATACGCCATCGTGTTGACCGAGTCCGTGAGGTCCTTCCACGAACCGGACATTCCACGCACCTGGGCCTGACCGCCGAGGATGCCCTCGGTACCCACCTCGAGTGCGACCCGCGTCACCTCGTCGGTGAACGCCGACAACTGGTCGACCAGGTTGTTCACCGTCCGGGCGACCTTCAGGAACTCCCCGCGCAGCGGCCGACCCTCCGGCCCCTCGGACCGCAGGTCCATCCGCTGACCCAGATCACCCTCGGCCACCGCCGAAAGCACCCGCCCCACCTCGGAGACGGGCCGCGTCATGTCGTCGACCAGCGCGTTCGCGGCCTCGATCGCCGCCAGCCACGCGCCCTCACTGGGACCGGCCTCCAGGCGCTCGGACAGCTTGCCCTCACGCCCCACCATGCGCCTGACCCGCGACAACTCGCCGGTCAGATGCATCTGCCGGTCGGCGACCTCGTTGAAGACGGCGGAGATCTCCGCCATCATCCCGTCGCCCGACACGGTCAGTCGTTTACGGAAGTTCCCGTCCCGCATCGACACCAGGGCGGCCAGCAGCCGCTCCATGGCCGCCGCGTCCACCTGCACCGTCTCACCGCTCCGGGGCCGTCCGCCCTTCGCGCGCGTCGTGCCACCACCACCGCGCCGCGCCGCCGTGCCAGACTCCACCGTGTCCCTCCCGAAGGGGTTGACCGTACTGCCCGGGCCGTCACCACAAGCCTGCCCAGTGTTTCACCGCAGGCGAACCTGGCGATAACAGTTCGGCAGCTTCGCATAGCGTCCCCGTCCCCGTGGGACGGAAACAGTTGCGACCGGCATCCGCTCGGACAGCGAAGGTAAGTAACCTGGCATCCGGCTGTCCAACCGCCCCGGGCCGCCCGGCGGGGGCGGGGTGGCGCGAAACGACCACCGGGCGCAGCGGGAGGGGCAGACCGAACCATGGCGGAGCCGGGCGTCGAGACGCGTACGAGGAGTTCTGTGATCACCGCGCGGGCGGCTGCCACCTTCGACCCGGTGGGGCGGTCCGTCGCGACCGCCCGCGCCTTCGTCCGGGACACCCTCCAGGGCTGGGGGTACGCCGAGGTCGTCGACGACGCCGTCGTTCTGACCAGCGAACTCGTCACGAACGCCGTCATCCACGCCGGCACCGCGGCCGACGTCCTGTGCCTGCGAAGCGAGGACGGCATCCGCGTCGAGGTGGCCGACCGCTACCCCGAGCGCGAGATCCCCGTCCAGGGCGGCCGCACCCTCGCCCACCCCGACCGCGAGAACGGCCGGGGCCTGCTCCTGTGCGCCGCCCTCGCCACCCGCTGGGGCGTGGAGTACACGCCCTCGCGGAAACATGTCTGGTTCCAGCTCGATCTGCCCGAGCGCCCGATCGGCACCCGCTCCGCCGGACCGGTCATCCCCGACGCCCTCCTCCCCACCGCCGACAGCCGCGTCCGCGTCGCCGTCGCCCAGATCGACCGCGGCGGCGCCATCACCTCCTGGAACGAGGACGCCGAGGAGCTCTTCGGGTACGCCGCCGAGCAGGTCACCGGCAAGCCCCTCGGCGACCTCGCAGCCTGGCCGCACACCCCCGGCATCGGCACCGGCCTCGCCGAGGCCCTGCGCCTCTCCCGCTGGGAGGGCAGCTACGGCATCCGCTGCGCCGACGGACGCATCATCCCCGTCTACGCCTCCCACCTACGCGTACGCGACGCCACGGGCGAGCCCTCGACGGTCTGCCTGCTGGTACGGGAGTACGAGCGCGCCATCCTCCAGACCCCCCAGCGCCCCGCGGGCTCCGACGGCGGCTCCGAGAGCCGCGCCACGGACCCCTTCGAGGTCTTCATCGGCTCCCCGGCCCCCGACGACCTCGACGGCCTCCTGCAGCGCACGGTGGAGCGCGCCCGCGACATGCTCGACGGCGACTCCGCCTTCCTCCTGCTCGCCACCGACGACGAGACCGAACTGGAGGTCCGGGCCACCACCGGCCTCCCCTCCGCCCGCCAGCGCTTCGCCCGCGTCCCCGTGGAGACCGGCGCCAGCCGCTACGGCTCCGCCAGGATGCCGGCCGTCCACGAGGACCTGGCGGCCGTCCCCGGCGCCGTACCGCTCCTCGAGGGCACCGGCATGCGCTCCGTCGTGACCGTGCCGCTCAAGGTCGAGGGCCGCCTCACCGGCTCCCTCGGCGTCGCCGCCGAAGGCTCCAACCGCTACTCCAACGAGGAGGCCCTGCGCCTCCAGTTCGCCGCCGACCGCATCGCGCTCGCCGTCGAGTCGGCCCGCCTCGGCGAGCTCGAACGGCTCCGCCGCGGCTCCCTCAGCTTCCTCGTCGAGGCCTCCGACCTGCTGGCCGGCACCCTCGACCGCGACCAGACCCTGGCCCTCATGGCCCAGATGACCGTCCCGACCCTCGCGACCTGGTGCGCCGTCTACACGATCGCCGACCAGGCCTCGGACCCGTACCTCTCGTACGTCCTCCACGAGGACGAGGACCGCATCGACGGGCTCAAGGCCCTCCTGTCCTCCATCGCCCCGCCGGACCCGGTGCCCACCCCCGGCGCCCGCGTCTGGACCGCCCCGGGCGAGGCCGCCCACCGGGCCGCGCTCAGCACCTCGATGCGCGAACTCGGCCATGGCAGCGGCCCGTTGTCCGCCGGCATCGACACCACCCTCGCCACGGCCGCCGCGGTCGGCGGCGAGACGGTGGTCCTGCCCCTGGTCGCCCGCAACCGCGTCATCGGCATGCTCACCCTGGGCAAGCCCTCCGACGACCACTTCCGCCAGGAGATCCTGGAGCTCGCCGAGGACCTCTCCCGCCGAGCCGCCCTGGCCCTGGACAACGCCCGCCTCTACTCGGAGCGCATGGCGATCAGCCAGTCCCTCCAGCGCAGCCTGCTGCCGCCCGGCCTCCCCCAGATCGACAACGTCGAGGTCGAGGTCATCTACCGCGCGGCCGGCGAGGGCAACGAGGTCGGCGGAGACTTCTACGATCTCTTCCCGATCCGCGACAACGCCTACGGCTTCGCCATCGGCGACGTCTGCGGTACGGGCCCGGAAGCCGCCGCCGTCACGGGCCTGGCCCGCCACGCCCTGCGCCTGCTCGCCAGGGAGGGCTTCGGCGGCCCCGCGGTCCTGGAGCGCCTCAACGCGGCGATCCTCGACGAGGGCGCCCGCAGCCGCTTCCTGACGCTCCTCTACGGCGAGATGTGGCCCCAGGAGGACGGCTCCGCCATCCTCAAGGTGGTCTGCGCCGGCCATCCCCTGCCGCTGCGCCTCCGCCAGGACGGCACGGTCGTCCCGGCCGCCGACCCGCAGCCGCTCCTCGGCGTCATCGACGACCTGGAGCTGTACGAGCAGACCATCACCCTGGAACCGGGCGATGTCCTCCTCTGCGTCACGGACGGCGTCACGGAACGCCGCGAAGGCACGAGGATGCTCGGCGACGACGGCCTCATCGAGGTCCTCAAGACGTGTACGGGCCTGACGGCCGGCGCGGTCGCCGCCCGCATCCTCCGCGCCGTGGAACGCTTCGCCCAGGAGCCCGCCTCCGACGACATGGCCATCCTGGCCATGCGCCTCCAGGAGCCCTTGAAGGCCCTCTGACATCGGGTCCCTGCTTCTCTCCTTCGGGGGAGAAACAGGGACCACTTTGAGCACAAAACAAAGAAGGCCCCCGCCATCAGGCGGGGGCCTTCTTTGTTTTCTCTGGAGCCCTTTAACGGAATCGAACCGTTGACCTTCTCCTTACCATGGAGACGCTCTACCGACTGAGCTAAAAGGGCGGGAGTTCGGCGGCGTCCTACTCTCCCACAGGGTCCCCCCTGCAGTACCATCGGCGCTGAAAGGCTTAGCTTCCGGGTTCGGAATGTAACCGGGCGTTTCCCTAACGCTATGACCACCGAAACACTATGAAGTTAACCAACCGGATATCGGCACAGTTCGTTACTTCAGAACTAACACAGTGGACGCGAGCAACTGAGGACAAGCCCTCGGCCTATTAGTACCGGTCAGCTCCACCCATTACTGGGCTTCCACATCCGGCCTATCAACCCAGTCGTCTACTGGGAGCCT